>NZ_VPBT01000031.1:0-28615 GCF_013418555.1 Acinetobacter sp. YH12134 | reverse complement strand
GCCATTTTAGTTTTCAACAAAAACAACACCCGGATGAACGTCAAGGCAATACCTTAACCTTACAACGTCGCAACATCCATACGGTACCGGAATACCACCCACTACAGCACCGACCGGCGGCTCATCCACAGCGTGCCCGGGTGGTGGGGCCTGCTGGAGAAAGCATCCATGTCGATGAATGGGGACGCATTAAAGTCCGTTTCCTGTTTACCCGCAGTGATGATCATCAGCATGATGGTGGTGCTGGTAGCAATGACAATGACACCGACTCTGCCTGGGTGGATGTACTGACCCCCTGGGCCGGAGAAGGCTATGGGGCACGTTTCCTGCCACGGATTAATGAAATTGTGGTGATCGACTTCTTTGACGGTAACATCGACCGGCCTTTTGTGGTGGGACGTCTACATGAAGCAGAACGTTCTCCAACCCGCTTTGATACCCTAGGCCAGCTACCCGACACCAAAAAACTTAGCGGGATCCGCTCACAGGAAATTGAAGGTAGTGGCTTTAACCAACTACGTTTTGATGATACTCCGAAGCAGATTTCTACCCAGCTGCAAAGTAGTCATGGTTCTACCCAACTGAACCTGGGGAACTTGAGCCATCCCAAAGCCAGCGCTGAAAGTGATGGCCGTGGTGAAGGTTTTGAACTGAGAACCGATCAGTGGGGTGCAGTACGTGCTGGAGAAGGCTTACTGATTTCCACCCATCCACAGGCACAAGCCGAAGGCAATCATCTCGATGCCAGTGAAGCCAAGAGTCAGCTAGAAAGCAGCCTGAACAATGCTCAAGCCTTAAGTGAAGTGGCCAAAAACCAGCAGACCGATCCTTTAGAAGTTCTCGATAACTTAAAGAACTTCTTAGAGCAGATCGAACAGCAGGATGAAAATAAAGCTGCTGCTTTTAAACAGGCCTTAATGATTCTTAGCGCACCAAACTCTATTGCGTTGAGTAGCCAGCAAGATGTGCATCTCTCTGCTGATGGTCAGATCAGCCACAGTGCCGGAGAGAGTATTAACCTCAGCACACAACAATCGCTGATTGCCCATGCCAGCCAGAAACTAAGTTTATTTGCAGCACAAGAGGGTGCACGTTTATATGCCGGTAAAGGCAAGGTTGAGATTCAGGCACAGGGTGATGGTGCAGATCTTATTGCAAGAAAGGGGGTGCAGATTATTTCAACGGAAGACAGGATTGAAGTTAAGGCGAGTAAAAAAATTATATTGGTGGCTGGAGGAAGTCAGATTGAAATTAGTGGTTCAGGTGTGTTGCCGACAACTGCTGGGAAGTTTGAGGTGAAAGCAGGGCAGCATCTGTTTTTACAGCCACAGAATGTGGTTGAACCGAAGATGAGCTTACCTCAGATGGCAACATTATTTAGTAATCAGATTAATTATCAATGGAATAGCTCGTCTGCAGGAGAAAAAGAAATTTTTGTGATTGATCAAACTGATGGAAAGCTTCTGAAAACCAATAAATCCATATTAAATGAACAACATCAATTAAGTACTTTTAGGTTCTATACGCCCCAGTCAACTGACTTTATTGCGCTGAGCTTTAACTCTTTGTGTACACATTTGAGTGGAGCAGTGAGTGATGAACAGATTGATTATTTGCTCGAAGAAATAGAAGAAGATCAGGAGGATGAGGTGTCTACACACGAGGATATTGAATCATGAGTAAACTGGTGACCATTACCTCTAAGTTTTATGATAAATCTGGACGATATGTCAGAAATCTGAAGGTGAAATCACGTTATCAAAATTCATCGAGAGAGAATCTGAAGAAAACAGATACAGATGGCTTATTTGTCTTTCAAGCTTCTCCTAATCGGATGGTAGAAATTTTAGCAAAACCACCGAAGGCATCTGATTATACTGTGGTGAAGGTCATTAATTCTTCGACCCTCTCCTCCTCAGAGCATCCTATAAAAATTCAGTTACCTAACACAATTGAAGAATATCGACAAATGAATAGTACGATTTCTCAGAATCGTTTGGTGGTAACACCTTTTCAAGTGGTGGATGTTCATGGAAAGATTATGGCTCATTTTCCGATACAAACACGGCCAAAGGGAAAGAAAAGTTTTGAACGTATTACGGATGATCAAGGAAGAGTTGAAGTCCTCTCTTCGGCTAATCGTGATATTGAATTTTTAGCCTTAACATCGAATGATGAGTTTGTTTTAAAAAGATCGCTTAATTCAGGTAATGGCACAGAAAAACCTATTCTGATTCAATTAGATGAACCCTATGAAAAGTTTAAAAGTACTTCTACACTAACGCTTGTAGATCGTGAAGGTAGTAATTACGTTATTGAAAAAACAAATATTGAGATGTTAATTGTAGCTACCGGGAAGAAAAAGGTTTATTCGATTTCCAATGGAAAACTGCCGTTAATAAGTATGGTTGGGCAGAGATTACAATTTACTGTACTCAAACCAGATGGAAAGCCTTTAGATCCAGTAAGTTATGTGGCCAAAAGAGTTAAAGAGGAAGCTGTTAAATTACATCTAGATGTTGATATTATTGAAGGAACCACAGAGGAGAATAAACCTAATTTAGATAAAAGAATTGATAATGATTCAGAAGATATTATTTCGTTAAGCTTTTTTAAAGCTGTTTATGGTTCTAGAAAACTATTTTCTCATCGCGTAATGAATGGGAGATCAACACAAAATACTACGCCAGAAGAGTTTGTTCCTGAGTTGAATAAAAGTCTTAGAAAACATAATTTAAAAGATAAATTAATGTTATGTCATTTTTTAGCACAAATTTATCATGAGTGTGACCACTTTAATACCTTAATTGAATATGCTAGTGGGAAAGATTATGATATATCTAACTTTCCGCCATCTGTTTGTGACGTTAAAAATAGTCGAGCATGTCGAAGAAGAAATCAAATCTTAGCTGAAGGAAATACATCTTTTGGAGATGGTCCTAAGTATAAAGGAAGAGGTCTAATTCAGCTAACTTGGAAAAGTGCATATAAAAAATATAAAAACTACTCAGGAATAGATGTAGTTAGTAACCCAGAATTAATTTGTGATGACTTATTTCATGCAGTGGAAAGTTCTGTATGGGCATTTAATATATTTAAAAATGCAGATAATTTAATTTATAAAGGGTATCCAGATTTAAATAGTAACTATAGTGATAGTCATCATTTAAAAGTAGTTGAGTCTGTGAGTAAGAGAATAAATGGTGGAAATAATGGGATGTTGGAAAGAAAGAAGTTATTTATAAAAATATTGAGAGAAGTGGAGAAAAGGAATGGTTTTAAATAAATTTTTCATTTTTTTATTATTGATTTTTTCAGGTAATTTGTCAGCAAAAGATATTTTAGTAAAAGAAGATAATAATATTTACTATAGGAAAGGGGGAGAAAAATTTTATTTATTCAATGGTAATGACTACTGTTATAATAAAAATGGTTTTTGGTTAGAGGAAATAAATGATAGTAAGTATAAATATTTGGTGGTGAATTACACAGAGGATTGCAACCCAAGTGGTCAATACAGGATTTTTGAGATATCTTCTAAAGAGGTAAAAGAGTTTTATTTGAGTCCATTATACGATCCAGAATTTAAAAAAAATAGAATTATTGAAAGGTTTAAAGATGGAGCAATAAGCTATAAAAGAATATATCTTTTAGAGTCTGGGAAATATATATTGAAAGAAGAATGGAGGACTTTAGCTCCAAACTTAAATTTAACTACTTTTTTTTCAAATCCTAATAATATTTATATATTGAAGAGTGACTTAGGTAAAATAGTCGAGAAAGTTGAAGTATCCTCAAGAAAGGCTTTTTTATTTGATCAATATTTTAATAAGAAAAGATCTTATTTAATTAATGGGGATATTGTAAGGATAAAAAATATTGTAAAAAATAAAGATGAATTTTACTTAAATATTGAATATTTAAGTATGGGTGGGAAAGTAGTAAAAGGTTATATATTGATATCTGATATTTTGTGATTTTTCATTTTAAAATTTTATGAATTAAAGAAATTTATAAGTCCAAGAATTATCAATAAGAATTGTAATTAATTAAAAATTCCCTATTCTAGTTTTCTCCTTAAGGGGGGAGAGGAACTCTATTACTATAAAGGGCTTTGTTGCACAAAGATTTCATAACTATATGATTTTAAAGGTTTTGATTATTTTTTGATCCAAAATTAAATTTATTTAAATCAGATGCTTACATATTTATGCAACAAAGCCATTTTAAATTAGAGAATAGTATAGTTGATGATATGGTTGGTGAGGTATTTGGTTGGGGGTTGTGGCATGACCCTGAATACAAGAAAATTGGATGTACAAAATCATTAAGTGAAGCAAGAAAAGGTTATGCAAGATTTATTGAACTTTCCAAGAATCAAAAATTTAAACCACCTAAGAGATATGGCTACACACAGGAAAGAGCAGAAGTATTAGCTAGGAGAAAATTAAGTGGTTAAAAAGCTTATATTTATAATAATTTATTTATTTTCAATGATATCTTGTGCAAAAACAAGTGAAACACTTATATCTGAAGTATACTATTGTCTAAAGGATGATACATCGAAGATAGAAATTGCTTTTGATAGATACAACTCTAGAATAATCCATAGACCTTTTACTTCCTTTCATAAGTTAAAGGAAGTAAAAACTGTTATTTATGATGATGAGTCAAAAGCATTGGAAACAACCTATAAAGAATTAGAGGATAATAGAGAGGTAGCCAGTTTTACGTTTATCTCAAAAGGTAATGAATTTTGGGGGGCAACATATACGCCAATTAATAAAGAAGTTAAAGATCTCGATGAAACTAGATTTAATTTAAATAAAATTAACGCAACCTGTTTTTGAAATTAATATTTAATTTAAATATCACTCTGAGAAATTAAACGCTAGCTGATAACTTTAAATTATTACTAAAAAAGCCGACTCTCGTCGGCTTTATAAATTATCCTTCCAGCACTGTTTCCAGCAACTCTTCACTTGGAGCGAAGTAGTAAGCACCATCTAAAGCGGTCACAAAATGCAGTAAACGGTCATGAATACCATCCCCCGAGGTGCCAAACATACGCTCAAGCATCGCATCCAGAATGGTTAAATCCTTGGTATAGGCAATAAAGAATAAGCCTTGGTCACCTTGCCCATCCCCATACGGTAGGGAATGACGCAGAATTTCCATTTCTTCACCTTCATCATCTTCAACTACGGTACGGGCGACGTGGGCATTGTCAGGTTTCACCTCATCATCTAGCTCAATCGACTCAAGTTTGGTGCGACCCATCACTTGTTCTTGTGCATCGACTTTCAGACGTTTCCATTTATCTAAATCATGTGCATAACGCTGGGCAAAGACAAAGGAACCATCTTCAAAAATGCCGGCATCTTCGCCCAGTAAAGCGACTTCAGCACGGTCATCCGGGAATTGCGGGTTTTCTGTGCCATCAATAAAGCCGGTCATGTCGCGGCCATCAAAATAGCGGAAGCAGACCCGCTCATCCAGAACATCAACCTGATCCTGAATACCCTCAAAGAAAGACTGGCTCAGGGCAAAACAGATATCCGCACGGGCACTGGCAATATGAATGAGTACATCTGCCGGTACGACAGGCATCTGGAATGCGCCTTCAATCGGTTGTAACTGCTTAAAGCCAGCTGGAGTTTGGGAGTACAGTTGTGCCCAAAGTTCAGGTCCAAAGGCCACGGCAGTTTTAATTTGTGCATGAGGATGCTGGGTAATCAGGCGATCACGGGTATTAAAAAGATCAGCTAATTTTTCTTTTAATTGCTCAAGAGTTAAATCTTTTAAACGTAAAACAATAAAACGGGCATGATCTGAAGGTAATGGCAAGATTACAGATTGAGCTGTCATTCATGGCTCCTAAGTTTTTAATAATCAATCACTAAAACTATTGTGCCTGAACCGGTAGCAGCTTAACAGTCTCTGGATCAGATTTTTATTGCCTCTTTACTGCGCACTTAAAAGATGAATCGTCATATAATAATCTGTCATTTTTGTGGTGAATTACCATGTCTTATCAGATTTGGCTGGCCTATATGCTGGCCTGTTGGGTGATTAGTGTGTCGCCGGGCGCAGGTGCGATTGCCTCGATGTCGAGTGGGCTGAATTACGGTTTTCGTCATGGTTACTGGAATGCCATCGGGCTGCAACTGGCGCTGCTGGTACAGATTGCGATTGTGGCGGCCGGCGCGGGCGTGCTATTTGCGACCACGCCTTGGGCTTTTCTGGCAGTGAAATGGTTCGGGGTAGCGTATCTGCTGTATCTGGCCTATCTGCAATGGAAAGCGCCGGTACACTCGATTGAAATCCGGCAGGATTTACCACAGAAATCAGCTGGACGACTGCTGCTGAACGGTTTTCTGGTGAATATGAGCAATCCGAAAGCGATTGTATTTTTGCTGGCTGTCTTGCCACAATTTCTGGATTTATCCAAACCGCAGTGGATTCAATATCTGATTATGGCAGCAACCATGATTACGATTGATCTGATTGTGATGGCGGGCTATACCGGCCTGGCAGCTAAGGTTTTAAGATTGTTAAAGTCACCGCGTCAGCAGAAAGTCATGAACCGGACGTTTGCCGGTCTGTTTGCTGGTGCTGCATTTTTATTAAGTCTGGTGCATCAGTAATAGATGTTGATTTTCCCCTCTCAATGATAAAGAGGAGAGGGCTAGATGGAACCTTTCGGTTGATTGTTTAGGCCAGTTTTTTAAATTTCTGCATGGTAAAGATCAGGGCAAAAATCACCGCCATGGTCAGCACAATAGTCAGACCGGTCGAGGTATTTAAGCCGGCGCTGGACCATAAACCAACCGTTACCCCAATTTGTGCAATCACAAAAGCCCAAATCACCATCTGTTTCGGAGAATACGCCAGCAGTCGTGCCGTGAGCGCCGGAATCACCAGCAGCGCACCCATCAATAGCGAGCCGACCGCGCGTAATGCCAGAACCGTAAACAGGGCCAGCAGCAACATAAAAATCAGACGTTGCCACTGGGCATGAATACCTTCACTGGCAGCAATATCCGGATCAATGGCAATCTGAATCTGGGCTTGCCAATACTTATATAGAACCAGCAGTGCACCGACAATCACCAGCGCAAAGATGGGTAAATCAGCCCAGGAGATCGTGAGCAGATCACCAAACAGGTAGCTGAGCAGTTCCGGACGCAGGCTTGGAATATGCTGAATAAACAGCAGACCGGAGCAGAGCAGGGTCGCAGAGCATAAGGCCAGCAGGGCATCATTCGGTAAGCGCGGATCATGCAGAATCCAAAGAATACCAACCAGTAATAAGGCTAAAAATGTAACGCCCATCCACAGCGGTAAGCTCAAGGCGCCGGCAATGGCCACGCCTAATAAGGTGCCATGTGCCATGGTATCGGCAAAAAAAGACATCCGGCGCCACAGCATCAGACAGCCGAGCGGTGCAGTCAGAAACACCAGTAAGGTGCCCATGATCCAGGCCGGAAGTAATAACGATAACCAATCCATCATGGTTTAGACTTCCGGTTCAGGGTGAATATGGGGACGGGAATCATGCTGACACGGCTCGGCATGGTCGCCATGCGCACAATGATCATGATGATGCTGATAGAACACCCGGTTGGTACCAAAAATGGCCTGATATTCCGGATGCTGCTGCACGCTTTCGGGCAAGCCGCTACAGCAAATGTGTTTATTTAAACATACCACCCGATGCGTGCCTTGCATGACCCATTGCAGATCATGTGAGACCATCAGCACGGCACAGCCATATTTTTCTGGTAGGCTACGCACATAGTCATACAGCTCGGCTTCCGACTGGATATCCAGCCCCTGCATTGGTTCATCCAGCACCAGCACATCGGGTTGGCGCAATAAGGCGCGGGCCAGTAATACCCGCTGCCGTTCACCACCTGACAATTGCTGCACTTTGGAATTTTCCAGCTTGGCAATACCGGTATCGCGGATAATTTCTGCTTTTAACGTGCTGCTACATTTTTCTAAAGCCAGCAGATCCTTGACCCTTAACGGCAAGCTGTGTGAAGGATTGAATTTCTGCGGCACATAGGAGAATTTTAGTTTTTTATCGGCCAGTACTTTGCCAGCCGTGGGTTTGACAATACCGAGCATGACTTTAATCAGCGTCGATTTGCCGGCACCATTCGGACCAATGAGCGTGACAATTTCTTTCTCATGCAAAGAGAAATCGACCTGTTTTAAAATATCACGCTCATCAATCCGGACTTGAATCTGTTCAAGGCGAATCAGCGGCGCAGGACTTAGCGTTTGCTGGCGCAGTGCTGACATAAACCAGAAATCTCGATAATACTATGATGGGCGGTGAAGTGGTCCGAAGCCGACAGCTCTGCCAGTTGCTGCAGTAAACCCTGCGCAGAAGCTTCTTTGACCACTTTGCATTCGGTGCAAATTAAAAACGCCGCCTGATGGCCTTCGCGCGGATGGCAGCAGGGAATATAGGCATTAATAGAAGTTAAACGGTGAATCAGCCCTTTTTCTAATAAAAAGTCGAGGGTGCGGTACACGGTTGGTGGTGCCGCCGGACGATCTGACTCACTTTTAATTTTGGCCAGCAGGTCGTATGCCCCCATCGGGCCCGAGGCATTTAAAATCAGTTCCAGCACTTCACGACGAAGTGGGGTCAGGCGAGCACCTGTGGCGGCACAGAGACTTTCGGCTTCAGCAAGACGCTGCTCAATATTTTGATGGTCGTGCACGCCATGTAATGCATCATGATGTTCATGAGAACATAAGCTCATAGCTACCCCAAGGAAATGTAGGAGGAAAATCGGACATTAAATTTTAACATGAAGTATAGTCAGATTCGATTATACATAGGTATTTTTGTTATTTTGTTATAATATAACATCTATCCTGTTTTATGATTTTGCGCTCATGTCCCGTTTTTTCGCCTTCTGTGCTCTGGCTTTGTTCAGTACCTTGAGTTGGTCTCAAAGTCTTGTTATTTCGACACAGCCGATTTATCTGATTGCCAAGGAAATTACACAAGGCATAGAAACCCCGACCTTATTATTGGCCGACCAGACCGGACATGATGTCAGTTTGACTCCTGCACATCGCAAGACCATTCAGGATGCAGGTCTGGTGATCTGGCTGGGCAAAGCGCATGAAGCGCCTCTAGAAAAACTGTTCAGCAATCAGAGCAAAGCTATTTCATTGCTAGATTCTGGCATTTTGCAAACGCTACCACAGCGTAGCCCTCGTGGTGCAGCATTAAAAGATACGGTCGACTCGCATGTCTGGCTTGATCCGAACAATGCCATTCGTATTGGCTTTTTTATTGCGGCCTTGCGTTCCCAGCAGGTGCCTGAGCAGCGTGAACAGTACTGGGCCAATGCCCGTGCCTTTGCCCAAGAGTTGCTCCTGACCGCAGACAAGTTTAAAAGCAAAGCCTCGGCCAAAGCCTACTGGTCTTATCATGATGCCTATCAATATCTGGAACGTCCGCTGAACCTGAAGTTTGCCGGCGCACTGACCCATGATCCGCATGTCGCTCCGACGGTGGCGCAAATTAAATATATGAATGATCATCGTCCAAACACGAAAATGTGTTTACTGGCCGAAGGTCATGCCAGCAAGAGCCAGTATCAGCGCCTGAATCCGATTGTGTTTCAAATGGTCGACGAAAGTATGAGTGGGGCAGGGGACTTTGTGCGGGCCTGGCAGAAATTGGCTACCCAAACGCAAAAATGTGTAATAAATGCGCAAAAATAGCGCGTTTTGGCGGCAAATTTGAATTATGACAATACGGTTACAGTTGTGCAAAAAAATACGACTAAGATCGGGAAAAGATTGCATGTTCAGGGGTGTAACTCTATAATGCCTGCGATAAAAAACGATCATCAGTTAAACTTGTCAAGCATTTATGCTGTGAGTGGAAAGTAAATGAGCCGAACTAGTCGCTTGATTGACCGACGATTAGCGAAAGCTTTGGTCTTCTTGCAAGCATTCATGATACCTGTTGCTGCATTGATTGCCTGGATATTCAAAGATGCTACAGCCGCCTTGAGTGCCGCACTTGGTGCATTGGTATGTTGGGTTGCAAGTTGTTATTTTTCCTGGCAGTCGTTCCGCGCAGCAGGCGCGAGAGCATCTAAACAAGTTCTGTCGAACATGTATAGGGGCATGCTCGGTAAGTTTGCGATTGTGATCGTAGGATTCATTTTAATTTTAAGCAATGTCGAGCCGTTGTCTCCGGTTGCATTGTTTTGTGGTTTTATTCTCGTTCAGGCCATGTCGTGGGTTGCTCCGTTTTGGGTGTCACGTCTACAAAAACGAGTATAGGCGCAGCAAAAATTGAAAAGTTTTTAGGAGATGAGCGAGATATCAAGCAGCACGCGATATTCGTTCCCTCTTTTGTTTTTGACATTGACCAGGTGTGATTTATGGCTGCTGAAGAACATGCCCTTACTTCGACCGAGTACATCAAGCACCACTTGACCAACATGACGTACGGTAAAATGCCGGACGGTACATGGAAATTGGCCGAGTCTGCTGAAGAAGCTCAACAGATGGGGTTCACTGCTATTCACTTGGATTCAATGGGTTGGTCAATTGGCCTTGGTATCATTTTCTGTTTGCTGTTCTGGGTGGTAGCGAAAGCTGCAAACTCTGGTGTTCCAACCAAGTTCCAGTCTGCAATTGAAATGATTATTGAGTTTGTTGACTCAAGTGTCCGCGACACATTCCATGGCAAATCTCGCTTAATTGCGCCGTTAGCTTTAACCATCTTCGTGTGGATTTTCCTCATGAACTTGATGGACCTGATTCCTGTTGACTGGATTCCTTATACAGCTCAACTGATCGGTGCTAACGTGTTTGGTATGGACCCTCACCACGTTTACTTCAAGATTGTTCCATCTACAGATCCTAACATTACCCTTGGTATGTCTTTATCTGTATTTGTCCTGATCTTGTTCTACAGCATCCGTGAAAAGGGTGTTGGCGGTTTCGTTGGCGAGTTGGCACTTAACCCATTTAACCCAAGTAACCCAGTTGCAAAAGCGTTGCTTATTCCAGTGAACTTGATTCTGGAATTGGTAACTTTCCTTGCACGTCCAGTTTCATTGGCTCTCCGACTTTTCGGTAACATGTATGCAGGTGAGTTAATCTTCATCCTGATCGCATTATTACCGTTCTGGATCCAGTGGGCGTTGTCTGTGCCTTGGGCGATCTTCCACATTCTTGTTATTACGCTACAAGCATTCATTTTCATGATGCTGACTATCGTATACTTGAGCATGGCAAGCGAAAAGCATTAATGGTATTGCCTGACTGTCACCGGATGGTTGGGCACAATTTTTTAATTTAATTTGGTATAAAACCTAACCTCTGAGGAATTTTTCATGGAACTCACTTTAGGTCTAGTTGCAATTGCATCTGCTATCTTGATCGCTTTCGGTGCTTTAGGTACTGCGATTGGTTTTGGTCTTTTGGGCGGTCGCTTCCTTGAAGCTGTTGCACGTCAGCCAGAATTGGCTCCACAACTTCAAACTCGTATGTTCTTAATCGCGGGTCTTCTTGATGCTGTGCCTATGATCGGTGTTGGTATTGGCTTGTTCTTCATCTTCGCTAATCCATTTGTAGGTTAATCAGCTTAATTCCCAAAAATCCACTATTTGAGGAATAGCAATGAATATCAACCTCACATTGATTGGCCAAGCGATTGCATTTGCGATTTTCGTCGCATTCTGCATGAAGTTTGTATGGCCACCACTAATCAATGCGATTAGTGAGCGTCAGCGTCGCATCGCTGATGGCTTAAATGCTGCTGAAAAAGCAAAAGCTGACCTTGCTGATGCGCAAGCACAAGTTAAGGCAGAGCTAGACGCAGCGAAAGCACAAGCGGCTCAATTGATCGAACAAGCGAACCGTCGTGCAGCACAATTGGTCGAAGAAGCGCGTACTCAAGCATCTGCTGAAGGTGAGCGTATCCGTCAACAGGCGAAAGAAGCTGTTGATACTGAAATCAATGCTGCTCGCGAAGAATTACGTCAACAAGTCGCTGCTTTGGCAGTTGCCGGTGCTGAGAAAATTCTTAGCCAGCAAGTTGACGCAGAAGCTCACAATGCCATGCTGAACCAGCTGGCTGCTAAACTTTAAGCGAGGCGAAATATGGCTGAACTCTTGACGTTGGCACGCCCATATGCGAAAGCAGCATATGCTTATGCCTCTGAGCAAAGTGCAACTGACAGTTGGTCACAAGCACTAGCATTGCTCAGTGCTGCGGTACAAGACGAAGCATTTTCAGCTTACTTAAATCGCCCTGAGCTTACTCCTGCAGAGCAGGTGAGTGTTTTTGCAAAAGTTTTAGGTGAAGACCAGACTGCAGCATTGTCAAACTTTTTGACTTTGCTTGCTGAAAATGATCGTTTGTCTTTAATGCCTGAAATTCAAGCAGAATATGAACAGCTCAAATCACAGAATAACAACAATGTGGACGTCGTAATTGAATCGGCTTTCCCATTGTCTGCTGACCAGGAACAAGTGTTGAAAGCGGCGCTGGAAAAGCGTTTCAACAGCACGGTTTCTATTGTAGTAGAAGTCAACCCGGCGTTAATCGCGGGTGTTGTTATTCGTGCAGGCGACCAAGTGATAGATGATTCTGCGCTTAACAAGCTTGAAAAAATGCGGACTCGTCTTCTTGCGTAATTGCATATAAGAAGACTGAACTTTAAAAAGATTGAGGTATAGCGCAATGCAACAACTGAATCCATCCGAGATCAGTGCGCTCATTAAACAGCGTATCGGCGATCTGGACACCAGCGCGACCGCTAAAAACGAAGGTACCATTGTTATGGTATCCGACGGTATTGTGCGCATTCACGGTCTTGCTGATGCAATGTACGGTGAAATGATCGAATTCGACGGCGGCTTATACGGTATGGCACTGAACCTAGAACAGGATTCAGTGGGCGTCGTTGTTTTAGGTAACTACTTAGGCCTTCAAGAAGGTCAAAAAGCTCGTTGTACAGGTCGTGTATTAGAAGTTCCGGTTGGTCCAGAACTTTTAGGCCGTGTCGTAGATGCTTTGGGTAACCCAATTGATGGTAAAGGCCCAATTGATGCGAAATTAACTGATGCTGTAGAAAAAGTAGCACCAGGCGTAATTTGGCGTCAATCAGTGGATCAACCTGTACAAACTGGTTATAAATCAGTAGATACAATGATCCCAGTTGGCCGTGGTCAGCGTGAGTTGATCATTGGTGACCGTCAGACTGGTAAAACAGCTATGGCGATCGATGCGATCATCGCTCAGAAAAACTCTGGCATTAAGTGTGTATACGTAGCAATTGGTCAAAAACAATCGACTATCGCGAACGTAGTACGCAAGCTGGAAGAAACTGGCGCTATGGCGTATACCACTGTTGTAGCAGCAGCTGCAGCTGATCCAGCAGCAATGCTGTATCTGGCGCCTTATGCTGGCTGTACAATGGGCGAATACTTCCGTGATCGTGGTGAAGACGCGTTAATTATTTATGATGATTTGTCTAAGCAAGCTGTTGCTTACCGTCAAATTTCATTGCTTCTTCGTCGTCCACCAGGTCGTGAAGCTTACCCAGGTGACGTATTCTATCTACATTCACGTCTACTTGAACGTGCTTCTCGCGTATCTGCTGACTATGTTGAGAAATTCACTAACGGTGAAGTTAAAGGCCAAACTGGTTCATTAACTGCATTGCCGATTATTGAAACTCAAGCAGGTGACGTATCTGCATTCGTACCGACTAACGTAATTTCGATTACTGATGGTCAGATCTTCCTTGAAACATCATTATTCAACGCGGGTATTCGTCCTGCGGTGAACGCCGGTATTTCTGTATCGCGTGTTGGTGGTTCGGCTCAAACGAAGATCATCAAAAAATTGTCTGGTGGTATCCGTACCGCTTTGGCGCAATACCGTGAATTGGCAGCGTTTGCTCAGTTC
Source organism: Acinetobacter sp. YH12134 (assembly GCF_013418555.1). NCBI lineage: Bacteria > Pseudomonadati > Pseudomonadota > Gammaproteobacteria > Moraxellales > Moraxellaceae > Acinetobacter > Acinetobacter sp. YH12134. Next base: position 14,646 of record NZ_VPBT01000031.1, on the reverse strand, counting down.
GCTTCTGACCTTGACGAAGCAACTCGTAAGCAACTTGAACATGGTCAACGCGTAACTGAGTTAATGAAGCAGAAACAATATGCGCCTTACTCAATTGCTGACCAGGCTGTTTCAGTTTATGCATCTAACGAAGGCTACATGGCTGACGTTGAAGTGAAGAAAATCGTAGACTTTGATGCTGCGTTAATTTCTTACTTCCGTTCAGAGCACGCTGCGTTAATGCAACAAATCGATGAAACTGGTGATTACAACAAAGACATCGAAGCTGCAATCAAAGCAGGTATTGAAAGCTTTAAAGCGACTCAAACTTACTAATTTAGCACTTTGCTAATTAGTGTTGGTTTGGTTCACGGATCAACCTTCGAGGGCTCGAAAGGGCCTTCGAATACTAGGTTAAGCGTATGGCAAACTTAAAAGAAATTCGCGCCAAAGTAGCTAGTATCAAGAGCACGCAGAAGATTACTCGAGCGATGCAAATGGTAGCTGCTTCTAAGATGCGTCGTGCGCAAGAGCGCATGGCTCAAGGCCGTCCGTATGCCGAAAATATGCACCGTGTAATTGCTCATTTGGTACAAGCGAATCCTGAATATAAACACCGTTATATGGTTGAGCGTCCTGTGAAGCGCGTTGGCTATATCATTGTTTCTTCAGATCGTGGTTTGGCAGGCGGTTTGAACATTAACTTGTTCAAAAAAGTGGTCAAACACGTACAACAGCAACAAGAGCAGTCAATTGAAGTTCAATTTGCTTTAATTGGTCAAAAAGCGGTTTCGTTTTTTAAAAACTACGGCGGTAAAGTACTAGGTGCAACTACAAACGTAGGTGATACACCAAGTCTTGAACAGTTATCTGGTTCTGTACAGGTGATGTTAGACGCTTATGATAAAGGCGAGTTAGATCGTATTTATCTGGTGTCCAACGGCTTTGTCAATGCCATGACTCAAAATCAAAAAATCGAACAGCTTGTTCCTTTAGCAGCTGCTGAAGAAGACAAGACCCTGAACCGTCAATACGGTTGGGACTATATCTATGAACCAGAAGCAGAAGAACTGCTGAATGGTTTATTGGTTCGTTATATTGAGTCTGTGGTGTATCAAGGTGTGATTGAAAACATCGCTTGTGAGCAATCTGCACGTATGGTCGCAATGAAAGCTGCGACAGATAACGCAGGTGAGCTTATCAAGAACCTACAACTTATTTATAACAAGCTGCGTCAAGCCGCGATTACTCAGGAAATTTCTGAGATCGTTGGTGGTGCCGCTGCCGTTTAACATTATTTTGAATTGAGGAGACAGCAATGAGTAGCGGTCGTATCATTCAGATCATCGGCGCGGTTATCGACGTCGAGTTTGAACGCAACAGCGTTCCTAAGATCTATGACGCTCTTCACGTTGATGGCACTGAAACTACTTTAGAAGTTCAGCAACAACTTGGTGACGGCGTTGTACGTACAATTGCGATGGGATCTACTGAAGGTCTTAAACGTGGTTTGAACGTAACTAACACTAACGCGCCGATCTCTGTACCAGTAGGTACAGCGACACTTGGTCGTATCATGGACGTTCTTGGTCGCCCTATCGACGAAGCTGGTCCAGTTGCAACTGAAGAGCGTTTACCAATTCACCGTCAAGCGCCTTCTTATGCAGAACAAGCGGCTTCTACTGACCTTCTAGAAACTGGTATTAAAGTCATTGACTTACTTTGCCCGTTCGCGAAAGGTGGTAAAGTTGGTCTGTTCGGTGGTGCCGGTGTTGGTAAAACTGTAAACATGATGGAGTTGATCAACAACATCGCTAAAGCGCACTCAGGTTTATCTGTATTCGCTGGTGTTGGTGAGCGTACTCGTGAAGGTAACGACTTCTATCACGAGATGAAAGACTCTAACGTTCTAGACAAAGTAGCAATGGTCTACGGTCAGATGAACGAGCCACCTGGTAACCGTTTACGCGTAGCGTTGACTGGTCTGACTATGGCTGAGTACTTCCGTGATCAAAAAGACGAAAACGGTAAAGGCCGTGACGTATTATTGTTCGTTGACAACATCTACCGTTATACACTAGCAGGTACTGAAGTATCAGCACTTCTAGGCCGTATGCCATCTGCAGTAGGTTATCAGCCTACACTTGCAGAAGAGATGGGTGTTCTTCAAGAACGTATTACATCAACTAAGTCTGGTTCGATTACGTCTATCCAAGCGGTATACGTACCTGCCGATGACTTAACAGATCCATCGCCTGCTACAACGTTCGCTCACTTGGACGCAACTGTTGTATTGAGCCGTGACATCGCTTCTCAAGGTATTTACCCTGCGATCGATCCACTTGACTCAACTTCACGTCAGTTAGATCCACTGGTAGTTGGTACTGAGCATTACGAAATTGCTCGTGCAGTTCAAAACGTTCTTCAACGTTATAAAGAACTGAAAGACATTATCGCAATTCTTGGTATGGACGAATTGTCAGAAGAAGACAAACTTACTGTATACCGTGCACGTAAGATCCAGCGTTTCTTCTCTCAACCGTTCCACGTAGCTGAAGTATTTACTGGCGCGCCTGGTAAACTTGTACCGCTTAAAGAAACGATTCGTGGCTTTAAAGGTCTTCTAGCTGGTGAATACGATCACATCCCAGAACAAGCGTTCTATATGGTTGGTGGTATTGACGAAGTGATTGCTAAAGCCGAGAAACTTTAATTAGCTACCTAATTTAGGAGGTTCTCATGGCGACTATGCAATGTGACGTTGTAAGTGTTCAGGAGTCTTTGTACTCTGGCACTGTAACTATGCTAATTGCAAAAGGTGCTGGCGGTGAGTTGGGTATTATGCCTGGCCACGCTCCGCTGGTAACTTTGCTCCAACCTGGCGCGATCCGCGTTATTTTGGAAAATGGTACAGAAGAATTAATCTATGTATCTGGTGGTGTTCTAGAAGTTCAACCGCACGTTGTTACGGTTCTTGCAGATACTGCAGTCCGTGCAGAAAACTTGGATGAAGCGGCAATTATTGAAGCGCGTAAACACGCTGAACAATTGCTGGCGAATCAAAAGAGCGATTTGGACGCTGCTGCTGCTTTGGCTGCTTTGGCAGAAACTGCTGCACAGTTGGAAACGATCCGCAAAATCAAAAACCGCGCAATGTAATTGCTGGTTTAAGATTGAAGAAACCACCCGAAAGGGTGGTTTTTTTATGAATACTATTTAATGGAATATATTGGTAAATAACTTATATATTTGTTATATCTCATGCTCTTAAAAAATAAATAAGGGGAATTTGGGGTGTCAAATAAAATTATTTTACCGCTATTATTATCATTAGGTTTTGTTGGTTGTGCTTCGGTTCCGAAAGCAGATCCACAAGCAGTGCAGCAACAAAAAAAGATTCAAGCGCCACAAGCAGGTCAAGCAGGAATCTATGTGTACCGCTCGAATAGCGTTGTAGGTGCAGGACTCAAGAAAGATATTTGGGTTAATGGTGAGTGCTTGGGTGAAACTGCACGTGGTGTTTATTTTTATACAGAGGTAGAAGGTGGTAAAACACATATTGTGTCTACAGAATCAGAGTTTTCTCCTAATCACCTGAACGTAACTACACAAAGTGGGAAAAACTATTATGTTCAACAATACATTAAACCAGGTGTATTTGTTGGTGGTGCAAACGTAAAATTGGTTGATGAGACTGAAGGTCAGCAGGCGATTGAAAAATACAGTTTGGCAGTAGGCGGCAAATGTTCTAAGCCTTCTATTCAACTTCCTAAATAATAATTTCCACATCTGTGTTTGCGGTTGCTGCAAGGTGTAAATCGCAAACACTTGCTTTTGATCTAAAGACTTTCATTCATCTTTACTTAACCCAGCTCTATATCCATTTTTCCAAACCCTGATAATTTCATTGTTTAATTTTTCATAAAAATAGCCTGAAACATGCCAAGCTGTTCTCATAAAAATAGAATTTAGAGCTGTTCAAGATATTCCTTATGCTCACCACCCTGATAAGTCGCAAAACGCGGCTGTTTACGTTCAAACACCGGTGCTGGACTCGGCCATGGCCATTCACCGAAATGGGTGTCGCGGTAACGTTTAAAGGCAGCGTTCAGTTCATCTTCACTATTTAGTACAAAAGGCCCGCGCATGGCTACCGGTGCACCAATTGGTTCACCTTCAAGCCATAGAATCCGGGATTCGAGTAGTCCACCTTTTAAATGAATCTCGGCATCCGATTTCAATTCGGCCAAATATTTCACGTCCATCTGCTGACCTTCAAGCTCTAAACTCTTACCCTGATAGAAATAACAGAAGCGGGTCGAGCTGGCGCTGGTGGCTGGAATAGTGACTTCAGCTTCGGGCGCTAGGGTAATCAGGTAAATATTCACCTTGTTTTCAGCCGGCGCTGCCCATGAATGAGGTGGACGTGGCAGGGCATCGGTTTCTTTAAATTGACCGGAAATCACCCGGATATCAGCTTTCTGGCCTGCCGCATTGGCTTCAATTACATGCGGAATCTGCTCGCGCCATAACATTTTATAATCAGCTGGCTGCTGTTTCTGCTCAGGTGATGAATTAAACCAGATCTGGAACAGCTCTATCGGGTTGGCTTGATCTTCATGCACGAGTGGAAACATCTCGCAGTGTTCGACGCCATTGCCGGTGGTTAGCCATTGCACATCTCCAGCGGCATAGCGACCGGCATTGCCGAGTGAATCAAAATGATCGACCACGCCTTGTTCCACTAAGGTAATGGTTTCAAAACCGGTATGTGGATGCTCAGGGAAACCGGGCACCACATCGCCATAATACATATTGTATTCTTTATTTTGTGGTGACGTTTGCGGACCCAGTTGGGCATTGCCAGCCGGAAAATGATCCAGATGATGGGCACAGAAGATAAACGGATCTTTCAGATCTAAACGGAATGTCACCGGTACAACAGAATAAATCAGTGGATGCTGCATGGCAGACCTCTTATTTTTAAATGAACGCATTATTTTTTTAAATTTTAACCATCAGGATTAGCTCAAAAAGCTATCTCAATTAAGCAGACTCACCACCCAGATGGGCAGTGAGCCTGAAAATCAGGATTCAGTTGCTGCCTGATTTTCAGTGTCAGTGTTTGCGCTTTCAGTATTTTCAGAATTCTCTGACTGTAACAGGATGCTGGCCAGTTTCACCATTTCAGACTGTACCGTGCCCATCTGCTGCTGAATTTTGGCAAAATCCACTTTGCTGAGGTCAATCTGGCCATTTAAAAATGGCGAAGCCAGAACCTGTTCATTGGCTTGCAGAATGTTCTGGCGAATATTGTCAATTTCCTGACTTTTTAAATTCAAACTGTTTAAGGCGCTATTAAAGCCCTGTAATTGCTGTTGCAATTTGCTGGCTGCGCTTTGTAGCTGTTGATGATCCTGACTGTTGACGGCCTGTTGCAGCTCGGTCTGGGTCTGTCGCAACTGCTCGACATACTCACCGGCTTTCAGCTGCATATCAGCCACATCGCGCACAATATAAAACATATTGCCACTTTTTAAATCGGCTTGTGGTGCAGGGCTTTGCTGCTGGGAGGTGATTTCGGTATCCGGATCGGCTTCCGAAACCGGAGCGCTGGGCTGGTCACAACCGACCAGCAGTAGAGCTGAAGTCAGCAGGCCAAAGGGCAGGAGAAAATGGGAAAAGGCGCGTTTCATGGCAAGATCAATCACAATTTTTTATCTTGCAGTTTAATATAGGGGCTTTAATTAAATAAAAAACAGATTGTTGCAAAGCAATAACAATTTTCCAGGGCAAACAGGCGGTGTGATGAGCGTGGCTTATGGATGTCTAGATCTATAAAAAAAGAGGGCCGCGACCCTCTTTGTTACTGTAAACAATTAACGCGCCAGTTCGGCATTAATCGCATCGACAATACGTGGGTCATCGGCCTGAATATCTGGGGCAAAACGTGCCACCACTTCGCCTTCTTTATTGATCAGGAATTTCTCGAAGTTCCACAGCACTTCAGGTGGTTCATTTGGGGTCAGACCATAATCCACCAGATCTTTCCACCACGGGCCTTCACCAATCCGTTCTGGAATGGCCTGGGTCAGACGAGCATATAGCGGATGTTTATCTTCACCCACCACTGAAATTTTGGCGAATAACGGGAAATCTACCTGATAATTCAGCGAACAGAACTGCTGGATTTCTTCATTGCTGCCGGGTTCCTGCGCCAGAAAGTCATTGGCCGGGAAACCGAGAATTTCCAGACCTTGTTCTTTTTTCTGCTGATAAAGCTTTTGCAGACCTTCATATTGCGGCGTCAGACCGCATTTAGAAGCCACGTTTACAATCAGCAGCACCTTGCCTTGATACTGGTTCAGTGTGGTTTCTTCACGCTGAATGGTCACGACCGGAATGTCATATACAGATGCCATGTGTTTATCCTAAAGTGATTTATTGTCGTTCTCTGTTGTAACGGGCTTTGCCCAATCCCGCAAGACCTATTGCTGCGGCTTTTGGCAGATTTTTGTATAGCGCTGTGTCAATGCGGCATATTTTAAGCAGGTGCGGAATCCCAGCAAAGTGGAGTGATGGAGCAATTTGAACGCAGCACAAGATTTCACCATCGCGAACTGCCCCAAAGCAGTTAAATTGGACTAGAATGAGGGCACAAGGAAAGTTTAAAAATAAAGTGAAAAGGCATTCATTCAGCGCAGGAAGCAGCGTCTGCTTCAGGCCGATCGACTCAACAAGGAACAGAATATGACACAGCAAGAAAAAATGCTGTCTTGGGCCATTCTTTTACCGGTCAGCGCGGTACTGATCTGGTCACTGAATATTGTCGTGACCCGCTATGTGACCGACTTTATCTCGCCGGTGAGCATCAGTTTTTATCGCTGGTTTTTTGCCTTTCTGATTCTGACCCCATTTATTTTGCCGCGGGTGATTCGTGAGCGTGCCCTGATTGTGCCGCATCTGAAACAGCTGGCAGTGCTGAGTGCCTTTGGACTGGTGCTGTATCAGGGACTGGCCTATACCGCTGCGCATTACACCACCGCCACCAATATGGGCATTATTAATGCCTTTATTCCGATTTTTACCATTTTTGTGTCGATGCTGATTCTGCGCGATATTCCGAATCGCTACGCCATTATTGGCAGCCTGTTGTCCTTTGCCGGGCTAATCTATGTGATGGGGCAGGGCAATCCTTGGGGCTTGCTGCATGCCGGTGGTCAGTGGGGCGATCTGCTGATGATTATTGCCGTGTTTTTCTATGCCTTTTACGGGGTTTTTCTGAAAAAATGGCAGCTGCAGATTCCGTTAATGCTGAGCCTGTATGTGCAGATTCTGTTTGCACTGCTGTATCACCTGCCGTTTGTGGCCTGGTTGGGTCTTGATGCTATCAATATGGCGAATGCCGGCAGCGTGATCTACGCCAGTATTTTCCCTTCATTAATTGCGCCTTTGGTGTGGATGATGGCGATTCAGCGTCTGGGACCGAACCGCACCAGTATCTTTATGAACCTGATGCCGGTGTTTACCGCTTTAATTGCCTTTGTCTGGTTAAAAGAGGCCTGGACCATTTATCACAGTATTGGTGGGGCGATTATTCTGTTCGGAATTGTGCTGGCCCAGAAAAAAACTGTGGCGCCAGTGCTGCTAAAAGCCAAATAATTGTCTAAAAAACGAACAAACAAACTTAATTTTTTGCTTGAATGATCTCGTGAATAAAGGCAAATAGACTTTAGTCGAGGAGAGTAGCTTTTAGCTTCTTTAAAAAGCACTTTAAAAAGAGTAAGATAATTTGAACTTTTTTCAAATAATGATTGATTAATCATAGGTTTAAGCTGCTTTTTAAGAGCTAAAATATATTTGTTTTTTTTAAACTGTTCGCCCATAATACGCTCCATCGCAGATCAGCGACTGTTGCTGATTTGTCCAGAGATTTCGATACCCTCTGGATGTGATTGATACACATCCTTTTTTATGCTCAACCATCCCTATATGGTTGAGCTTTTTTTTGCCTGAAATTTCTTTCATTTCTGGCCCGATCTTCAGTCACGAATCACGGCACCGGTTTCAGCATCCAGAATACGGCTAGGTAACTGGCTGAGTCCCAAATCGCCATTTAAATAATTCAGCTGATTGCCAAAATACTGGCTGGCCTCTTGCAGGGAGCGCGCCGGTTCCTGTCCGGCCGGATTGGCACTGGTCGATACAATAAAGCCGCTAAAGGCATGACATAGCGCGACACAGAGCGGATGCGTGGTTACACGTACCGCGACTTTAGGATGCTGGCCTTTAATCCAGCTGGGAATATGCTCACCTGCCGGCAACAACCAGGTGGTAGCACGCTCTGCGGGTGGATTGAGCCAGGAGTCGATCACCTGTTGACGCTGTGGTTCGGCCAGGTTGTGCAGCAAATGTTCTACCTGGGAAATATGACCGGCCAATAAAATCACGCCTTTTTCAATCGGACGCTGTTTTAGTTGCAGAATCTGCATGAATGCATCTTGGTTATACGGGTCACAGCCGAGACCCCAAACTGCCTCTGTAGGATAGGCCAGCACCTGTCCTTGCTGTAGACAAGTGGCTGCTTCGGCAACAGAGGTTGTAATCATGTGGTACACCTTTCGAGGTTATGCGGGGTGTACTATTGTGAACCTTATTGTGATGGACGACAACGCAGATATAGCCCCGATTGCTGCATTGCCATTCCGAGCAGCTCCAGTTCCATTAACTGCGCGGTTAAATGGGCGGTTTCCTGTTGCAGTTCGCTGGCCAGCTGGTCCATATTTTTACCGACCCAGTCCAGCTGGCTGTATAGGGCCAACAGATGTTCGGGTAAGGTCGGGTGGGCAGCTGCAGATGCTGTAGCGGATAAGGTCGCCTGCTGCTGGCTCAGCCATTGGGTTGGCAAGGCCAGATCTTCAATGACCTGTTCCGGATGATCAACCAGAATCGCGCCTTCCCGAATCAGTTGATGGCAGCCCTGATGAAATTCACTGTAAATATGTCCCGGAATGGCAAACACGGTTTTACCTTGCTCGGCCGCCAGTTTGGCGGTAATCAGCGAGCCGCTGTCCAGCGTGGCTTCGGCTACAATCACTCCCAGGCTAAGTCCACTGACAATGCGGTTACGCCGTGGAAAATGCTGCTGTAGCGGTTTGGTCTGTGGCAGGAACTCACTGATAATAGTGCCATGCCGTTGCAGAATCTGGTCACGCAGACCCTGGTGTGTGGCCGGGTAGGTGAGGTCGAGACCAGTACCCATCACGGCAATGGTACGTTGATGTTTCAAGCCACCCTGATGGGCTGCTTCATCAATGCCTTGCGCCAGGCCACTGTTAATAAAAAAGCCTTTTTCACTTAAATAATAGGCAAAGTCATAAGCCACCTGCCGGCCATGCGGACTGGCTTTGCGACTGCCGACAATTGCCACTTGCGGCTGAAGTAAAGGTTGTGCCTGTCCTTGGCCAAATAAAATTGGTGGCTTGTCGGTATAGGGCAGCAGTTGGGTGGGGTAACCGACATCTTCGGGAATAAGAATAAAATCGGTATGTTGCTGGACGCGCTGCAGCAAGTGCTGGAAGTCGGCTTGTGCCTGTGCTTGATGAAAATCCCGTGCGCGTTGCAGATGGTTCTGATGCAGTCCCAGTTCTGCCCAGCGCTGCAGGTTGCCGGCTTCGGTGGCCGCAGCGGCCGAACCGAAGTGCCGGATTAATTTATAAAAGCTGGGGAGTGAATGCTGAACCAGATACCACAGGCGAATCGTTGCGAGATGACCGGGTGATATCGTATTCAGCATGGCTCATCCCTCAGTCTTAATCTTCCATAATCGGTGGCTGAATACCGGCCCCGACTTTAATTGGTAGTTCGCTGTCCAGAATATAGGCATAGCTGAGCTGGTCAAAGGTTTTAAAGACCATGGCATAGCCAATACGCTCGCCTGGCAGCTGCACCCGTTCACGGGTTTTCGGATCGGTGACCACTTCGCCTTTTTGAGTTACAGCAAATACATGACCGGATTGCACGCCGTGCGCCTGACCACGGTCAATGGTGACCACACTGTGTTTAGCCGCGGTCCCAATTGACCCCATCACACGTACCACCTGGCCATCCGCTGCAATATGTTCGGCATTGGTCGGATAGAACAGGGTCGGTAACATCGGGTCATATTCTGGCAGCACACGATCACCACGACGCACTTCGGCATTGTAAGTGTCGGTCAGTTCCAGGGTAGTAATGTCATTTTCACCGCGTACTGCAATACCGGATGCAACCTGAGTCAGCTCCAGACCGGCATTGTATTTTTTACCGTTGGCATCGGTGAAGATATACGGTTCGCCTTCACGATACACGGCATAACGCTGGCCAACTTGCAGACCCTGACCGCGGGCATAGACATTCTGGCCTTTAGCCGCCAATACACGCTGATCCGCCGTGCCTAAAATATAAGGCGTCTGTTGCAAAGATTCAGGGGCAATAATGCTGGTGCGTTCCAGCCAGTGCTGGATGTACTCCAGTGGAATCACCGGAATGGTATTGTTGAGTGACTCGACCCGGATTTGCGGCTGCAGGCTGGTGGTGTTACCCGTATAACGACGGATAATACCTTCACAGCCATCACCTTCATCTTTACCAATGATCGGGCGGCCATCATAGGTACACATCAGCAGGCGATCTCCCGGGAAAATCCAGTGCGGATTTTTCACGTGCTTGTTGCTGGCCCAGATTTCACGCCAGCGCAGCGGGTTTTGCAGAAACTTCTTGGAAATATCCCACAGCGTATCGCCTTTTTTCACCACATACACATTTGGTGCATTGGCCTGTAAGGTCGGTGGGTTGATATTGCGTGCCGGTGCGGCCTGTACAGTACTGACTGCGCCCACCCCAAAACTGAAACAGACAGCAAGTGCCAGCGCCTGCTGTTTTAACCCCAAGGCACGAAAAGAAGATGTGCCCTTCAAAACCTTTTTCATTATCATAATTCCTAAAATTATGTATGTAGTTGCGTTATAATAACGATCTTACATACATTTTTTCGATGAAGCATTCCTTCATTCGGTTATTTGACCAATGGCAAAGCTGAGGACGTAATATGGCCTTATTACCTATTTTAAGTTTCCCCGATCCCCGTCTTCGTACCATTGCACAACCCGTCGAAGAAGTTACTGATGAAATTCGTCAGCTCGCCGCAGATATGTTTGAAACCATGTATGAAGCGCCCGGCATCGGGCTGGCTGCAACGCAGGTTGACCGTCATATTCAGCTGATTGTTATGGATCTGTCTGAAAACAAAGACCAACCGATGGTATTCATTAACCCCAAAATTACCCCATTGACTGAAGAAACCCAGCCTTATGAAGAAGGCTGCTTGTCAGTGCCTCAAATATACGACAAAGTTGAGCGTCCGTCACGTGTAAAAATTGAGGCAATTAACCTTGAAGGTCAAGCATTTGAGTTAGAAGCGGACGGACTTCTCGCTGTCTGTATCCAACATGAAATGGATCACTTAAATGGTAAGCTTTTTGTCGATTATCTGTCGCCATTAAAGCGCCAGCGTGCCCGTGAAAAAGTCGAAAAAGTGGTGCGTCAGCGTCAGAAAGTGGCGGTTAAACGCTAAACAGCCCTGCGACCAAAAGATCAGGACAAAACAGCCCAATTTCGATTGGGCTTTGTTATACTTGGGCCAGTCAAAAGCAGGAATATATGTTTGTTGATTCGTAGTGGTTTACTGCTCTCACTGATGGCAGTATTTTTACAGATTGCTGTTTTTTTACAGCCTTTGCTGCCGAAAGCCTATCAGGTGGCACCGGTCTGTGAAACCATTACGCGTGCGCTTTTATTGCCGGTTGATCATTCAGCGCATGGACATGCCCATTCCGAACATCTGTACAGTCAGCATCAACCAGTCATTTCAGATGACGGGCATAATCATCATGATGCCAATCATCAATGCCAGTACTGTACCGTGTACGGCAATCTCGTTTTACCGCCAGAACTCAGTGTGAAAGAAGTGCTTGATCGTATTCAAGTGCGTTTTATCGCTTTTGAAAAAGCTTTCCAGCATGTCTGGTTTGCACTGCAACGACTATTTCTTATTCCTCAGGGTAGGGCACCGCCACTGTTTGCATAAAACCGCGTTTGTTTTGCTTGGGTCTTGAATGACTTAAGCCGTGTTTTATATGTATTCCAGTGAGAAATGAAAAATGGCTCAGCCAAAATTCTTTTTACAGCCTCTTGCGGCTGCGATTTGTGTTGCTTGTTATTCACCAGTTGTGTTTGCAGAAACACCAACACCCGTCCAAAGTCTGGCACCAATTGTGATGACTGCGCATCAGGGCAATGATGCCAACGGCCTGATTGTCCGTGCCGATCCGAAACAGCCAATTCAACCGATTCCAGCCACCGATGGTGCAGATTATCTGCAAAGTATTGTCGGTTTTAGCGCGGTCAACAGTGGCGCCGGCACCAATGGCGATGTAACTTTCCGGGGCATGTTTGGTTCGCGGATTAAAATTCTGACCGATGGCACAGAAAACCTGGGTGCCTGTCCGAGTCGTATGGATTCACCGACCTCCTATATTTCACCAGAAAGTTATGACCAGATTTCGGTAATTAAAGGCCCACAAACCGTGCAATATGCCAATACCGGTTCAGCTGCCACGGTGATTTTTGAGCGCCGTCCGGAACAGTTTGATGAAGATCAGCACTATCGTGGTCAACTGAGTGTGCTGGCCGGTTCATTTGGCCGTCTGGACCATAATATTGAGGTTGCAGCAGGCGACGAGCAGAAATATATTCGCCTAAATAGCAACCGTTCGGTATCGAATAGCTATCAGGATGGTGAGGGCAATACCGTGCCATCGGACTGGGAACGTTGGAATGCTGATGTAGCACTGGGCTGGACCCCGGATGCAGATACCTGGGTCGAACTGACTGGGGGGAAAGCCGATGGTGAAGCGGTGTATGCTGGCCGGATGATGGATGGTTCTAAATTTGCCCGTGAAAGTCTGGGTTTACGCGTTGAAAAACAGAACGTCACTGATGTGATCAAGAAAATTGAAGCGCAGGTTAACTACAACTTTAATGATCATGTGATGGATAACTATAGTTTGCGTCAGTTTAAGCCGACCATGATGATGCCAGAAGAAACGGCTACCAACGTGGCGCGTAAAACCTTAAACGCACGTCTGGCAGTGACACATGAGTGGGATCAGCTAGATTTTATTACGGGTATTGATACTCAAAATAATGAGCACACAATCCGTAAGACCGATACAGAAAATAATATTGCCTATCATGCCTTACCACGTATCAAAGATATGAAGTTTCAGTCTGTTGGCGCTTTTGGTGAGTTGGGTTATCAGCTGAGTGAGCAGAATCGTTTGGTGGGCGGTGTTCGTGTCGATCAGGTTGAAGTAGATGCGGTACAAAGCACACAGCAACGTCAGGAAACCTTACCGAGTGCCTTTATCCGTTTGGAAAATCAGCATCCTCATCATGATGCTAAAACCTATATTGGGCTTGGTTATGTAGAACGGATGCCAGATTATTGGGAACTGTTTAGTCCCGTTTCAGGAAATGGCAATACCAATACCTTTAAAAATATTGATACTGAAAAAACTTTGCAGCTAGATTTTGGTTATCAGCATGAGCATGGTGCATTTAGCTCCTGGGTGTCTGCATATGCAGGGTTGATTCAGGATTTTGTACTGACCGATTATCTGCCAACAGGCCGTATGGGTATGCTGGAAGCACATACCCAGAATGTCGATGCCACGATTGCGGGTGCAGAAGCGGGGCTGGCATATCAATTTAGCGATGCGATTCAGGCAGATGTTAGCGCAATGTATGCCTGGGGTGAAAACACCACTGACAATACGCCGTTACCACAGATTGCACCGCTTGAAGGTCGTGTAAACTTACGTTATATCCAGGATCGTTATACCTTGGGTGCCTATTGGCGAATCGTAGATGGTCAAAACCGGATTAGCCAGAACCAGGGCAATATTGTGGGCTATGACTTGAAAGAAAGCGCAGGTTTCGGCACCTTGTCCTTAAACGGCACATACCATCTTTCCGATGGGGTTGATCTTTCTGTGGGAATTGACAACGTTCTGGATAAGACGTATACCGAGCATCTCAATAAAATGGGGAATGCAGGTATTGGTTTAGCCGCCAACGAGCAATTCAATAATGTGGGCCGTAATTATTGGGCGCGAATGAGCTTTAAATTCTAATTAGCTCGAAATGTAGACAAAAAGCAGGGCAGAAGTTCTGCTTTTTATTCTTAATATTTTATTAAAATTATATATTTCAATAGTTTAACTTGGGTTGATATTTCCAAATAAAATAACGAATATTTTTATTAAAATAATTTTTATAAATAAAACAATTATTTATAATTTTTTTGGATTATAAAATAAACACACGTTTCAGAAGTTTTAAAAAAGGTGTTGCAACCCCTCTGAAATCCTGTAGAATGCACATCCATCGGCGGTGATGTTGATAAAAACTTGTTGATAAACAAGGATTTAACTAAAATGGTTGAGTTCTGGTTTAGGTGGTAAGTTTAGAAATAAAATCAATATTGCATGTTGACTTTCTAAAAATAGAGAGTAATATAGCCGACCTAGCTTGATGCTGACGAAGCATCGAGAAGATCATTAAGAG
>NZ_VPBT01000030.1:0-30375 GCF_013418555.1 Acinetobacter sp. YH12134 | reverse complement strand
CAGGCTGGATCTATACCGCCTTTATTATTGATGTGTTCTCACGAGCAATTGTTGGATGGAAAGTATCGACACGGATGAATACAGATATGGTGCTTGGTGCATTGGAGCAAGCATTGCACGATCGAGGTATGCCAAAGAATGTGATTCATCATTCCGATAGAGGTGTTCAATATCTTTCTATTCGCTATACCAATCGTTTAGAAGCTGCAAATTTACGAGCATCAGTTGGTACAACTGGTGATTCATATGATAATGCTCTGGCTGAAACGGTGAATGGCTTATACAAAACAGAAGTGATTGAATTTTAAAAGCAGATTAGCAAGGTTTAGCAGATGTACAACTTGCGACACTAAACTGGGTAGATTGGTTCAATAAAGAGCGTGTACATAGTGCATTGGGTTATGTATCGCCTTTTGATTTTGAAGCAATGTACTATGATAAGATTAACCCGTTAGGTCAGGTGGCCTAACTTAAATAAAAAGTCTCCGACAAACCCGGTACGGTTCAACGCCCTATGAACGATTAAAAGAAAAATTATGTTAATATCTTGGTGTCAGTGGAAGTACTGGTATTCACATGTCCCCTTGTCCGTTATAGGTCATTCGTCTTATGCCGCCTCCCTGATGCTCGCGTCACGGAGGCGATTTTATTAAACGCTAATGGGACAGTAGCGGTTTTGAAAGTGCCTGGAAATTATTGTACTTCTGGCGGGAAACCATCTTCATTCAGCGCCGCCACCAGCTGATCTACGCTGGCACTGCTGTCAACGGTCACGATTTTACTGTCCAGATCAATGTCAACTTTGGCATTCG
This sequence comes from Acinetobacter sp. YH12134, assembly GCF_013418555.1. Lineage (NCBI taxonomy): Bacteria > Pseudomonadati > Pseudomonadota > Gammaproteobacteria > Moraxellales > Moraxellaceae > Acinetobacter > Acinetobacter sp. YH12134. The sequence continues at coordinate 29,563 of NZ_VPBT01000030.1, read as the reverse complement.
GGTCCACATCCTGAATGGTGGCTGTTACACCGCGGGCACAGCCGCCGCAAGTCATATTGGCAATATACAGTTTCATTAAGATGCTCCATGAGTCATGTGAAGATGCTTTCAGTTTAAAGCTTGTCATGATGGGAAGGTCAAGCCAAATTTTTATGCGCAGAGACTTGACCTTCCCATGATGTCAATCTGTATGCTGTAAGAAAGTCTGGGTATTGGCCGAGGTAGGGCATGAGCATCTCCAATTCATCTGCTGTTTTTCGTGAAACATTGTCTATTCAGGGCATGACCTGTGCTTCATGTGTAGGCCGGGTGGAAAAAGCCTTAAAAAAAGTAGATGGGGTCGAGCAGGCCAATGTTAATCTGGCCACCGAACAGGCCGTGGTCGAATCTTCTGTACCACTTGATCGGGCTGCTTTGGTCAAAGCCATCGAGCGCGCCGGTTATGATGTGGTCGTCGCGGCACCAATCGAATTGTCGATTGATGGCATGACTTGTGCCTCCTGCGTGGCGCGGGTAGAAAAAGCCCTGAAAAAAGTGCCGGGGGTGCAACAAGCCAATGTCAATCTGGCCACTGAACAGGCTTGGGTCGAAGCCGATACTACGGTCAGTGCCGATAAACTGATTCAGGCCATCCGTAAGGCTGGTTATGATGCCCAGCTACAGACCACGACCACCACTGAACAGGCGGATCAGAAAGCCAGCGAGCAGCAGCAACTAAAACGTGATCTGTTAATTTCCCTGGTGCTGGCCATTCCGGTATTTGTGCTGGAAATGGGCTCGCATTTAATTCCGGCTTTTCATATGTGGGTCATGCATCAGATCGGGCAGATGTCGAGCTGGTTGCTACAGTTCGTGTTAACCACGCTGGTATTGCTGTTTCCGGGCCGGCGTTTTTATCAAAAAGGCATTCCGGCCTTGCTGCGTTTTGCGCCAGATATGAACTCGCTGGTGGCGGTTGGAACGCTGGCCGCGTACAGCTTTTCGGTGGTGGCGACTTTTATGCCACAGCTGTTACCGGAAGGCACGGTCAATGTCTATTTTGAAGCTGCCGCGGTGATTGTCAGCCTGATTCTGCTGGGTCGCTACTTTGAAGCCAAAGCCAAAGGTCGTACTTCGCAGGCAATTCAGCACCTGATCGGCATGCAGCCAAAAACCGCCCGCATTGTACGTAATGGCCAAAGTGTAGAAGTCCCGCTGGCTGAAGTCAGCTCGGGTATGCAGGTTGATATCCGCCCGGGAGAGCGGATTCCGGTGGATGGGGAAGTGCTGGACGGCCGCAGTTATGTCGATGAATCGATGATTAGCGGAGAGCCGCTGCCAGTAGAAAAAATGGCAGGCAGCGCCGTGGTGGGCGGCACCATCAACCAGAATGGCAGCCTGAGCATCCGCGCAACTGCGGTGGGGGCAGATTCGGTGCTGGCGCAAATTATCCGCATGGTCGAGCAGGCGCAAGGCTCCAAACTGCCCATTCAGGCGCTGGTCGATAAAGTCACCATGTGGTTTGTGCCAGCCGTAATGCTAATGGCTGTGCTGACCTTTCTGGTCTGGCTGATTTTTGGTCCTGAACCGGCGCTGACCTTTGGTCTGGTCAATGCTGTAGCGGTGCTGATTATTGCCTGTCCATGTGCTATGGGGCTGGCCACTCCAACCTCGATTATGGTCGGCACTGGACGTGGGGCAGAAATGGGCATTCTGTTCCGTAAAGGCGAAGCCTTGCAGCTGTTACAGGAAGCGCAGGTGGTGGCGGTAGATAAAACCGGCACCTTAACCGAAGGCAAGCCGCAACTGACCGATTTTCATGTACAGGCCGGTTTTGAGCAGACGCAATTATTAAGCTGGGTGGCGGCGGTAGAAGCCAAGTCGGAGCATCCGATTGCCTTTGCTATTGTCGAAGCCGCGCAGCAACAAGGCTTATCTTTACCAGCTGTGAGCGATTTTGATTCGATTGTCGGGTCCGGCGTGAAAGGGCAGGTCAATGGTCAATGGCTGCATATCGGGGCCGACCGTTATATGCATCAGCTGGGTTTAAGTACCACAGCCTTTGATCAGGTTGCGGTACGTTTGGGGCAGGAGGGAAAAACACCACTGTATGTGGCGGTAGAGGATCAACTGGCGGCCATCATTGCCGTGGCCGATCCAATCAAAGACAGCACCTTTGCCGCGATTGAAGCCTTGCATCAGTTGGGCGTAAAAGTGGCAATGATCACCGGCGATAACCGGCATACCGCCGAAGCGATTGCCCGGCAGCTAAAAATTGATACTGTGGTTGCCGAAGTTCTGCCGGAAGGCAAAGTCGATAGCGTACGTGAATTGCAGCAGCAATATGGCCGTCTGGCCTTTGTCGGCGATGGGATTAATGATGCCCCGGCGCTGGCACAGGCCGATGTCGGGCTGGCCATTGGCACCGGTACCGATGTAGCCATTGAAGCCGCCGATGTGGTGCTGATGTCCGGCAGTTTAAAAGGCATTCCCAATGCGATTGCTTTAAGTCAGGCCACTATCCGCAATATCCGCCAGAACCTGTTTTGGGCCTTTGTTTATAACGTGGCCTTAATTCCGATTGCCGCCGGCGTGCTGTATCCGCTGTGGGGCATTTTACTGTCGCCGATGTTTGCTGCAGGCGCAATGGCACTGTCATCCGTGTTTGTGCTGGGCAATGCTTTACGCCTGAAGCGCTTTGCCGCGCCGCTGCAATAGCCGTTGGCGTCAGGACATTTTCGGTTTAAGATCGGAGGCAGGTCTTAAACCGCCGTATTTAGCGAGAAGCATGTGAATATTGGTCAAGCCGCAAAGCAGTCGGGCATCTCTGCCAAAATGATCCGTTATTATGAAAGTATCGGCCTGCTCACGGCTGCCCAGCGCAGTGCTGCCGGTTATCGGGTCTATTCCGAGCAGGATTTAAAAACCCTGAATTTTATTCGTCATGCCCGCGAGCTGGGCTTTTCTACCGAGCAAATGAAAGAACTGATTTCGCTGTGGAAAAATAGCGGCCGCCAGAGTGCAGAAGTGAAAGCGCTGACCTTAAAACATATTGATGAGCTGAACCAGAAAATCCAGCGTTTACAGGACATGGTCAATTTGTTGCAGCAATCTGCGCAGCATTGTCAGGGCAATCACAGCGCGGAATGTGCCATTCTGGACCAGATTGAAAAAGGCGGATAAGCCAGTAAGCAGCAGGAATCGAATTGCAGGAGGATGAATCAATGCAGATTCATCCTCCTTTTTTATGCTTTATTTACGGATTTGAATGGCAAACTGAATCACATGCGACTTCCCCTGATGCAGCTGTCCTTCATGACGTTCCACTTCACCGACAAAGAAATGCAGCAGATGATCTTGCTGGAAGATCTCTAGAAAATCACGTGGATCATACAGCATGTCAGGATTGCCCGTGCCACCGGTGGCATAGGCCAGTTGTGCTTTGGAATAGACCTCGCCAATGAACCAGCCACCGGATTTCAGGCTATGACGCACGCCGTGCAGTAATTTCTGCTGGGTCGGCTGATTGACATGACCAAACACGCAAATCGCATGCTGAAACTGGTTTTCCGGCCATTCTACCTGACTTAAATCCACCGCGGCGGTGTCCAAGGTCAGCTGTTTGGCCTGGGCATGTTTTTGGGCTTTTTCAAGCGCAACAGTCGAATAATCCCAGAGTAGTCCGGCAAACGGCAGTTGCTGTTCACGGGCGCGCTCGGCCAGATAAATCAGGTTACGGCCTTCACCTTCAGCAATGCCCAGCGTAGCGCCAGAAATCGCTAACTGCTGGGCCATCTGCTGAATAAAAACGTTGGCCGCTTCGCCATATAAATGATCGGTGCTGTGGTAGCGTTCATCCCATGGATTGCTAAAGCGAGGTGTCATATGCAGGCCCTTCATTGGTTAAAAATAAACGGGGGAGAAGATTAAGACTGGACTTGACTATAACATATTATAAAAACATATATTGTTTTATTCGGCTTCGGCAAGTTGTATTTGGGTGAAGCCTGATGGGCCGGCTTTGCTGCGGTTAATATTCAGTGTATTTACTGCAATAGCGCTTCATCCGCAGGGCCTTCAGGCGTTATCATGGACAGATCAAAGCATTGGATTGCCTTATGAAAATTATTGCCGATGAAAATCTGGCCTTTTCCGATTATTTTTTTGCCGAGTTTGGTGAAATCTCCCATCGTCCGGGCCGGACCTTAACTGCGCAGGACCTGCACGATACCGAAGCCTTACTGGTGCGCTCGGTAACCAAGGTCAATGCCGAACTGATCCAGCACAGCAAGCTGCGTTTTGTGGGCAGTGCCACCATTGGTACCGATCATCTGGATATTGCCGCGCTGGAACAGCAGCAGATTCGCTGGTCCAATGCCGCCGGCTGTAATGCACAGGCGGTTGCCGAATATGTGATTACCGCCTTACTGCATGTGCGTCCAGCCTTACTGGAAGCAGGCCAGCAGTTCTGTCTGGGCATTATCGGACTGGGCAATGTCGGTTCGCGTCTGGCGGTAATGGCGGAACTGCTGGGCTGGAAAGTAGTGGCTTATGATCCTTTGGTGCAACGTGAAAGTGTGCAGCAACTGGCATTGGCAGACGTATTGGCTCAGGCCGATGCCATTTCGATTCATGTGCCGCTGACCAAAACCGGTCCGTATCCGACCTATCATCTGTTCAATGCCGAAACCCTGGCCCAGATGAAGCCGGATGCAATTTTAATTAACTCAGCGCGTGGTCCGGTGGTGGCAGAGCAGGCATTAATGACCGATATCCAGCAGACCGGGCGTGCGGTGGTGCTGGATGTATTTGAGCATGAACCGGAAATTTCTGCCGAATTATTACATCTGGTCACGTTGGTAACGCCGCATATTGCCGGTTACAGTCTGGAAGGCAAAGCCCGCGGCACACAAATGATTTATGCCGCTTTTTGTGAAGTCTTTGGGCAAGTGGCACATAAACGCTTTGAAAACCAGTTGCCGCCGTGCAGCGATTATTTTAGTGGTCAGCCGTTAAAAGCCGCACTGCAACAGCATCTGCCACAGATGTATGATATTGCCGCCGATGACGCCAAATTACGTGCCTGCTTAAAAGACGGCAAGGTCGATCAGCAGGCCTTTGACCATTTACGCAAGACTTATCCGCTGCGCCGTGAATGGGCTGCGCATGGAGGGCCAGCCGCATGAGCCTGAACTATCAGCCGACCTGTAGTCTTGAGGCTATGCTCGCCCGCGCCAAGATGTACGCCCAGATTCGCCAGTTTTTTGCTGAGCGCGAAGTGCTGGAAGTGGAAACGCCTATTTTGTCGCAGGCCGGTGTCACCGATGTACATTTAAGCTCGGTACAGGCCAAGCGTCATGTATTGGGCCAGCAGCAGACGCATTATCTGCAAACTTCGCCTGAATTTGCCATGAAACGCCTGCTGGCCAGTGGCAGTGGCCCGATTTACCAGATCTGCAAGGTGTTTCGTGATGATGAGCATGGCCGCAAACACAATAGCGAATTTACCATGCTGGAATGGTATCGCCCGGGTTTTAGCCTGAAAGAGCTGATGTTTGAAGTCACCGATTTACTCAATCTGACCTTGGCACAGCGTTTTGGTGAAGTACGTCCAACGGTACTGAGTTATAAACATGCTTTTATGGATCGGCTGGATCTGAATCCGCTGCAAGCGACATTGCAGGAACTGAAAGCCTGCTGTCAGCGTGTCGGGCTAAGCCTCGATTTAGGTGATGATCGTCTGGGCTATATCGACCTGTTGTTCTCGCATATGGTTGAGCCTAGTCTGGGCTTTGATACGCCGGTATTCCTGACTGATTTCCCGCCGGAACTGGCCTCACTGGCCAAAACTCGTGTCGATGAAGATGGCGAACTGGTTGCCGCCCGTTTTGAGCTGTACATTGAAGGGCTGGAACTGGCCAATGCCTATGATGAACTGGCTGAGGCCGAGGTGCTCCGTGGCCGTTTTGAAGCCGACAATCAGGAGCGGGAAAAACTGGGCTTGCATGTGATGCCACTTGATGAATATCTGCTCAGTGCCTTGCCTCAGATGCCGCCATGTTCAGGTATTGCGCTGGGTATTGACCGTTTATTGATGATTGCCACCCAGCAGATGCGTTTGGAACAGGTGATTAGCTTTCCGGCCGAACGGTCTTAAGGCAGGTTTATCTAGATTAGCACAGGGGATGGTTCATCCCTGATCAACAAAAATACCCGTGCACGACACGGGTATTTTTAATTTTATGACTCAATTTTAGCTTGCGGCAGTATATTCTGCTTTCAGCACTTCAATGGCTTTAATACGGCGCTGAATCAGCATTTCACCAATATCCGGACCTTTAATCTCAGGTGGTAAATCCTGCGCTTTAATGCCGCGTACTACCTGCATGGCTTTTAGCACATAATCGGCCTGCGGATAGTCCCGATCTTCCATGCCTAAACGGCCACGCGAATCACATTCACAGGCCTGGACAAAGGCTTCTACCCGTTCCGGACGACGCAACACATCCAGACGTTGTAACAGACGCCATAAGGTGCCCGGTTTTAAGGTCAGGGCCTGATGGCATTTTAAATGTTCCTTACACACCGCCAGTGCCAGCTGTTTGGTATAGGTCGGCACTTTCAGGCGGTCACACAGGTCAGTAACCGGCTGAATACCACGTTCTTCATGCATGATATGACGCGGTAATTCATCGGCCGGGGTCAGGGCTTTGCCCAAGTCATGTACCAGCACGGCAAAACGAACATCCAGACTGTAATTCTGGCGGCAGGCCTGTTGCAGGGACATTAAGGTATGCACGCCGCAGTCAATTTCCGGGTGATATTCCGGGCGCTGCGGAATCCCAAACAGGGCATCAATTTCCGGGAACAAGACTTTTAAGGCACCGCAGCGACGCAGCACTTCAAAGTATTCATCGGCATGATCTTCCTGTAGGGCACGTGCAGTTTCTTTCCAGACCCGTTCCGGGGTTAAGGTATCCAGCTCGCCAGATGCTGCCAGCGTGCGCATCAGGGTCAGGGTGTCATCGGCCACACGAAAGCCCAGTGCTTTATAACGCGCAGCAAAACGGGCAATTCTGAGTACACGTAAAGGATCTTCAACAAAGGCATCGGAAACATGACGCAGCACTTTTTGCGCCAGATCCTGCTGTCCACCATAAGGGTCATAGACCTGACCGTTTTCATCCATGGCCATGGCATTAATGGTCAGGTCACGACGGATTAAATCTTCTTCCAGCGTGACATTGGGTGCAGTATAAAACTCGAAACCATGATAGCCCTGGCCGGCTTTACGTTCGGTACGGGCCAGTGCATATTCTTCTTTTGATTCAGGATGTAAAAACACAGGGAAATCTTTGCCCACGGGCTGATAGCCTTGGGCCAGAAGCTGTTCGGGTGTTGCCCCGACAACAACATAATCTTTTTCGTGATAGGGGTGCCCCAGCAAATGATCTCGCACCGCACCGCCTACTAAATAAACTTGCATGAAAAAACCTCTATTCTTGAGGTCATCATGCAACAGAATAGAGGTTTTCTCAAGTCAGAATGCCGAGCTTTTCACTCGGCATTCAGTTTTTATAGCGCGTCTTGTTCCGCTTGCTGAATTTCTGCCACGGTTAACGCAGTCATATTCACCACACGACGGGTAGTCGCTGTTGGCGTTAAAATATGTACCGGTTTCGCTGCGCCCAGCAAGATTGGACCAATGGTCACGTTGCTGCCTGAAGTCGATTTCAACAGGTTAAACGAAATATTGGCTGCATCCAGGTTCGGCATAATCAGCAGGTTAGCTGAACCTTTGAAACGTGAGTTCGGGAATGCGAAATGGCGAATATTTTCGTCCAGTGCCGCATCACCATGCATTTCACCTTCCACTTCAAGTTCTGGTGCAATCTCAGACAGAATATCAAACACTTTACGCATTTTTTGCGCGCTGGCATCGTTCTGGTCTGAACCAAAGCTTGAATGCGACAGCAGGGCAATACGTGGTGTTACACCAAAACGGCGTACTTCTTCAGCGGCCAGAATGGTCATTTCAGCCAGCTGTTCAGCTGTCGGATTACGGTTGATGTAAGTGTCGGCAATAAACAGGTTACGATCTTCCAGCATCAGCGCATTCAGAGTGAAGAAAGTATTGTGACCTTCTTTCAGACCAATAATATTGCTGACGAAGTCTAAGTGAATGTCGTAGCTTGAATAAGTACCACATAACATACCGTCAGCCAGACCGTGTTTCACCAGCATTGCGGCAATTAGAGTCGAACGGCGACGTGCTTCACGCTGCGCATATTCAGGCGTTACACCTTTACGCTGCATGATGCTGTAGTAATCATCAGCGAATTTTTCGTAATCCGGGTTTTTCTCCTGATCAACAATAGTGATATTCACACCATGTTCCAGACGTAAGCCCAGTTTCTTGATATTCGCTTCAATAACCGCGGTACGACCCACCAGAATCGGTTGTGCCAGACCTTCGTCCACTGCAATTTGTACTGCACGTAAAACGCGTAAGTCTTCGCCTTCTGCATAGGCAATGCGTTTCGGATCGGTTTTCGCCTGCGCAAAAATTGGTTTCATCATAAACGCAGAGTTATATACAAACTCTGACAGACGTTGATGATAAGCCGAGAAGTCCTGAATTGGACGTGTTGCCACGCCTGAATCCATCGCTGCTTTGGCAACCGCTGGAGCAATTTCAAGAATCAGACGCTGATCAAGCGGACGTGGAATTAAATAGTCACGACCAAATGAAGCAGATTTCTCACCATAGGATGCCGCATCTGCTTCTACGTGCGCCATACGTGCAATCGCGTGTACGCAGGCAATTTTCATTTCTTCGTTAATGGTGGTTGCACCGACATCTAGCGCACCACGGAAGATGTACGGGAAGCACAGCGCGTTATTCACCTGGTTCGGATAGTCAGAACGTCCAGTTGCCATAATCACATCATCACGTACTTCGTGGGCATGTTCAGGCAGAATTTCCGGGTCCGGGTTAGCCAGAGCGAAGATGATTGGATTAGCCGCCATCTGCTTGACCATTTCTTTGGTCAGAATACCGGCAGCAGAGAGACCGAGGAACATATCGGCACCGGCAATTACATCGGCCAGTTGGGTTGCTTCAATATCCTGTACGTAGCGTTTTTTCGACTCGTCCAGACCTTCACGTTTGGTGGTCAATAGACCGCGTGAGTCCGCCACAATAATATTTTCTTTTTTCGCACCCAGGGCACAAAGCAGGTCCAGGCACGACAGGGCAGCAGCACCGGCACCTGAAGCCACAATCTTGATTTCGGCAATGTTTTTGCCGTTCAGTTGTAGCGCATTCAGCAGCGCAGAACCGACGATAATTGACGTACCATGCTGGTCATCATGGAACACCGGAATGTTCATGCGTTCACGCAGTTTTTGCTCAATGTAGAAGCATTCTGGTGCCTTGATGTCTTCAAGGTTAATCCCGCCAAAGGTTGGTTCGAGTGCAGCAACGATATCAACGATTTTGTCTGGATCATTTTCAGCGATTTCGATGTCAAATACATCGACGCCGGCGAATTTCTTGAACAGAACGCCTTTACCTTCCATAACCGGTTTAGACGCTAAAGGACCGATGTTCCCTAAACCTAGTACAGCGGTACCGTTACTCACCACGGCAACCAGGTTGCCACGTGCTGTATACAGTGCTGCAGTAGAAGGATCTCGTTCAATCTCTAAACATGGTGCCGCGACACCAGGTGAGTATGCAAGCGCTAAGTCACGTTGGTTGACCAGCTGCTTACTTGGGGTAACGCTGATTTTACCTGGAGTAGGAAATTCGTGATAATACAAAGCCTGCTGTTTTAATGATTGATCGTCCATCTGAATCTCGTATGTTACTGTGTCCAGCGATGCTGGCGGTTTGTGCTAAATCTGCTCGAATATACCATTACTTACGCACTAAGCACAGTCAAAGCTGCGCATTTTTAGAACAAACTTAGAAGTTTAAGCTATAGATTAAGATTCACTAACAATAAGTGGTGTCTGCATTTTTTCACTCAGGAAGCGGGTCGCATCCTGTTGTGGCAGCGGTTTGGAGAATAAAAAGCCCTGGGCGATGTCGCAATCGAGCTTTCTGAGGTACTGAAGTTGATGTTCAGTTTCAATACCTTCAGCGACAATGGTCATGCCCATGGCTTTGCCCATGGCAATCATGGCACTGACAATGGCTTCCTGCTTGCTGTGGCCAATCTTGGACACAAAGCTGCGGTCGATCTTTAAAACATCTATAGGAAAATCGGTTAAGTAAGAGAGGGAAGAATAACCGGTACCAAAATCATCCAGCGAAATATGAATATGGCGCTTCTTGATTTCTTCCAGAATATATTTGACCTCGTCGGTATTTTCCAGCAACGACGATTCAGTAATTTCCAGTTCCAGGCTTTCACCGGAAATATGATAGGTATTGAGCGCCTCATCAATATCTTCCAGCAAATGTCCGCGTTGTAGCTGCTGCGCCACAATATTGACCGAAACCCGGATGTTATCAAAGCCCAGTGCCTGCCAGTCCCGAATCTGCTTGGCGGTTTGCTGAATTACGATATGGCCAATCTCTGAAATCAGGCTGGTTTGCTCGGCAATTGGAATAAATAAGCCGGGTGGAATCAGGCCTTTTTCCGGATGGTTCCAGCGTACCAAGGCTTCAAAACCGGAGACCTGCTGATCATGGAAATTGATTTTTGGCTGGTAATAGACGATCAGCTCATCATTTTTAATGGCCTGACGTAAATCCCGTTCAATATGCACGTCCTGCTCTAACAGCTTGGTGGTTTCCAGCGAATAGTATTTGGTGGTATTGCCGCCCAGACGCTTGGCTTCCGACAGCGCCTGTTCGGCACAGTTGTTTAAATAATCCAGCTGCCGGCCATGTTCAGGATATAAAGACACGCCCATCGACAGGGTAATAATATGGTCCTGACCCTGGATATTAAACGGCGCTGAGAAGGCTTTGGTAATACGTTCGCAATGCTGCTGCACCGATGGGCGAATATGTGACAGCTCATAAATAATGGCAAAGTCATCGCCATTTAAATGCGCCACCAACAGCGCTTCGGCATTAATGAGGCGTAAACGCTGTGCCACCTGTCTTAGCAGTTCATCGCCGCCATTATGGCTTAAATATTCATTCAGCACCCGGAACCGGTCGATGTTCAGGCGAATCACTGCCAGCTGTTTAATCGAATCCTGATGGGACACCAGATACTGATGCAGCTGATAGTTATAATAAAACCGGTTAGGCAGATCGGTCAGCGTGTCATAATTTTCCAGATAGGACAGGCGCTGTTCCTGCCGGCGGCGTTCGGTTAAATCTGAGACAATTCCGACATAATGGGTAGAACGGTTCTGTTCGTTGCTGACGGTATTCATGTGCAGGCGGATGGTCAGCTCTTTGCCCGACAGATATTTTTCATCCATTTCGCCATCATATTCGCCTTCTTTGAGCAGTTGCTTGACGATGGCATTGTGCATACTGCGCTGCCGCGATTTGTATTTGCTGGAAATATCAAACAGATGCTTGCCAATAATCTGCTCGCGACTAAAGCCGGTCAGCTGTTCAAAGCACGGGTTGACCTCAATATAACGCAGGTCCTCATTCAGAATAAAAATCCCTTCCGCTGCCTGCTGTAGTACGCTGGCGGTCAGTTTCAGGCGTTCCTGATCAGTTTTTTCCTGATGGATGTCACGGCGGATACCGACCATGCGTAATGGACGCCGGGTTTCAGGGTCACACTCAATCACACGGCCGACATCATGTACCCAGACCCATTTACCATTGCTTTGCTGTACCCGGTAGGTCACTTCATAGCGGTCGGTCTGGCCACGCAGATGCTGCTTCATGGTGTTACGAAAATGCGCCAGATCATCCGGGTGAATTAGTTGCTGCAGTTTGTGATGATGGGCTTTAGAGCCGGACATTTTCAGCTGCTGGTGTTCATTGGTCAGGGTAATCAGGCGATGCTTGATATCCCAATCCCACGGTTTTAGCCCGGCCACTTCATGCGCCAGTACCAGATTGGCCTGTTGATCTTGCAGGGCTTTATGGATTTGCTCCAGATCAAAGGTCCGTTCTTTCACTTTCTGTTCCAGCATCTGGTTATTAAACTGCAGCTGCTGCTCAATGTCCTTGGAACGGTTCATCTCCGTTTGCAGTTGCTGGCACAGCTGGTCGGTCCAAGCCACTTGCTGTTCGGCCTGCTTCTTGAGCTGATTATTCTTGAAATAGACACTGGATAGCCGGCGATGCATGTGCATGGAAGTGTTGGCACAAATCAGCAGACAGATTAAGGCAAAGTTGGTGGCCAGATAAAACAGCGGTTCAGTGTTGCTGTAAAAGAACAGTGGGGAAATTAAATACGGCGCAATGGCCGGAATAAATACCAGCGAAAAATAGCTCAGGCGCTGGGTTAAAAAGGTGAGGGCAAAGGTCTGGCTAATAATCACCAGCAAAGCCGCCAGAATAATGGCCTGATAGGTACTCATCTCCAGACTGTACTTCGGCAGGAAATAGTACAGCAGGGCAATGCCAATACCCAGGCTAATACCAACCAGCAGGCATACCAGCTTGATCCAGCGATGTGCCATTTGAATACTGTATTGACCGGGCTTAAAGCGCATTTCATTAAAGAACAGGCAGCCGGCCAGCCCCAGTTCACTCAGCAGGAACCAGGCATTAAATGCGAAAGTTGAAAAATTAAAAGAATAGTGAAAAATAAAATAAATATAAAAACAGAGAATGAGGATGCTCAGCAAAAAGAAGCGCATCAGCCGGATTGTATTGGTGATTTGGGCAGCATACAAATACTGCTCCATGAGCTCATCCTGATGGTCTGACATATATCCCCAAAACCCTATAAATTACAGAGTATGTAAAAATCCATTTTATTTTATGAATAACCTGATATTAGGTGAAATTGTAAAATAATATTTTGAGATTAGTCAGTAAACTTTAAAAAAGCAATCATCTGACTCAGCATTCAGCTAAAAATAAGACGAATTACACGCTGAAGTTAAAATTTAAAATAGAAAGTGCGACCACAGGCGCAGTTTCAGTTCTTAACACGCGCTCGCCTATACACCAGTTCACAAAACCTTTCGTATTTGCGCTACTGATTTCAGCCTCGCTCAGGCCGCCTTCAGGCCCAATTAACAGGGCAAGTTCTGGCGTGGCATTGTGTAAGACATTCACTTCATCTTTGTTGGGTGCTAATACCAGTTTAGTCGCTGGCAGATTGGTGTCGAGCCATTTTTCCAGCGGCATCGGCGGGAGAATTTTAGGCACAATATTTAACCCACATTGCTCACAAGCAGCAATGGCGATACCTTGCCAGTGATCCAGTTTTTTCTGGTCACGGTCATATTTTAGACGCATTTCACAGCGTTCAGAGGTGAGGAGCTGAATCTCGGAAACGCCGAGTTCCACAGCTTTTTGAATGGCATAATCCATCCGGTCGCCCTTACTCATCACCTGACCGAGCAGGGCTTTGAATTTAGGTGTACGGTTGCCCGGATTAAAGCTGTTGACCATCACCGTTGCTATTTTTTTCTGGACGTCGGTAAGGGTCACTTCATATTCGCCACCTTGTCCATTGAACAGGGTGGCTGTGTCGCCCACTTGTGCACGCAGTACTTTACACCAATGGTGAAACACGGTTTCGGTCAGCGCGAGCTGCGTCTCAACCGTTAATTCAGCTTCAATATAAAAACGTGGCATAAAGTACAACTCGCAAAAAGAAAATTAGGCTAAACCAAGATCAGTCACAAGCTGACGGGTAGGCTCGGTATTGTTCATGGTGTAGAAGTGCAGACTTGGCGCACCACCTGCAATCAGGCGTTCACAGAATTTCAGCACCACTTCATGACCGAAGGCTTTAATCGATGCCGTGTCATCACCATATGTCGCCAGTTGCTTGCGAATCCAGCGTGGAATTTCAGCACCAGTACTATCGGCAAAGCGAATCAGGTTGCTGGCATTGGTAATTGGCATAATACCCGGCGCCACTGGAATATTGACACCGGCTTGCTGAATACGCTCAACAAAGTAGAAGTAGGCATCCGGATTGAAAAAGAATTGCGTTAAGGCTGCATTGGCGCCGGCATTTACTTTTTCAACAAAATGCTGAATATCTTTATCAAAGCTTTCCGCTTGTGGGTGCATTTCCGGATAGGCAGCCACTTCAATATGGAAATGATCACCGGAATGTTCACGAATAAAGCGGACTAGATCCTGTGCATATGGCAATTCACCCAAGCCAACCTGACCGGATGGCAAGTCACCACGCAGTGCCACAATACGGTCAATACCTTGTGATTTGTACAGGTCCAGCAATTCGGCAATACGGGCTTTATCATCACCAATACAAGACAGGTGAGGCGCAACCGGTGTGCCTTTGCCATTGAAGTCGTTAATGGTCGATAAGGTACGTTCACGAGTTGAACCACCAGCGCCATAGGTCACCGAGAAAAATTCTGGATTTAAAAGCTGAAGCTCTTGGTGTACGGTCTTGAGTTTTTCTGCACCGGCATCAGTTTTGGTTGGGAAGAACTCGAATGAAATCGGAATCTGTTTTGACATGTTGAAATCCTTTTTATAAATACTTTTTATTCACCCTCTCCCTGACCTCTCCCAAAGGGAGAGGAGTATTCATTACTGAATAACGCAGAGTCTTGGCTCAAATTACTTAAATTTCACAAGTAAAACTCGTAATGTAAATGATTTGAGAGTTCACCCTCTCCCTATGGGAGAGGGATGGGGTGAGGGCTAATTAATATTTATAAGCATCCGATTTAAACGGACCTTCAACCGCTACACCTAAGTAGTCCGCTTGTTCTTGCGTCAATTGCGTCAGAACGCCGCCAAAACCTGCAACCATTGCAGCTGCAACTTCTTCGTCCAATTTCTTCGGAAGCAGTTCAACGCGAATCGCGGCTTGTTTTTGATCTTCAGGAAGATCAGCAAATTTCTCAGCGAACAAGTGCATTTGACCTAAAACCTGGTTGGCAAATGAACCGTCCATCACGCGTGATGGGTGACCTGTTGCGTTACCCAGGTTCACTAAACGACCTTCAGACAGCAGGATCAGGTAATCGTTTTCATTTTCTGAACGATACACCTGGTGAACTTGAGGTTTCACTTCAACCCACTTGTAACCACGTAGGTAGTTGGTGTCGATTTCAGTGTCAAAGTGACCGATGTTACAAACCACAGCACCTGCTTTTAATGTATCCAGCATGGCAGCGTCACAAACGTGGTAGTTACCCGTTGTTGTTACGATCAGGTCAGTGTTTAAAAGAAGGTCAGCGTTAACGTCTTCTTTCTTGCCGGTTTGAACACCATTTTTGTATGGAGAAACCACTTCATAACCGTCCATGCAGGCTTGCATTGCACAGATAGGATCGATTTCAGAAACACGTACGATCATGCCTTCTTGACGAAGTGATTGCGCAGAACCTTTACCTACGTCACCGTAACCAATGACCAGCGCACGACGACCAGATAAAAGCATATCGGTTGCACGTTTGATGGCATCGTTGAGTGAGTGACGGCAACCGTATTTGTTGTCGTTTTTAGACTTGGTTACTGAATCGTTTACATTGATTGCAGGTACTTTCAGAGAACCGTCTTTCCACATTTCAAGCAGACGTTGTACACCTGTGGTGGTTTCTTCAGTAATACCGTGGATTTTCGCCAAAACTTCTGGGTATTTTTCGTGAACAAGTGCAGTTAAGTCACCGCCATCGTCCAGAATCATGTTGGCATCCCAAGGCGTGCCATTCACGTTAATTTGTTGCTCTAAGCACCACACGTATTCTTCTTCAGTTTCACCTTTCCAAGCGAACACAGGAACACCAGACGCAGCAATGGCAGCAGCAGCGTGGTCTTGAGTCGAGAAGATGTTACAAGAGGTCCAGCGTACTTCAGCGCCAAGTTCAACCAAAGTTTCGATCAGAACAGCTGTTTGGATTGTCATGTGGATACAACCCAAAATTTTAGCACCAGCAAGTGGTTTAGCCGCAGAGTAGCGTTTACGCAGACCCATCAGGGCTGGCATTTCAGCTTCTGCAAGTTTGATTTCTTTACGGCCGTAGTCAGCCAGTGAAATATCAGCAACTTTATAATCTGTAAATGAAGCATTAACCGCGTTCATCACGATCTCCTTAATAAAAACAATTGATCATTCAGTTCGCGGATGCCGTTGTTGATCAAAGCGGATGTTTGACCGATGGTCGAGCCTAGCGCTTTTACATTTCGTACCTGTAAAACGTCGCAGCATCCCTCGACTAGCGCAGTATTGTACTTGGAAATTGCCCAGAGTTCCAATCTGAAATTGTTGAATATCTGGCTAAACTGTTCCGGTTTCTCGCTGTAGTGTTCTTTGATCTCCAAAACAATTAAAAATTCCGGCTAATCCAGCGTCTATCTCCATGCATCAATCTAAAAAAAGCCCATCATCTGATGAGCTTTTTATCGGATTGAGTGGGTTACTCGGCAGCTTTGGCTTTTTCGGCCCAGTAATCTGCCTGTGCTTCATTAATTTCGACTCCCAGGCCATGTTCATAAATACAGGCCAAATCACGCATGGCCTGTGCATCGCCCAGTTCAGCGGCTTGCTGAACCAAATTTACCGAGGTCGGAATATCTTTTTCTACCACATTCCCACGACGATAATAGCCAGCCAGCTCCAGAATTGCGCCTGCATGTTTCTGTTCGCTTGCTTGTTTCAACCAGTAATAGGCTAACTCAAAGTGAGTTTTGGAATCTTCAGGATCATCTTCCTGCACGTCTTTGGCATAGACGGTATAGCCTTCGCCCAACCAGTACATGGCTTCCAAGTGACCATTTTCAGCGGCTTTTAAGGCCCATTCTTCAGCCAGCAGGTTGTCATCTTCATGCTCGCTTTGCATATACAATTCAGCCAGCTCAAACTGGGCATCGGCTTGGCCTGCAAGCGCACGGTTAATCAGGGCGGGAGGAACAGTGATGGCGTCCGACATGGTCATATCCAGAAAATATTTGCTATAAGCCTAAAAGGTCTGCCGGAAAAAAGCCAATCTGAAATGAAATGTTTTGAGTCATAGCGCAAAATTGCTCGCTAAATTGTGGTAATTTTCAACTTTTAAAATATCAAGTATAGTGCAAATTACTATATAAAATTACAACAATAGCCTTGTATTTTAACCCTAAATTCTCCGAAGATAAGATTTTAAACGGTTATAAAAATAGAGTTTCTATGCAGCTCACTAAAACCTGTCTTAGCTTGGGGTTGGCCATGAGTATCTCTCAGTTTGCTTTTGCAGATTGGGTGGATGATGCCCTACAAAAGTCGAGCAGCATACCATTCAATTGCGTCATCATATTCAAGCCAATCCTGAACTTGGCAATATGGAATTTAAAACGTCGGAACTGGTGCAAAAAGAATTACGTTCTTACGGCATTGAAGTGAAAAAAGGCTTTGCCAAAACCGGTGTGATTGGCGTATTAAAAGGTGCAAAACCGGGCCCGATTATGGCCTTGCGTGCCGATATAGATGCCTTACCGATGGAAGAAAAAGCCCAAGTGCCTTTTGCCAGTAAAGCCAAAGGTATTTATCAGGGTGCAGAAACACCGGTCGCACATGCCTGCGGACATGATACCCACACTGCCATGCTATTAGGTGCGGCTAAAGCATTGGCAGAGAATAAAGATAAAATTGCCGGTACCGTGGTCTTTGTATTTCAGCCTGCGGAAGAAGGTGGTGCCGATATTGATAACTTCCTGAATGGTGATCAGGTCGGTGCACGTAAAATGATTGCCGATGGCGCGCTGAATAATCCAAAACCTGAAGTGATTTTTGGGATGCACGTGATGGCAGGTATACCAAGTGGCAATATTTTCTATAAAGATGGTGTGGCTTTAAACAGTGCCGACAATATTCGAGTGACTTTAACCGGTCAGCAGGTACATGGTTCCATGCCGTGGAAAGGACGTGATTCTATTGTCGCCGCGGCTGATATTATCCAGAATTTACAGACCATGGTGTCGCGCCGTGCCGACTTGAGTAAAGGCATGGGCGTGGTCAGTATCGGGCAGATTCAGGGTGGTACCAGTGGTAATATCTTGCCTGAACAGGTTTCGATGATCGGAACCATTCGTTCCAATCATGAAGATATCCGTCAAAGCATCTACAAAAACCTGCCAACCATGATTGATCACACCGCGCAAGCCAATGATGTAAAAGCCAAAGTGGAAATTTCACCGTATGCACCGGTCACAACCAATGATAAAACCCTGACTGAATTGATGGCGCCATCTTTAATTCAGGCCGCGGGTGAAGGTAAGGCGCATGTTTTAGAACATAACCAGAGCGCCAGTGAAGACTTTTCTTATTATGGCCAGCTGATGCCATCTTTATTTGTATTCCTGGGTGCGACACCAGCTGATCAGGATATGAGTAAAGCCGCACCGAACCATAACCCGTACTTTATTGTCGATGATAAAACCTTAAAAACCGGGGTAGAGTCGCATATGCGTTTTATTCTGGATTATCCAAAAGTTGCCAGCCAGGTACAAAGTGCATGGAAGGCTAAAAAATAATGGTCTTGAACCTATAAAACTCAAGAGAAAAACGGAGCAAATCGGCTCCGTTTTTTATGGCTCATAGATAGAACAATCAAATATCCGCTTTGAAATATAAAATTGAGCAGGAGAGAGTTAGGTAATAACGATGGAAGTTTAACGGAACCCATATATCAAAATAGCCTAAGTTATTTAATCTCTTTTACCTCTCAGAACCTGATCATGCGTTAATTATAAAATGAAGATTAAATATTCCTTGTTTGCGTCTGTTATGACTTAGAGAGAAAACCAGGATAAGGGAGTTTTTGATTTATCAGAGGATGGATAACAGCAGTCGATGTAAACCAATTCATCTTTAATTTAAATTACTTACAAAAATAGAGTTGAGCGGAGCCGTAGCATTTTTTAAGTTAGACCCATACAACGGAACAAAAAAAGAGAAGAAAAAAATGGTGAACTTTCTAACCGCAGAAGATGCAAAAGTGCTTTCGGCGCATGCCAATCTGGACATCAACCTGTATAAAGCGCGTTTAGCCAGTTTAATTGAAGAGAATGCCAAGCAGGGCAACACTGCAGTATTTACGGTATTGCCCAAACATTTGCCTTTGGAAGAAATTCGCAATCTCTCTGCCGAACTGACCCAGCTTGGTTATCAGGTACGTTTTGAAGTCAGTGAATTCTTTTACAGCTTTAATGTGTACTGGATTTAAACCCGTTCGAAATTTACGAGTTGGCCTGATAGTCCTGAATGACTTCTAACGCCGCACGGAAGGCCTCTTGCGTAGCCGGTGCGCCGCAATAGGGCAGGCTATGTAGCAGCACTTCCTGAATTTCTTCCACTGTCGCGCCATTATTTAAAGCCCCGCGTACATGACCTTTTAATTCAGTCGGGCTTTTGAGCGCAGTTAAAAAGGCAATTGTCACCAGTGAACGATATTTGCGCGGCAATACATCTTCACGTTGCCAGGTAGAACCCCAGGCATGTTCATTAATCCAGTCCTGCAAAGGCTGGGTAAACGGCACGGTATTGTCCTGCGCACGTTTCACAAAACTTTCACCCATGACTTCGGTACGCACTTTTAAACCATTGTCATAATCTTGTTGTGACATCTTGTTTCCCTCAATATTGTTTTCGATGTAGCTTAACGGCTTATGCAGTCTATACTATTGGAAGATGGTCGTAGAATGCCTGTTAGAAGCCTCGTCTCCAGTCCATAAAAAAGTGGCCCGAAAGCCACTTTATTCAATATTCAGCATATAACTAAAAACGGATAAACGGTTCCGGATCCTCTTTATGATGATCTGTGGCCAGTTGTGCGGTGCCACCGGTTTTCGGTTCTGCTGAAGTTGCCGGAGGATGAGCTTCCGTATCGACACCTAAAGGTTCAATTAAATGCGGATTGTCTAGTGGCAGGGTCTGTTCCAGCTGCATATCGAAAATATCGGTCAAAATACTGTCAAAGCGCCGCGCGTTATAACTGAGTAGCTGGCTAGCTTCTTCGGGTTGAATCGCGCCGGTATTTAGGGCATCGGCAATGTGTTCTTCAAAACTGAGGCCATCAAAACTGCCTTTGGCTTCAGCTTTTTTAAAGCGATCCCACAGCGGTTCAATCTCGGTTAAGCTCTGGAAGGTACTTTCCATCCGGCCAAAGACATCGTCCGGGTCCGTGTTATAGAAAACATGCTGTTTCAGCTGCTGGCGAAAAGCATTGTCCTGCATCATGCTCATGGCCACATCACGTTTCAGCTGATCGCTTGGTGGCTGCAAGGCACGGCCCCACGGGAAGCAGATCAATTTCACGACGCCAGCCGCCAGCTGCATAGGGAAATTATTGAACAGTCCAAAGAAGGCTTCTTGTGCATTAAACAGTGCTTTGTCTAAAGCCAGTTGCGCATGCAGTTGCTCATCTGCGGTTTTTTGCCCATGTGCATAGTATTTTAAGATGGCGGTGGCAATAAACAGCTGCGCATGAATATCGGCCAGGCGTCCGGATAGCATTTCCTTGCGTTTAATATCACCGGCCAATAAACCCAGACACATATCGGCAGTCAGGGCAAAGGCCGCACTAAAACGGTTGATGGTTTTGTAATAAGGCCGGCTAAATTCATCGGCTTGTTGCGGAGCATCGGATGAACCGCCAAACCAGCCAAAGGCAAATGCGCGCGCAGTCCGGTTAAAGGTATAACCGAGATGATGGTAGAACAGTTCATTAAATTGTGTCAGCGCGGCATCTTTATCAGGGGCTTGTAGCAGTTGTAATTCTTCATACAAATACGGATGGCAACGCATCGAACCCTGGCCAAAAATCATCAGCGAGCGGCTTAAAATATTGGCCCCTTCAACGGTAATGGAAACTGGAATGGCCTGATAGGTCAGCGCCAGAAAGTTCCGTGGACCCAACTGGATGGCGCGGCCACCGACCACATCCATACCATGATTAACCACACGGCGCATAGACTCTGTGGCATAGTACTTGGCCATCGCGGTCATCACGGCAGGTTTGCCGCCCTGATTCAGTCCACAGGTCACCAGATAGCGAAAGGCTTCCAGCATATAGGTTTCACTGGCAATATCACTGGTGACTTCCTGTACGCCTTCAAATTTCCCCACCGACAACTTGAATTGCTGGCGGATTCGCGCAAAAGCACCGACATTTAAATAGGTCATTTCCCCGGCAGCGGTTGACAGTGCCGGTAAGGAAATCCCGCGACCGACGGCCAGACATTCCATTAACATGCGCCAGCCTTTACCGGCATTTTCCACACCACCGATAATCCAGTCGAGTGGAATAAACACATCCTGACCTTCGACCGTGCCATTCATAAATGGTGAACCGGGATGATGGCGCGGCCCGACTTTCACTCCGGCGTGATTGGCCGGCAGCAGCGCACAGGTAATGCCGTAGTCGGTTTTAGTCTTATCGCCGAGTAAGCCTTCCGGATCATACAGTTTAAAAGCCAGACCAATCACGGTGGCAATGGGCGCCAATGTAATCCATCGTTTGGAGAAATTCATTTTCAGACCAAGTACTTGCCGGCCTTCAAACTGGCCATAACAGACCACGCCAGTATCTGGAATGGCACCAGCATCGGAGCCGGCTTCGGGGCTGGTCAGCCCAAAGCAGGGAATTTCTTCGCCTTTGGCCAGACCGGGCAAGTAGCGTTTTTTCTGCTCATCGGTACCGTAGTGCAGCAGCAATTCACCCGGGCCTAAGGAGTTGGGCACCATACAGCTGACCGCGGCAGTTAGGGAGCGTGAGGCAATTTTGCTCATAATCCGGCTTTGCGCAAAAGAACTGAAAGCCTTGCCGCCGTATTCCTTGGGAATAATCAGGCCCAAAAATCCATGGGTTTTAATAAACTGCCAGGTTTCAGGAGATAAATCTTTGTGCTTATGATGGATTTCCCATTCATCCAGCATGTTGCACAGCTGTTCCACTTCATTGTCTAAAAAGGATTGTTCCTCCGCACTGAGCGTAGGATAGGGATATTGCTCAAAGGTATCCCAGTTGGGCGCACCCATAAACAGCTCTTTTTCCCACCAGCTGGTGCCGGCATCCAGTGCTTCACGTTCGGTGCTGCTCATGCTTGGCATGGCTTGTGACAAAGCCTTATACGCGGGTTGGGTGATGATTTTCATGCGCAAGGCATCCACCATCACAATTATGCTTAGCACAATTAAAGGAATGCCTAAAATTAAGGACCAGGGATTAATAAAGGCAGAGACAATACTGACCGCGATCAGGGTCATGGCACCGCTGTTGCGAGACAGCTGAAAATAGAAAATCGCCCACAGTGTAAAAACAAGAATGACGATACTGAGTATAAAAAGCATTATTGTATTTCTCCCGGCTGCTACAGCATCACCGTGCCTGCAAGGAAAAATGAAAGAAATGCTGCTTCATTTTGTCTGAAGTCATCCGGTGAAGGCTGTTCTTGGAACGTCGGTATCGTTTTTTTAAATATCAAGACCATTAAAACGATTGCTAAAAACAAACTCTATGGATGAAGATTGGTTGAAAAATGATCGCTATTCAAGTAAAAACGCGCAACGAAATGTGAAGATAAGTAAGGACTTAGTTTTAAAGAAAGCGTTATAAAAAAGCGGCTGAATGGTTCAGCCGCCAGAAGCACAAGTGAAGAAGACGCTTTATTTTTTAGATTGTGGTTGAAACTCTTTAAAGTCGGCTTTACGGATCATGGCATGAATCCCTTTGGTTTTATCGACCACTTGAGAAACTTCAAAATCTGTCGCAGCACTTAAGTAAGCATAAGCCAGCTCTTCTTCAATCCCGTATTCTTTGTTTAAAAAGCGAATTGCTTCACGGGTAGATTTTTTCATGGCTTCATCCAAGTCTTCATCCAGTCCCGGTGTAATCCAGAATTGGGCATTCTCGGCCAAAGGTTGCTGCACAGATTGTCCTGGAATTTTATCTTTACCCGCTTTTAGCAGGGTCAGTTTCAGTGTTGCCCGGGCTGAGCCTTCCAGCGCAGTTAAGGCAACCTCGCCATCGCCTTGGACAAAATGGCTGTCACCGGTATAGAACAGGGCACCCGGGACCTGAACTGGATAATAGGCGGTTGCGCCTGCGCCTAGCTCGTTAATGTCAATATTGCCACCATAGAACGAGGGTGGCACAGAATGGACCGGCTCACTGGTATTGGCCGCAACGCCCATTAAGCCCATAAAAGGGGCTAGTGGAAAACGGATAGATTTACCGGAACCGGTTTGAATGATACCTTCATATTCACCTTGGGCATTTTTTTCAATTGGGGTAAATACCGACACATTACCATAGCGTTCAGGGTGAGCAGGAGATGCATCGGCCTGAGCAGGATGTTTCGGATATTCTCCAACCAGTGTGCCTTTGCCATGACGGTTGGAAATCACACCATAAGGGACGCGGGGCTGTATTTGAATGACTTCAACTTTTAGAACATCTCCCGGTTCAGCCCCCTGAATCGCCACAGGGCCGGTCACAATATGTGGCCCATCTTTATGAAAGTCATGCTGCAGATCGGAGCGGCTAATCAGTTTGGCTTCATCCAGAATATACTGAGATTTGACCCCTTTGGATTTAAAGTATTTTTCGGCATCACGGCCCTGATCTTCCAACAGACCTTCATGAGAGACTGTGTCAAATGTCACAGTGCTACCGGAGGGTACAGTCAGCACAGGCTTGGCATCTTTATTGGGCAGATAACCCCAGCGAATAGTGTCTAAGGTAGACGGCACATAATAATGTCCCTGATACGCTCCTTCACTGAGCAAGCCAGGCTGAGCAGTAATTTGCTTGAGGATGGGAAAATTCTCGGCCTGTGCCGCACCACTGAGTGCAGTACAAATAACAAATGAAAGGGCTTTATATTTCAACATGATTCTGCCTATCGAAAGTGAAGGATAAGCAGGATGTAGCAAGTCACGTGCCAAATCTAAATTTGGGCAAAAATTAAAATAAGAAATATAAAAAAGCCCCGAATCCGGGGCCCTATTTTCTAAGCTTAGTTTTCTTAGATTATGCTTCGATGGTTTGTACACTAATTTTCTTGGCAGGATCAGTCTTGCGACGTACCGCTGGAACTGGCTCGCCGTAGTATTGACGGTCTGCAAAATAACTTGAACGCACCATTGGTGCAGACCAGATATTTTTAAAGCCCAGTTTGCGGCCGTGTTCTGCATAACGCTCAAATTCTTCTGGCGTTACAAAGCGGTCGATTGGTGCGTGCTGTTTCGATGGCTGTAAATATTGGCCAATGGTCACATAATCTACATCATGTGCTCTCAGATCATCCAATAATGAAATCACTTCTTCTTCAGTTTCACCAATACCGACCATCAGGCCACATTTGGTTGGAATTTCCGGACAATATTCTTTAAACATTTTCAGCAGGTTTAAAGAGTGCTGATAGTCTGAACCCGGACGCATGGCTTTATATAAACGTGGCACGGTTTCAATATTGTGGTTAAACACATCTGGCGGACATTCAGTCATAATGCGCAGCGCAATATCCATACGGCCACGGAAATCCGGAACCAGAATTTCCAGCAGGGTATTCGGACTTAAGGCACGGGCTTCTTTAATACAGTCAACAAAATGCTGTGCACCGCCATCAAGCAGGTCATCACGGTCTACCGAGGTAATGACCGCATATTTCAGGCCTAAGTTGGCAATGGTTTCTGCCATATGACGCGGCTCATCCGGATCAAGCGCATTCGGACGGCCATGGGCAACGTCACAGAACGGACAGCGACGAGTACAAATATCACCCATAATCATAAAGGTTGCAGTACCGCCACCAAAACATTCTGGCAGGTTCGGACAGGCTGCTTCTTCGCAAACGGTATGCAGTTTTTGCTGACGCAGTGTCGATTTGATGCGTTGAACTTCTTCTGGTGCCGCCATCTTGACCCGAATCCAGTCCGGTTTGCGCGGCGTTTCAACCGTAGGCACAACTTTTACAGGAATACGAGCGACCTTTTCTGCGCCACGAAGTTTAACACCCTGTTCTGGTTTACGGTTTTCAGACATATTCAACTTTTCCACTGTTTTGACGGGGGAGATATTCGAAAAATAGCGCCTCCATTATAACGGACTTGGGTGCAAATAGGAAAAAAACGATATTCATTTAAAAAATGTGGCTATCACGCAATATATGCTAGGTAAATACAGAAAATCATGATGTTTTCAGTCATAATATGCATATGAGATATAAACAGAATAGATTAGTTTAAGGAGCGTTGAATGCCACGTAAAAAAGAGGTGGTTGCCGGAACTTTCGTTAAATATGATGCGGTGGTCTTAGGTTCTGGTCCTGCAGGTGAAGGCGCAGCAATGAAACTTGCCAAATCGGGCATGCGTGTTGCTGTGGTGGATATGCGTGAGCAACTCGGCGGTAACTGTACTCACGTGGGCACAATCCCAAGTAAGGCGCTGCGTCAGACGGTATCCAGCATCATCCGTTACCAGCGTGATCCGATGTTCCAGAAAGTGGGCGACTGGAAACAGTTCACCATGAAACAGGTGCTGCGTAATGCACATAAAGTGATTCAGCAGCAGGTCGATACCCACTCGCGCTTCTATGACCGCAATAAAATTGATATCTATCACGGTCGTGCTTATGTGCAGGACAAAAATACCGTGCTGGTATTCAGTCCGGAAGGCATTAAGGAAACCCTGATTTTTAAGCAGCTGGTGATTGCAACCGGTTCACGTCCGTATCGTCCAGAAATTTTAGATTTTAACCATCCACGTGTATTCGATTCAGACAAGATTCTGGATCTGGATTTCTCGATTCAGAAAATCATCATTTATGGTGCCGGTGTCATTGGCTGTGAATATGCCTCGATCTTCATTGGTCTGGACCATAAAGTCGACCTGATTAACACCCAGCATAAATTGCTCAGCTATCTGGATGATGAAATCTCCGATGCCTTGTCCTATCACTTGCGTGAACAGGGCGTGTTGATTCGTCACAATGAGCAGATTGATCATTTGGAAACCTTTGATGATCACGTAGTGCTGCATTTGCAAAGTGGCAAGAAAATCAAAGCCGATGCCATCTTGTGGTGTAACGGCCGTTCAGGCAATACCGATGGTTTAGGCCTGGAAAATGTTGGCTTAAAACCAAACAGCCGTGGTCAGCTGACTGTAAATGAGCAATATCAGACTGAAGTTGAAAATATTTTCGCTGCCGGTGACGTGATTGGCTGGCCATCTCTGGCGTCTGCTGCCTATGACCAGGGGCGCTGTGCTGGTGCCAACATGAGTGGCGAGGAAAATGTGGCACCGGTGACTGATATTCCAACCGGTATTTATACCATTCCGGAAATTTCTTCAATTGGTAAGACCGAGCAGGAACTGACCGAAGAGAAAATTCCGTACGAAGTGGGTCAGGCTTCTTTCCGTCATCTGGCACGTGCGCAAATTACCGGTGATACGGTTGGTGAACTGAAAATTCTGTTCCACCGTGAAACTTTAGAAGTATTGGGTGTACATTGCTTCGGGAATAACGCGGCAGAAATTATTCACATTGGTCAGGCGGTGATGAACAGCCCGAACAATACCATCAAGTATTTTGTGGAAACCACATTTAACTATCCAACGATGGCAGAAGCGTATCGTGTGGCGACCTTAAATGGTATGAACCGTCTGTTCTAAGCGGTTGCTCATACTGAAAAACCCGTAAACACAGTTTGCGGGTTTTTTTATGGTTGGATGAAAAGGATAAATATCCTGCAGTCAAAGTCCTGAACACGGGTGCATATTCAGTATCTCTAGTTCAGTTCCTGCTTAAAAAGGTCGGCTTCCGGCAAGGCTGATACGTTTTAACAGACGGCGCTGTTCGGCCGGAAATGGACGGCGGGAATGCAGGGTGGCCTGATTATCCCAGAACACAATATCACCGACTTCCCACTGATGCTCATAGGCAAATTCTGGTTGAAGCAGATGGGCACGTAACTGGGTAATCAGTTCGCTACCAGCCTGATCTTCATAGTTTTCCAGTTCCACTTCGGTATGGGTATTGAGCCACAAAGCTTTACGCCCGGATTCTGGATGGGTGCGCACCAAAGGATGTGGATAGGCATGGCTTAAAACCGGTTGATCTTTAAAGCGATACAGCGGACTGTTGCCATAAACGCCGTCTTGCGACGAGGCTTGGGTTTTCTGCCGGCGAACAAAAGGGTTGTAAGTAATTAATTGTAGCTGGTTGATATGTGCCTGAGTGTCGGCATCTAGGGCATTATAAGCTTTGATGGTATTAATCCAGCTGGTCTGGCCACCATTTTGTGGCAGTTCAATAGCATAGAGCAAAGAGCCAAAGGAGGGCAGCGGTGTCCATTGATGATCGGCATGCGGGCTTAATTCACCATGACCAGTATAATCGCCTTGTCCTACTGCATTGGAAACAGGCACGATATCGGGTGGTACACCGCTATCATCCTGCGCGGCCAGTACAGGCGTGTCGGCAGCGGGACGGAAAATTGAACCGAAATAGGTGGCAAAGGCCAGATACTGTAAATCATCCAGCTGTTGCTGTTTGAAAATTAAAACTAAATGTTCTGCCAAGGCCTGTTTCAGCCGGAAAATGGTTTCACCCGATTGAGCCTTGCGCGCATCTAATCCATACACCACCGCACCAAGAGCCTGGTCAGTGTGTGGAACAATACGGATTTCGCTGCCGTCCTGGAATTGATTGGCCTGATGCCAGCGCGGTGCATGGTGAATGGCTTGGGAAAGTTGGGTCAGACTGGTCATGTTTAAGTTTTTCTCTCAGTGTTATTGCTTCAAGAAAATTTAGAAAAAAACGCAGGCCAAATAAAATCAGAAGAAATTCTAAACTTATGAAAAGGCTATAAAAATAATTAAATATATGATTTATATTCTTTTAATTAAAACAGCAAACCAAATAACTGAATTTGCTGTTGATGCTGCGGTTTTTTAAACATTAATGTGCACAAAACGCCTGATTAAAGTATTCAAACAGCTGCGGGGTTTTCATCCATAACAGCAGCGATAAAATAAAAAAGCTGATGATGCACAGGCCAATCAGAATTTTTAACAGCGACATTGAATTAGTCATGCACCACCGCCTGTTCATTCACAAAGAAATGTACCCAGACGCCAAAAGCACTTAGCGCAATCGAGAACATCCAGATGGCATTATAGTTACCGGTTAAGTCATGGTTCAGGCCACCCAGCCAGCCACCGAGGAACGAACCAACCTGATGGGTGAAGAATACAATCCCACTGAGCATGGTCAGATATTTCACCCCGAACATATTGGCTACAATGCCATTGGTCAGTGGCACGGTCGATAACCATAACAGTCCCATAATGACACCAAAGCCATAAATTGTCCAAGTACTGAGCGGTAACAGTAAAAAGGCGATAATGGCAAGGCCACGCAGACCATACAGCCACATCAGTAAATGCGGTTTGGAATATTGGCCGCCCAACCAGCCAGCCGTATAGGTGCCGACAATATTGAATAAACCGACTAAGGCCAGGAAGATGGTACCAGTGGTGGCATTAAACCCATGATCAATTAAATAACCCGGCAAATGAATACCAATAAACACCACCTGAAAGCCGCAGACAAAAAAGCCCAACGATAAAAACCAGAACGGCTTGTGGTTTTTGGCAATCACCAGAATCTGCTTAAATGTTAACGCCGGTTGCGGTTTGTTGGCCGCTGCATTCGGGGCGGTATACATCGGTGCTTTTAAGGTCCATGCCAAAGGAATCAGCAGGGTCATCAAGATGGCACTAACCACCAGTGCACCTTTCCAGCCTAAATTCTGCAATAACAGCAGTGTGGTCGGCAGCATAATAAACTGACCGAAAGAACCCGCTGCACTGGCAATCCCCATCGCCAGGCTGCGTTTTGAAGGATGGGCTGCACGGCCAACTGCGGACAGTAAAATCGGAAAAGAGGTGGCAGAGAGCGCCAGACCTAAAATTAAACCGGCACTTAAATTCAGCAGCCAGCCGGTCGAGCTGACCGCCATTAGCAATAAACCCAGTGCATATAAGGCACCACCAACGGCGACCACAATTTTACTGCCATATTTGTCGGCAAAGGCGCCGGTAATTGGTTGTACCGCACCCCAGATCAGGTTTTGCATGGCAATAGCCAGACTAAAGACATTATGCCCCCAGCCAAATTCATGGCTCATTGGCACCAGATACAGGCCGAAGGCATGTCGTACCCCCAATGACAGCGCCAGAATAATGGCACTTCCCATCAGCATATAAATCAGGGCTTTGGAAAAACGGGTATCTGACATAAAAAGTCCGGCAGCCAGGAAAGACCTGCTTATGTTAGTAGATTGCTGCGCGGGAGGCGATAGAATAAAAATTAAATAAAAGCTCTGTACACGACAAAAATAGATAACTCATTGAAATAATGTCACAATAATTGTTTTCTAACGACGAATACTATGACACATCTCAATGAGTTATATCTTATCTTAAACAAATCTCTAAAATGGAACAA
>NZ_VPBT01000029.1:0-38905 GCF_013418555.1 Acinetobacter sp. YH12134 | reverse complement strand
AATAAATCGTTGTATGGCTTACATTCATTGTTTGATCCAAATCAGGAAATGTCTTTAAACGCTTTGCTATTTGCTGAGGAGACCATAAACAACGGATCGCTTCAACAATAAATCTCCAGAGGATTGAGTCGATTTTGAGTTTTCTGTGACCACGTCTACGTCTAGCGAAGGTGTTATCAGAAGCATATCGAGCTTGATAAACGTCATTGATGCTATTTCTTTTAAGTTCACGATAGATCGTACTAGGATGTCTTTTAATAAGTTCAGCAAATTTTCTGGGTGAAAAGCCTTCTTTTCTTGACTCAAGCATTAATGCAGTACGATCTTCAAAGCTAAGATGATGGTATGACAATTTTATATACTCCATAAACCCTTTAAATTAATTAGGTGGTTTATGTCGCACTTCAAGTTTTACTCTGCCATGTATATTTCTGTGACCCACATTCACCATGGCAAAAAGGCACATGCGAAAATATGAATGGTTTAATTAGGCAATATTTACCTAAAGGGATTGATTTAAATCAGGCAGATCAGCATTATTTAAATCAAGTTGCCATGTCACTGAACACTCGTCCTAGAAAAGCGTTAGATTGGCTTACACCATTAGAGAAGTTTGCTCAGCTTGTTGATTATCATAAGGCTTTTGAAACTGTCGCACCTCATGTTTGAATTCGCCTAATCTTAGCTATACATTTGTTATCCCTTTGAATTAAATTTGGAAAAAAATGAAAATCAATATATTAGGATTAATTTTAGCTCTGTCACTTACTGGTTGTGAAGCAAAAGATTCAAGTAATACGTCAATTAAAACCTCAGTAATAGAACTTCAAGAGTTCAAAAATATTGTTGAAAATGGGGATCAACAACAACAACAACAATTATTTGAACAAATAGAGACGAATGCTAATAAAGACGATGTAGTCTCTCAAAATTTGTTAGGTGTTATTTATGAAAATGGATATCTAAACCAATCTGAAGATATTGAAAAAGCTATTGTTTGGTATGGCAAATCAGCAAAACAAGGAAATGGGGTTGCTGAAAATAATATTGGAAATCTTTACTATAGAGGGCAAGGAGTAGAAAAGAATGATGAAATTGCATATCAGTATTATAAAAGGGCTGTTCAGAAAAATATCCCTGAAGCTGTTAACTCAATTGGTCTAATGTATTTTAATGGATCTTACGTATCAGCAGATAAACAAAAAGCATGTGAGTATTTCAAAAAGGCTGCGGACTTAGAAAATCATTTAGGAGAATCTAACGTTGCGAATTGTTATTTAAATGGTTGGAATGGCCCTGTCGATAAAAAGAAATATTTTGATTACTCTTTAAAAGCTGCGAATGCTAACTATGCACCCTCGCAATTTAATGTTGCTGTTATGTACTCTAAAGGAGAAGTTGTACAAAAATCCATTCAAGAATCTATTAAATGGTATAACAAAGCTTTAAGTCAGAATGATCCTAGAGCTGCCTATAATTTGGGGGCTTTATACGAAAAAGGAAAGGATGTCGAAAAAGATTTAAATAAAGCTTACAGATATTATGAGTTAGCTTACGAAATGGGGTTAGATATAGCGAAAACTAAGTTAGATGAACTGAAGGTAGAAGGTTCTAAATAATAGAAAAAGGAGGCTGTGGTAATAGTCTCCATATTATTTTTGATATCTATTTATATATTGGATCTCTTTCATAAATCAAAAAACGATCTGCCTGCTGCTGCTATATTAATTAGTGTAGGGACTGGTGGTATTGGACTGGTTGTTATAGGGGCTTGTGCTGTTTTAGGTGGATTAGGAGGAGGTATTATTGGCGGTAAAATCGGTGAAACTATAGGAAATGGTGCTGACCGTAGTATAAATTGGATGATAGATTAAAATGTTTGAAAAAACTTTGGAGATAATATTTGCTCTTACAGGTGCTCTTTGGCTTTCAATCTCATTGATAACAAGTTTCAAAAGCTATGCATACGTTAAAAAAAATCTAGGTTCTATCTCAGAATTATTGTTTGGCAATCCTAAGTATTTTAAAAAATTAGATTTAACTAATTTTTTTTTTGATAGAGACAACAACAGCAATTATTGCAGCTGCTAGGTTTAGAGAATTAAAAATATTAAAACGAGACACTGTTTTCTCAAAAGGGCTATTTCCTTTAGCTCCTAATCTTAATGATAAAAATCTTAACTTATTATTAAAAAAACATGGGCAATGGTATAATTCTGTCGTAAAGAATATAATTATTTTAGCATTTTGTTTACTTCTATTAGGAACTATATTATTAATTTTAAAGTAAATAGGTAATAGCTTGAATGTTCTAATTTTTTCTGTAAATCGAACAAGGTTTAGAAAGTATAATTAAATTTTCTATTTAAAAATGGCTTTGTTGCATAAATATGTAAGCATCTGATTTAAATAAATTTAATTTTGGATCAAAAAATAATAAAAACCTTTAAAATCATATAGTTATTAAATCTTTGTGCAACAAAGCCCTGTCAAACTAGAATATAAACCGAGATAAACAAGATAGAGAAAACTATGAATTACGAAGTAAATCCTAAAGCTACATATTTGTTAGAACAATTTAGCTCGTTAGCATTTTTTGAAACTATGCGAAATAACTACCGTCTTTTTTTAGATAGTTTAGAAGAAATATTTGAAATCTATATGCATAATTTACCATATAGTTTACGAAGTTTACTCATCCTGAGCAAGCAGATATTCAATGGGGAGAAACTGTTTTACCTAAACGGCTTACTATAACTTTAGTATATATTTTTACTAAAATAACAAAAATAAAAATAGCTATAAGTATTGAGTTAGATTTATCTAAGAAAGAAAAAATAAACCCGCTTACGCGGGTTTATTTTGATTTCAATCGAGATTACATATTTGGATAGTTCGGGCCACCACCACCTTCCGGTGTTACCCAGGTGATGTTCTGCGATGGATCTTTAATGTCACAAGTCTTACAGTGTACGCAGTTGGCTGCGTTAATCTGGAAGCGTTTGGAACCATCATCATTTTCCATAATTTCATACACACCCGCAGGGCAGTAGCGCTGTGCCGGCTCATCCCATTTAGGCAAGTTCACATCGACTGGAATCGAGGCATTGGTTAGTTTCAGGTGCGCTGGCTGGTTTTCTTCATGTACGGTATTGGATACAAACACCGAAGACAAACGGTCAAAGGTCAGCTTGCCATCCGGTTTTGGATAGTTCGGCTTAAAGCTTACCGCATCTACGGTTTTCAGTGCGCTGAAGTCAGGCACTAAATCATGCAGAGTAAATGGTACTTTAAAGATGTTCTGGTCGATGAAGTTAAACGCACCACCAAACCATTGACCAAACTTGTGCATTGCCGGGCCAAAGTTACGCGCGTTGTAGAGCTCTTCTTTCAGCCAGCTGTTGTTGAACTTCTCGGTATAAGACGTTAATTCTTTTGTAAAGAAATCTTCACCCTCAGTCACGCGGGCAATGGCCAAGTCACCACCTTTTTCGACACCGGCAGCAATCGCTTCAAAAACTGCTTCACCACAGAGCATGCCGGATTTCATTGCGGTATGAGAGCCTTTGATTTTGGCAAAGTTCAGGAAGCCTGCATCATCACCAATTAAAGAACCACCCGGGAAAGTGAATTTCGGCAGCGAGTTAAAGCCACCTTTGGTTACGGCACGCGCACCATAAGAAATACGCTTACCGCCTTCCAAGTATTGCTTAATCAGAGGATGAGTCTTCCAGCGCTGCATTTCCATAAATGGATACATGTGCGGGTTTTCATAAGACAGATCGACGATCATCCCCAGCGTGACCTGGTTGTTTTCCGCGTGGTAGAGCCACCAGCCGCCGGAAGAACCGGTTTCAGACAATGGCCAGCCGGCACCGTGCATCACCAGACCTGGTTTATGTTTGGCCGGATCAATTTCCCACAGCTCTTTAATGCCGATACCGTAGTGTTGAGGGTCGGCATCTTTATCCAGATTAAATTTCTGGATTAGGCGTTTGCCTAAGTGACCACGACAGCCTTCAGCAAACAGGGTATATTTGGCATGCAGTTCATAACCTGGGGCAAAGTTATGGGTCGGTTCACCATCTTTACCAATGCCCATATCACCGGTTTGAATGCCTTTTACGGTGCCATCTTCATGGTACAGAATCTCAGACGCCGCAAAGCCCGGGAAAATAGACACTTCCAGCTCTTCGGCTTTCTGGCCTAACCAGCGCACCACGTTGCCGAGTGAAATGACATAGTTGCCATTGTTGTGCATGGTTTTTGGTACCATCCAGTGTGGCGCTTCTTTCGAAGTGGTTTCAGACAGCAGGAAGAACGTTTTATCTTCTGTCACCGGTACATTTAAAGGTGCACCTTCTTCTTTCCAGTTCGGGAACAGCTCATTGATGGCACGTGGTTCCAGCACCGCACCTGACAAGATGTGCGCACCGACTTCGGAGCCTTTTTCTACGACACAAACGGACAGATCATTCAGGTTATTTTCAATTGCAAGTTGACGGATTTTAATCGCCGCAGACAGACCCGCAGGGCCAGCACCTACGATAACTACGTCAAACTCCATCGATTCACGTTCGATGTGTTCCATGTAGGACTCCTCATAATACTAGAAGGTGGCAACCGTCATCTCAGAATCCGGTGCTGCCATGAGTGTTCTTAGTTCCTAGACACAAATTTGCTATCGTGTCTTTTATATTGTGGGCTAGTATAGTTTTAAACCTTGGTCTAGCCAATTGGCTGAATCATATTATTTTTCCGTCAGCAGGGTATTCAATGATGAACAATGAGCACAATGAACCAAATCCGACGAAAAAAGTAGCATTTTCTGATGATAAAAATTTAATGGGCATTGCACAATACTTAAAAGATGCACAGCCCGGTCACAAAAGGTCAATTCCCCCTTTGGAGCAATGGCATCCAAAGCATTGTGGCAAAATGGATTTAACGGTAAAAGCCAATGGAGAATGGTGGCACGAAGGTCAATTGGTGAAGCGCCAGTCATTAATTGAGCTATTTTCTACCATACTCTGGAAAGAAGGTCACACGTTCTATTTAAAAACCCCGGTCGAGCAGATTGAAATTGAGGTGGAAGATGAGCCTTTATTTGTCAATCAGGTAGATCAAGTTGATATTGAAGGCAAGACCTATCTGCAACTGACCACTACCACCCAGGACCTGGTGATTGTCGATGAGCAGCATCCGATCTTTATGCGTGAATATGAAGGGGAGTTACGTCCCTATGTGCATGTGCGTTTTGGTCTGAATGCCCTGATCCAGCGTGCGGCTTTTTTTCATCTGGTCGAGCTGGGCAGCTTGCAGGAAAATGCCGAAGGCGATGCGATTTTAAGCCTGAAAAGTGGTGATTTGCTATTGCAATTAGGCACCTGAGGTTTAAGCTTGAGCCATCCTATTTCAAACTGCTCATTCCGCTGCCATGACCGCCATTCATCCCCTTGCTCCTTTGTTGCACCCTATGACCAGAGCGCAGGCGGATGCGCCAATTGGGATTTTTGATTCAGGCATTGGCGGCCTGTCGGTGGCACTGGAAATTGCCCAGCATTTGCCCAATGAACAGATTGTTTATTATGCCGACACGGCGCATGTGCCTTATGGCCCGCGTGATGATCAGGAAATTCGCGAACTGACCGCTCAGGCCATCGAGTGGCTGTATCGGCAGGGCTGTAAAATTGCAGTGGTGGCCTGCAATACTGCTTCGGCTTTTAGTCTGGATTATCTGCGTGCGCATTATGGGGAAGATTTCCCGATTGTCGGTCTGGTCCCAGCCTTAAAACCGGCGGTACTGCAGAGCAAAACCAAAACCGTGGCTGTGCTGGCGACACCGGCGACCTTTCGTGGCCAGCTAATTAAAGACGTGATTCAGCGTTTTGCCTTGCCGGCCGAGGTCAAGGTGATTCCTTTAACCTCGCTTGAGCTGGTGCCTTTTGTGGAAAGTGGAGCACAAATGAGCGCGGCCTGTTTAAGCACTTTAAGCGAACTGTTACAGCCGGTGGTGGATGCTGGCGCAGATCATCTGGTGCTGGGGTGTACCCATTATCCCTTCTTAAAAACTGCGATTCAGTCTATTTTTGGTCAGAAATTGACATTAATTGACTCAGGAACTGCCGTTGCGCGTCAAACTTCCCGCATTTTAACGAAAAATGAGTTATTATTTGAACAGAGCCGAGCCGATCAGGTGCAGATTCATTGTTATGTCAGCGGTCAAAATGCTGAACATTTACAACCGATTGTCGGGCGTCTGATGCCTGAGCAGATCCGCTGGAAAATTTCCAATCTGCCTCGCTAAGCCAGGCTCCATAAAGAAAGCAACATGATTGCTTCAGCATGACTTATTTTTTTGATTGGGGAACAATACTGATGCCCATTGGGCGCTTCAGCTATTGAGGGAAGGAGAGCCAATGCTCGATAAACGCTATCAGGTATTTATCTCTACGTCCGGTTCAGATATGCAGCCGGAACGCATGGTATTGACACAGACCTTGGTGGGAATGGGCTTCTTTTCCTGGGGCTTGGAGCAGCGTACGCCGTTGAGTACGGCATTTGCCCGCCGTCAGATTGATGACTGCGATTATGTGGTGCTGTTATTGGGCAGCCAGTATGGCGAGCAGTCGGTATCGGGTGTGGGCTATATGCATCTGGAATATATTTACGCGGTCACCAAGCAGAAACCGATGATTGTGTTTATGCATGAAGACCCGGATTCACGTGATGCCAGCTTGCAGGATGCCAAACCTGAACTGCGGGAAAAATTTAAAGAATTCCGTCGCCTGTTGCAGCAGGAAGTTGATCAGGTGTTTTGCTATCGCAGCTTGCGTGATCTGGAGCTGGCGGTACGTTTCAATATGCCGCAAATGCTGGAGCGTTATCCGGTGGTGGGCTGGGTGCGTCCGCAAAATACCCAGGCCCTGCATGATGAAATCGAGCAGCTACAGGCCAAAGTGGCCCAGTTAAAAAATGAACTTGGCAAGACCGAAGCCGATCCGTTTTTAAGCCTGCCCAAAGTATCCATGCATGAAGCTTTCCAGTTTGAATACCGGATGCATGCTTATCAGGATGGTAATTTTAAAGAACTGAAAGTACAAAAACAGCTGACCTGGGCGCAGCTGTTCAGTATTTTAGGCTCGACCTTTATTCATCCGACCCCGGAAGAATATTTTTCCAAACGCATGAATGAATATTTAAATGATACCGGTCTGACTGATGCGCGGCGTGAAATGCCGCGTGCGCATGCGGTGGCACGGGCGCAAATCAATATTCGTGCCCTGCATACCATTAAAATGCAGATGCGCCAGAATGACTGGATTGTGCAGGCCGGCCGGGATGAACGCCAGCGTATGCTATGGCAGACTACAGCCAAAGGGCAGAAGTTGCTGGACAGTAACCTGCTTGATAATGATCGTGTTTTTCAATATAAATCGACGCATTAATTCATTTAGTAACAGACGGGAAAGCTGTTAAAGTAAACGCGTTCCCTGATGATTCCTGAGAGCCTAATGTCTGTTGTTGCGAAACCGAAAATCACCATTATTCTGGCCAATTTGGGCACACCGGATGCACCGACTGTGCCTGCGGTACGACGTTTTCTGAAACAGTTCCTGTCTGATCAGCGGGTGATTGAAATTCCCAAACTGCTGTGGCAAATCATTTTAAGGCTGTTTATTTTACCGTTTCGTCCCAAACGCGTGGCACATGCCTATGCAATGGTCTGGAATCAGGATTCGCCCATGCGCGAAATTTTGCAGGCGCAGGTTGATGCCGTCAGACAGACCTTAACTCCGCTCTACCCGGAATTTGAGCTGAATATTGTGCCAGCCATGACCTATGGCAACCCGGGCATCGACGCTTTGCTGGCAAAGCTGGCCCAGCAGCCGCAAGATCATCTCCTTGTCCTGCCGCTATTCCCTCAATATTCCGCAACCTCCACCGCACCACTGTATGATGCTATAGCCAAATGGATTCCGCAGCAGCGCAATTTGCCGGGGCTGAGCATTATCCGTGATTATTATCAGCATCCTTTGTATATTCAGGCTTTGGCGCAGAGTGTGCGTGAATTTCAGGCCGAGCATGGTCCGACGGAAAAACTGCTGATGTCGTTTCACGGTATTCCACAGCCCTATGCCGATAAAGGCGACCCGTATGCCGAGCGCAGTCGCACAACCGCTCAACTGGTGGCGCAGGCGCTGGGTTTAAATGAGGATCAATGGGCAATCAGTTTCCAGTCACGTTTTGGCAAGCAGGAATGGGTCAAGCCCTATACCGATGTGCTGCTCGAAGAATGGGGCAAGCAGGGAGTCAAATCGGTCCAGATCATGAGTCCGGCATTTTCTGCCGACTGTCTGGAAACCCTGGAAGAACTGGCGATACAAAATGCCGAGATCTTTCAGCAGGCGGGCGGGGAACACTATGCCTATATTCCGGCACTCAACCAGCGGGATGATCATTTACAATTGCTGAATGCCTTGCTTCAGGCTAATCTGGATGCGCTGAAACAGACTTTTGCCCATTTTCAACAGGACGCTTAACCCATGTTACAAGTCAAAATTGTGCCGGTCACGGCATTTGCCCAAAATTGTTCCATCGTCTGGGATGCAGAAAGCAAAGAGGCCATTTTGATTGATGCGGGCGGCGAACCGGACAAGCTGCAGGCAGAAGTTGAAGCACTGGGCTTAACTGTGAAAGCCTTATGGTTAACTCATGGTCATCTGGATCATGCCGGTGCTGTCGGTGCCTTAAAAAAACGCTGGGATGTGCCGGTCATTGGCCCGCATAAGGAAGATGCATTCTGGCTGGATATGATTCAGGAAGTATCGGCGCGTTATGGTTTCCCGATTCCTGAAAAGGTCGAGGTGGATCAGTGGCTGGAAGGTGGTGAGCAGCTGCAGCTGGGCAATGAACAGTTTGAAGTGCGTTTTGCGCCGGGACATACCCCAGGTCATGTGATGTTCTATAATGCCAATTACGGTTTGCTCTGGACCGGTGATGTGCTGTTTAAAGGCTCGATTGGCCGGACAGATTTCCCGCGAGGGAATCATCAGCAATTACTGGATTCAATCCAGCGTGAATGTTTTAGCCTGCCCGATGAAACCCAGTTTATTTCAGGGCATGGTCCGATCAGTACCATTGGTTTTGAAAAACAGCACAATCCTTTTGTGGCGGGGCAGGCCGGTTAATCTGCAAATTTCACCCTAACCAAAGTCAGCACAGTGCTGACTTTTTTATTGCGCCGTTTTGATTGCCATTTATTTGCGAAACGGGTCATTCAGCTGTTTTTTCGCTTCCATGCCCACCAGCCCGGCCATTAAGGCAAATAATACCGCCACCCCAATCAGCAGCGTATCCTGACTATATAAACCGACCGCCAGCATTAAGATTGCGGCAAGCAGAAAGGCGAAAAAAAGAATTTTCAGGAGCGTGGGCATACAGGGCTCGATAATTAGAATCTCGAGGCCATTTAAAAAAGAACCGAATGCGAATAGGGTAACGTTTTGCAGTAAAATTTTTAAATGTGTGCGCTGTTTGCGCAAAGAAGTTTTAAATGTGTAGGATTTTTATTACACCTTTCCAGTAAAAGCGGCTTTTTGTAAAACCGCGTAACTCATTTTAGTCTTCCAGGTTATCTACCGAGGGTGCATCCTGAGTCGGCAGGCGATATTCATTACTGGCCCAGGCGCCCAAATCAATCAGCTTGCAACGCTCGGAACAGAAAGGGCGAAATTCATTGCCTTCCCAGACAGAAGGTTCACCACAACGTGGGCAAGGGAATGTACGTGGCATGCGGGTCTCCTGATAAAATCCCGGATTAGATTAGGCAAAAACAGCTGCACTTGATAGACTTGTGCGGTTTTTTATAAGTTTGATCTGATTATGCCCATTCGTCAATTTCAAGCCCAGCGTATGCATGCTCCGCGTGACTTTCAAGCCATTGCCAATACTCCTGTCTGTATCGAAATTGGTGCAGGCAAAGGCAAGCACGCGCTGTTGTTCAGTGGGCAACATCCTGAGCAAACCCTGTATGCGATTGAGCGCACCCGGGAAAAGTTTCTGGCCATGCAAAAGCAGCATGGATTAGAACCGCATGCCAATCTGCAGCCAGTCCATGCTGATGCCTTACCGTGGATTGTACATGCGCTATATCCGGCGCAAGTCGAGCAGTACTTTATTTTATATCCGAATCCGGAGCCGCATAATCCGGCCCAGCGCTGGCTAAATATGCCATTTTTTGAGTTTTTGCTGTCGCGTTTACAACCGAATGGACAGATTACCCTGGCCAGTAATATCCCTGAATATATTGCCGAAGCTGAACAGCAATTATTGACGCTATGGAAACTACCGTTTGAGAAACAGCGGATTGCCGCCGATTCTGCCCGGACCCATTTTGAAATTAAATATTTGCAGCGCGGGGAATTGTGCCAGCAACTGATTATTCGCAAACCGGAAGGGTATCGCACCCGTTTTGACGATTTTCAGCCGCTCCAGGGTCAGTCGCCAGCGCAGGCAGTGGAAGAATAAGCATGTCCAAGCGGATTGCCATTATCGGGGCAGGCCCGGCCGGCTTGATGGCGGCTGAGGTGCTCAGCCAGTATGGCTATAACCTGCATGTCTATGAGCAGAAGCCTTCGGCAGCACGCAAGTTTTTAATGGCCGGCAAAACCGGGTTAAACATTTCCCATGCCGAAGCAGTGCCGCAGTTTATTCAGCGTTATGATCAGGCCGACTGGCTGGCGCCGTGGATTCAGCGCTGGGATGCTGGCTGGATTCAGGACTGGATGGCAGGCTTGGGCATTCGCTCTTATGTCGGTTCATCCGGGCGGATATTTCCGGTGGAGATGAAAGCTGCACCGCTATTACGGGCCTGGTTAAAACGACTGGCGGATAACGGGGTGCAGTTTCATTACCGCCAGCAGGTCAAGGGTCTTGAGCAGCAACAGCTGCAGATTCTGGACTTAAAGCACGGGCAACTGCGTAGTGAAGCATTTGATGCGATTGTGCTGGCCTGCGGTGCGCTGTCGTGGTCGCAATTGGGCAGTGATGGCGCCTGGCAGGATTGGCTCCA
This sequence comes from Acinetobacter sp. YH12134, assembly GCF_013418555.1. Classification (NCBI taxonomy): domain Bacteria; kingdom Pseudomonadati; phylum Pseudomonadota; class Gammaproteobacteria; order Moraxellales; family Moraxellaceae; genus Acinetobacter; species Acinetobacter sp. YH12134. Next base: position 27,831 of record NZ_VPBT01000029.1, on the reverse strand, counting down.
TCCAGAGCAGATTGAACCATTTCAGGCCAGCAATGCTGGGGTGGAATATCCGTGGTCCAGCTTTATGCAGCCAGTGTTTGGCCAGCCTTTAAAACGGGTTGAGGCCTGGGTGGAACCACATACGCGCAGTATCGGCGATATTGTCCTGACCCATTATGGACTGGAAAGCGGCCTGATTTATAAGCAGGGCCGGGCCTTGCGTGCACAGCTGAAACAGCAGCAGCGCATGGTACTCTCTCTGGATTTGCTGCCCGAGCAGTCCCAGGCGCAGCTGGCCAAAAAATTATACCCCAGTAAAAAGCAGTCACTTAACAATGTCTGGCGTAAAGCCGGTTTAGATGCAGCCAAAAGCAGTCTGCTGCGTGAACTGGTCGATAAAAGCTTATGGCATCAGCCGGAGGCGCTGGCGGCACAGGTGAAACAGCTGCGGATTGAATTAACGGGTTTTCGCCCGATTGAAGAAGCGATTAGCTGTGCCGGCGGAATCAAGCGCAGTGCCTTCCGCCCGCAGTTACAGCTGAAGGATCATCCGGCAGTATTTTGCTGCGGTGAAATGCTGGACTGGGATGCCCCCACCGGCGGCTATTTGCTCACGGCCTGTTTTGCCACCGGACGGGCAGCTGGGGAAGGTGTACATGTCTATCTCGCTACAGGGCAGTAAAACTCACCGGCATTCTCCCTGTAAAAAATCAGGGCCATTTAGGCCCTGAAGTGATAGATGTTATTTATTGGTCGAGCTGTGGATACTGGTCGCGCCAGTGTTCTAATTGCTCTTGGGCATGAATAAATTTCCCCAGTCCTTTAACGCTGTCTGGCGCACTCTCCGATGCAGCTGAAGCTGGTTGCTGGGCATGCAGCTGGGCCTGATGATCCCAATATTCATACATCAGCCCCTGAATATAGCGGCCCTGTTCGGTCTTTAAATCCAGCTCTTTCAGCATATTTAGGGCCGACTGGATATTGTCACCTTGCCGGCTTCGTGCAAAGCCATCATCCAGCGTGCCTTGCTGCTGCATCTGCATTAGTTCAACTTCCATTTCCTCACTCATCTGGCCAAAGCGCTGTTCATAGTCGGTTAGCAGCTGCAGGTCATGCAAGTCCTGCTCGGTTTTCGGGAAAGTGCGTACCGGCTCACTTTTCAGTTCCTGCAGCACCTGATCTTCGGCGCTTAATTCCTGCTTCGGTTCTGGTGACGGATTACGCTCGCAGGCACTCAGCAGCAGTGCACTGCCAAGCAGACAGGCCAGAGATAAAGGTTTGATCAGATTGGACATGACAGGTTCATCCTTATTGTTCTGTAATTTTTGTAAAGCTATACACATGGGTCAGGTAGGGAAAGTCAATTTGTTGCTGCGGCTGTTTGCCTGTATATTGCAGCACCATCTGCTCGAACTGCTGTTTCAGCTGCTGTTGCTGATGTTCAGGCAGCGCGGCAATAAAACTGGTAGAAAGCAGGCGTTTTGACACCACCTGTTCAACTGTACCGCTTTGCCATTGCTGAAAAGTAGCTTCTGCGTTAGCGTTAAAGCCGGTTGCAGCCGAAAAGACCTGTCGCCATTGGCCGCTATGAAAACGCGGGGTATCACCTTCCAGCGGTGCTATATGCTCGGCCAGTGCCTTGACCCAGTCGATGCGGGTGTCACGCTGATTCCAGATCAGCAACAGCTGGCCACCCGGTTTCAGCACCCGGTAAATTTCGTTCAGGGTTTCAAGATTGGCAAACCAGTGAAAGGACTGCGCGCAGCAGACGGCATCGACACTGGCATCAGGCAGCGGCAGGGCATGACTATAGGCTTGAATGCTTTGCACATCAGGATAGTGTTGCTGTAGTTGTGCCAGCATTTCGGCCACCGGCTCAACAGCAATCACATGCGGGCTAAGCTGTTGCAGAATCGGCAGGAATTTACCGGTACCGGCACCTAGGTCGACACAGACCGGTGCGGCATCAGATTTGAGCTGGTTTTTTAACCATGCAACCAGCGCTTGTGGATAACTTGGTCGGACCTGTTGATAAAGTTTGGCGGCTGTGGAAAAGCCTTGTTCTGCTGCAGGATGGAGGAATTGTGTCATATTTTGCGCTTTTTTATCTGCCGGGCATCTATAAAATAACATATTCGCTTTTTAGTCGTCGGCATACGGTCTATTTGTTATTTTGAATCTTGATAGAGGGCTGTGCAGCTCTGGTGTGGGAATGGATAAACACATAATTTTTGAAGACGATCATATCCGTGTCATCTGGATGCCCGGTCATTCAGAGGCGCTAATTTTTTCTTTTGGCGATTTAATTACCCGCGCCAAAGGCCTGACCATTAATGCTGAAAAGTCATTGAGCAAACACGGCTATAACGTGGTTGGCATCATGCCAAAGGAAAAATCCTGGTTTCCCGAACAGTCGATGCGCGCGATGCTGAATGAAATTGCCGCCACCATTGCGCCGTTTCAGCAGCGTATTGGCTATGGCGGTTCGATGGGTGGTTATGCGGCCATCAAATATTCCAACCTGCTTGATTTGCAACGTGTGGTGGCACTGGTGCCGCAATATTCGATTGATCCGGAAGATATTCTGGACACGCGCTACAATATGTTCTTCCATCCGCAGCACAATGCTGACATGCGTATTCAGCCCCAAGATGTTTCGGCTGAGCGCGAATATATCGTGATTTATGATCCGCACTATGCCGAAGACCGCGCCCAGTATTTAAAACTGCAGGCGGTACTGCCTTCGCTGCAGACCCTGCATTTACCGTTTACCGGACATGATGCGATTGCGGTGCTGGCCAGTTCCGATTTGCTCAATGATTTTCTTAGCCATCCTTTTGATCCGGCACATTTTTACCAGAAGATGCGTCAGGTCAAAAAGAACAGCAAGTTCTACTATCGCAAGCTGATTGAAAACCTGTTGCCACGGCACAAACATGCGCTGGGGCAAATCCTGAAAAATAACGAACTGCAACTGGACAGCGGCTTTTTTGATGCCAAGCTCAAGCAGAACCTGATTCGCTCGCTGCTCAGCAATAAACAGGTCGATCAGCATGACCTGCATAAACTCGGGATTCAGTTTAACCTGCCGCAGGAAAGCCGCCGCCAGCTGATGGACTGTTTTGGCCATGGGCTGGTATTTAATGTCATTAGCCAGAAGATCGAAAGCTATGCTGCCAGTGCTGTGGCCTTAAACCATAAATTCCTGATCCCGATTTATGCCAAGGGCAATGGACTGGTACAAATCTGGCTGAATGACCAGCGTTATATTGTGGCCATGAATGATCGTCAGGTCATGAAACTGTTTCAGGAACAGGATGAGCTCAGCGCCGGTATGCACCCCATCGTGATTAAAAAATACAGCGATTATTATGTGCTGAGTTATAAACAGCTGAATTTAAGTAGTGATGAATTTGGCGGCAATGAATTTGTCGATGATAGCCCGGAAAGTGCCAAATTTGTGACCCAGCCCGAAGTGGTGCTGTAAGCCAAAACTGCACTGACCCCGAAGTCATTGTTTTATTTTATATTCAGGCTAAGATGAAGATGGATGTAAAACAACCAGTGGATAAAAGTAGGGTAGTGTTATGACCATTCGACCTCTGTCTGTTGTGGTACTGAGCCTGCTGGGTTGGGCTGTTCCGTCCGTTGCTTCGGCACAAACGGTGCATTATTCAGCCTATATGGTGTTCGGCAGTGGCCTGTTATTGGTATTGGCTTTAACCATTTATGTCATTCGGCAAATCCGCTTTTCTTTACGCAATTATCACAGCAAGCGCCCATGAACTCATGGGCGTTTTTTTGTGGGCATCCCATTTTTGAACTGACGCGCAGCGCTACAAGTGTGCTTTAATTTCTTCACGCCATGATGAGAGGATGCACCACATGAACGCCATATTTCTGGATTTTGCCTCGCTGGATCAGGATGATTTACAGCTAGAAGACTTAAACGCTGTCTTTCAGCAGCAGTTAACGCTGTATCCAACCACTTCGCCTGCAGAGCTGCTGCCACGGGTGCAATCTGCCGAGGTGATTATCAGCAATAAAGTCTTGCTGGATGCCGCGACATTACAGCAATGCCCGCAGCTTAAACTGATCCTGATTTCAGCCACCGGTACCAATAATGTCGATTTGGAACAGGCACGCCGCCAGGGTGTGGTGGTGTGTAACTGTCAGGGTTATGGCACGGCCGCAGTGGCGCAACATACCTTAATGCTGATGTTAAATCTGGCTACTTCTTTTGTGCCTTATCATCAGGCGGTGCAACAGGGCCAGTGGCAGCGTTCTAGCCAGTTCTGTCTGCTGGATTATCCAATTGTCGAGCTGGCTGGAAAAACGCTGGGCATTGTCGGTTATGGTGAGTTGGGGCAGGCAGTGGCCAAGCTAGCCGAAGCCTTCGGCATGCAGGTCAAAATTGCTGCTCTCGCCAACCGGCCACAATCTGCGTCGCGGGTGCCTTTTGCCGAGCTGTTACCGCAGGTGGATTTTTTAAGCCTGCATTGTCCACTGACCGAAGATACCCGGGATTTAATCGGGCCGGCTGAGTTTGCTGCCATGAAACATAGCGCGTTTTTAGTTAACTGTGCCCGCGGCGGTATTGTCAATGAAGCGGCGCTGGCCGAAGCCTTACAGTCCGGACAAATTGCCGGTGCGGCGATGGATGTGCTGAGTGTCGAGCCACCCAAGCAGGGCAATATCCTGTTAGACCCAGCTATTCCCAATTTAATTTTAACCCCGCATAGTGCATGGGGCAGTGTAGATGCGCGGCAGCGGATTGTGCAGCAAATGGTAGAAAACGTGATCGCGTTTCAGCAGGGCCAACCGATCCGTCAGGTCAATTAAGCAGATATCAAGCAATAAAAAATACGGACGCATTCAGGTCCGTATTTTTGGGTGGAATGAAAAGGCGAGTGATGATGAGGCTCTCGCTCACTCCCGTCTTAAAGTTCGGTCACGGCATAGCTGGTGGCCCCTGAACCGGTTTCAGCAGGTACTGATGCCGCCGGTTGAGCGGTATCTGGCTGACTCAAGCTGCCCTGTACAATTGGTACCGGCTGTTGCGGTGCGCCGCCTAAAGCTTCTTTGGTGTCCTGAATTTTCTGGTTGGCCTGTTGCGTGGTGTTGCTGGTTAAGGTCTTGGTATTTTCCCAGGCCTGATGCACCGAAGGCCGTACTTTTTGCACACCTTTTTCTGCCACTTCACCAACCCGATCTGCCGCGTTTAAAACACCTTGCTGTGCTTTATAGGCCCAGACATGCAGTAAATTTGGATTATCGGCATACGGCTGAATCGGGGCTTGGAGCTTGGTGCTGCTATTCGCTTCTGCTGGTGGAGTTTGTGCCCAGACTGCAGTGCCCATGAGCATAAGGCCAACAGCCAATACGGATTTCATTTTATGCATAATCATGACCCCTGCTAAAAGAGAATGGAAAGCCTAAGCCTAAACTGAAGGCATGAAGAAATCATGAAGATTCCTGTTACTGTGCTGAGCATCTGCTGAATTGTCTTAAAACTCAAGCACAAAATTAAAAAAGCCCACAGGGTTGCAGGCTTGGTTCTCTCATTTTGATTATTGTGCTGCGCCCACTGCGGTATGGGTTTTGCTGCTGACTTTGGCTTTGGCCACAGGCGTATCGACATCAACCTGCGCATTGCTGTGCAATTGTACCTGTGCCGATTTCTGTTTCAGGCTGTTTTTGGTTTTTTCCGTACGATCTGCGGCATGTTCACGGGCTGCTGCGGCTTTCTTGGCGGCAGACTGTTTCAGTTCGCTTGAGCGTTCATAGGCCGCCTGTTTTAAATCTGCGGCTTTTTCTTTGCCGGCTTCGGCTTTTTCATTGCTGAACTGTTTGGTGTTTTGCCAGGTGTTCTGGGTCGTGGTTTTTACGCTATGTAATCCTTGACCGACATGCTCGCCTGCGCTGTGTAAGGTCTGCTGCGTACCTTGCACTACATTATTTAAAAGTCCACCAGCCTGTGGCGTCTGCACAGCTGCCGATGCGTTGACATTGGCCTGAAGTGCGGGCGCGGCATACAGTGAAGATGTCGCGAGTAGGGCGCTGCTCATGAATATTGTTGTGAGAGTTTTCTTCATAGGATTTTCCTTGCATGTGTGCCACAGACGCAATGCTGTGAGCGGTGCCTATCTTAAGGAGAAAAATATGCGCCGATATGCTTTATGCAAAAACATCCACAATCTTGCTACAACTGCTTAACAATTCAGGCATTTTTGTAAACCGGGGATTGGCTGCGAAGTCTTATACCAGTTGGTATAGCAGATATAATTTGAATGATGAAAAATCTATTTATTTTTCGGGTTATTTTTATTTTTTCTAGGAAATGTGGAAAAGCACCATACCTTTTGCAGGCATGATGCTTGAATTTTTAGTTACATTGCGCCAGTGCATCTTTATGGAAATGATCGCGCAGGGTCAGGAAGTTTTTCTGTACCGTGGCATCATGCAGGTCAAAATTATGGGCGGTGCTGGTGCCATCTTGGGCAAAGGTAGCTGAACCGGCTGAAATGAGGGTGTTGCCTTTAAATGCCCATTGTTCAATTGAGCGGCCGGCTTTGAGCTGCCCTCTAAATTCAATCACGCATTTATCAATAAACTTGGTCAGTTTGGCCGAGTTATGCGTGGTGTCTGGATAGACTTCAAGATTTTGGACTTCTTGTAATACCCCCGCTTGTAGTTGTGGAATGACTGGCGCAGAGGTACATGCACCCAGAGAAAGGCAAGTTAGACCAGATAAAATTAAAGTTTTAAGTTTCATAAGCTTCTTTCTTGTTGAGTGTTTTCAGTTTGAGTATAGGGAATATGGAAGGAAAAGCCTATAGGTATGACCTATAGAATAGTGGTACTTAAGAGAAGGAGGAGAGAATTAACTGTAAAGTGAGTAGTGGCGTGTTTGTAAGGTCAGTAATTGAGGTTTTAAATGATTTAAATCTTCATTGAGGCCTACACGTTTTGCCAGAGGGTCAACTAATCTTCTTGTATCATGAGTGCTCGGCAATGGAACGACATTCAAGGCTTGGGAGAGTGCTTTAAGTTGTTGGCGTCTAGAAACACTTGAGCATGAGTATCTGCGGAATTTTTCTAATAGAAAAAACAGTCGGCGCTTTTCTAAGGGGTTTAAACTGGAACTCACAGCAGGTAGTAGTTCTGAATATAATAATGCTTCAGCAACGGGTTTAACCTGCTCGAATGTTGCAGAATTCAATGGCTGCTTTAATAGTGCTTTTAAAGCATGCTCAAATTCCAGCTGATTCATTGTGTCAATCTCCCAGGTCTGAAAGAAGCGAAATCATATATTGAATATTAGAATCTAATTGCTCAGGTGTAACGTAATAGTCTTTAGCATTATTTGCTATTTCTTTGAACTGCTCAAGCGAAAACTTGTTTCTTGCATATAATGCTTGAATATCTTCGATGTCTCTGTCAGACAAGCGTGCCAATTTAGAAACAGCCAAATCTACGCCAGATACGAGATAGACCTCTACGATACTTTCAGCGGTTAAGGGGATAACTCGTTCCCTGTAATCAGGATCGATGGAGGCAAGGCTGGTATTAAATCCACTGTCAAATTCTAAATTTGTTTCAAGATTATTATGATCCAGATATTCAATATCATTATTTTCTAGAAATAAGAAAATATCTTCTTTTTTTAATTGGCTGATCGATTGGATTTCAGCATCAATATCATTGCTACCTCGAGCATTGGTGTGGATGTGAAACGCACAGCCACCAAAAATAAATGCCTTAACGGCACCATGAGGAAGATATTGATGATTCATTGAAATCCAATCCTCAAGCTCTTGAAAGAGCTTGAGGATTGCAAGGGTGATAGGTGAGTCGTTATAAATACTCATCTTTAGTGTTGAAGCACCGAAATATCCGCCACTTTGGTAAATAAGGCGCGAAGCTGAGCAAGCAAGCGTAAACGGTTTGCTTTTAATTCAGCATCATCCGCCATCACCATTACACCGTCAAAGAACGCATCTACAGGCGCACGCAGTGCAGCAAGTGCAGACAATGCAGCAGTGTAGTCTTTGGCAGCAAATAATGGTTCAACCACAGGCGTGATTTTCGCAAGTTCAGCGAACAATGCTTTTTCAGCATCTTCAACCAAGTTTGCTTCAACCACTTCACCAGCTGGTGCCGCTTCTTTGGCAAGAATATTGGCAACACGTTTGTTCGCAGCAGCAAGGGCAGCAGCTTCAGGCAATGCACGGAAGTGATTTACCGCATTGACACGTTTGTCAAAATCAAGTGGTGATTTTGGCGACAACGCTTGAACCGCTTGAATCACGTCAACAGCAACGCCTTGGTCTTCGTATTTGGCACGGTAACGACCTTCTAAGAATGCAACTGCATCGTTTAAAGTCTTGTCGTGATCTTTGAGTACATCGCCATACGCAGCTAAAGCAAGTTTGATCAAATCTTCGATTGAAACATCAAGCTCGTTTTCAGTCACTAGACGTAAGATACCAATTGCAGAACGACGCAGGGCAAACGGGTCTTTCGAACCTGTAGGCGCTTGACCAATACCGAAAATACCGGTGAGCGTATCTAAGCGGTCTGCAAGGGCAATGGTTGTACCTGTTTTGGTTTTCGGTAAAACATCACCTGCAAATTTAGGTAAATACTGTTCACCTAAAGACTCAGCAACTTCAGCATTTTCACCTTCAAGACGTGCGTAGTATGTCCCTGCAATCCCTTGAAGCTCTGGGAATTCACCCACAAGCTCAGACGTTAAGTCACATTTTGCAAGAAGAGCCGCTTTTTCAGCGTCGGAAGCGTTAGCGCCTGTAATCGGCGCTAAAGCTACAGCGAGTTTTGCAATACGTTCAGATTTGTTCCAAAGCGTACCGAGTTCTGCTTGGAAGACCATGTTCGCAAGCTTCTCTTTACGAGAAGCAAGCGGTTGTTTTTGGTCTTGTAAGAAGAAGAATTCAGCATCTGACAAACGTGGACGAACCACTTTCTCATTACCTTCAATAATTTGTGTCGGGTCTTTCGACTCAATATTTGACACAGTAATGAAGTACGGTTGAAGTTTATTATCAGCATTTACTAAGCAGAAGTACTTTTGGTTATCCTGCATCGTCGTAATCAATGCTTCTTGAGGAACCGCAAGGAAGCGTTCTTCGAAGCTTGCACGAAGTGCAACAGGCCATTCAACCAAGGCTGTCACTTCGTCACGAAGATCGCTTGGCACAATCGCAATTGCATTTACTTCATCAGCCAAGGCTTTGACTTGACCGTCGATGATCGCTTGACGCTCTTCAAAAGACGCCACAACGTAAGCTGCTTTTAGTTTGCTTAAGTATTCGTCAGCGTGAGTCAACGTGATTGCTTCAGGTGCATGGAAACGATGACCGAAAGTGATGTTACCTGCTTTGTGATCTTGAATCGTTGCATCAATCACGTCTTTGTCTTTTAACAACACCACCCATTTTACAGGACGTACAAACTCAGTACGGCTTGCCGCAGAACGCATACGTTTTGCAATAGGTAAGTTATCTAGTGCTGCTTGTAAAATCTGTGGAAGTAAAACATCAAGGCTTTGACCTTTTACATCTTTTAAGTAGCAAACTTTTTCAACTTTACCTGCTTGGAAAGTCGATACTTGATCTACCGTGATGCCTTGACCACGCATAAAGCCTTCTAAAGCTTTAGTCGGGTTACCTTCCGCATCAAACGCAGCTTGTTTAGCAGGGCCATCAAAACGTTTTTGTGTGTCTGCTTGTGCGCCATCAACGTTGACGATTTTAAGTGCGAGACGACGTGGTGCTGCATAGGCTTCGATAGAATCGAATGCAAGACCTGCATCTTTTAAGCCTTTTACGGTTTCAGCTTGTAGCGCATCACGTAATTTTTTTAAGCTTTTTGGTGGAAGTTCTTCACAGCCTAATTCGAACAAAACGGTATGTTTAGACATTATTTGCTCTCCTTAGATTCAACTTTTGCTTCTGCTTCAACTTGAGCTTTTAATTGCGCCAAAACTTCGTCACGAAGTGCAGGTTCAGCCATTGGGAAACCAAGTTTCGCACGCGCTGCCACATAACTGGTTGCAATCGAACGTGCCAATGTACGTACACGTAAGATATAACGTTGACGTTCAGTGACTGAAATCGCGCCACGCGCATCAAGCAAGTTAAAGCTATGCGATGCTTTGATCACTTGTTCATATGCAGGAAGTGGCAGTTCAGCTTCGATTAAACGTGTTGCTTCAGCCTCATAAAAATCGAACAGTTCGAACATCTTGTCGACTGGTGCATATTCAAAGTTATAGGTTGATTGCTCAACTTCGTTTTGATGGAACACGTCACCGTACGTTACAGTACCGAATTGACCTTTAGTCCAAACCAAATCGTAAACTGAGTCTACACCTTGCAAGTACATCGCAAGACGCTCAAGACCGTATGTGATTTCGCCTGTTACTGGGTAACACTCAACACCACCGACTTGTTGGAAGTAAGTGAACTGAGTCACTTCCATGCCGTTTAACCACACTTCCCAACCGAGACCCCAAGCACCGAGTGTTGGAGATTCCCAGTTGTCTTCAACAAAACGAATGTCGTGTACAAGTGGGTCAATACCAATGGCTTTTAACGAGTCAAGATACAACTGTTGGATGTTGTCTGGGTTTGGCTTAAGCACCACTTGGAATTGGTAGTAGTGTTGCAAACGGTTTGGGTTTTCGCCATAACGACCATCTTTCGGACGACGTGAAGGCTGAACGTAAGCCGCGTTCCATGTTTCAGGCCCTAAAGCACGTAGGAAAGTTGCAGTGTGGAATGTTCCTGCACCCATTTCCATGTCGTAAGGCTGCAACACGACGCAGCCTTGCTCCGCCCAGTAATTTTGTAAGGCAAGAATTAAGCCTTGGAAAGTATCAATATGCGATATGGCGCGACTCATGGTCATCCACTTAAAATTAGAGAAAAATTGTGCTCAATTATAAGGATTTTGGCGGGAGGTAGCAAAGGTTATCCATACAATGCTGGCGCTTTGATCAGGAAGCGAAGCCTAACCGAAAAATCGCCATGAAAAATCAGTAGAGAAACCGACATTCGGTTGATCTGTCTATCCACAAAAACCGGATTTTGATCTGTAGGATTCGGGGAAAACCCAGCATTGTCATTTCAGTCATTTTTCTCAAAGATTGGTTTCATCTGGTGTATACAGCGCAATCATCTGCGCTGAACGGTGTATACGCAGAAACGATGTTTTTAAAATGAAGGGCTTATCAATTTTTTCTAAAAAGAGGATGATTCAGTGTGCCTATACTGATATACATCTCAACAGAAAAATTCATAATTATAAGATATAGAATGAATACATCTTATAAGCTGCTTCATTTTATAATGGCGGCCGTCGCCAAAATCACAAAGGATTCCCGTGTTTCATCCGCAATCTGAATGGTTAGAAATCTTAAAACCCAATTTCAAATTACTGCCGCTGAAAGAACGTCTGTTGTGCGGATTGGGTGCTTTGCTGGGCTTGAGTCTATCTTCGCTGATCAGCTTATGGATTCTGGGCGATATTAATGCCTGGTATATCGCGCCGATGGGTGCGTCGTCAGTATTGCTGTTTGCGGTGCCGGCCAGTCCGCTGGCACAGCCGTGGAATATGGTGATTGGCAATACTATTGCCGGCATTATTGGTGTGACTTGTGCGCTGTATATTCCGAATCTGACCGAAGCCTTTAGTGTGGCGGTGGCCTTATCTATTATTTTAATGATGTCGACCGATTCGCTGCATCCACCGAGTGGTGCTGTGGCGATTACCGCAGTATTGGGCGGTGAGGCGGTCAGTGAACTGGGCTATTTATTTATCTTTTATCCGGTGCTGTTAAATTCGCTGTTATTGCTGTTGGTGGCAATGATGTTTAACCGACTGACTGGCAAGCAATATCCACACAAGGCCCAGCTGAATCTGCGCTCGCAAGACCCGACCCCGACCCAGAAGGTCACCATTCAGCCGCAAGATATTCATCATGTGCTGGAGCATCAGACCGAGCTGCTGGACATTAGTGAATATGACTTGCAGAAAATTATTCTGGAAGCGCAATATCAGGCCAATGCGCGTATGCAGGATGAAAACGTGCAGGAATGGCGCTGTGAAGATATCATGACCCATGATGTGATTACCTTGCAGCAGGATGATGATATCCAGCTCGCGCTAGACAAGTTCAAGCAGGTCAATTTAATGAGCTTGCCGGTGGTAAATGCCGAGCAGCAACTGGTCGGCACATTGGCACTGTATGAAGTGGTGGAATGGTTTAAACATGCTACCGATGTGCGGATGTCATGGCAGCATCAGGTCAAACACATTATGAACCGCAAGGTGGTGACGGTAAAACCACATCAGAGTATTGCCGATCTGGTCCCGTATTTTGTGGAACGTTCGTTTAACTATATTCCAGTGGTGGAACAGCAGCAGCTGGTCGGGATTATTAGCCGCGCCGATATGATTGCCGCCATGAACCAGCGTCTGATCTGGCTACGCAGCAAAACTACGGAAAGTTAAAGCCAGAAAAAAGAAGCTACGGTAATAGGGGTCCACCGTAGCTTTAAACTGTGCAAGAAAAATGAAGATTAACGGTAACTGTTCTGATCTTCATGAATGGTACGTACCGGATTGTGATAGCCATTCACGTGTTCAATTTCAGCTTTCTTTTTCGGCATCACCAGCCACAGTACCAAGTACACCAGAATACCCGGGAAGGCGGCACTCATAATGGATACCAACACAAAAATAATGCGGAGTAAATTTGCATTCCAACCAAAACGTTCAGCAATACCACCCATTACACCTGCAATCATGTTTGAGCGGTTAGAGCGGTATAAACCAACATTGGCCATTGAGGTCTCCTTAAAAAATAAAATGGTGAGTCAATCAACAACTCATAAAATAAAAATGGCGACCTATTTCCGTTTTTAAAGGGTCAATGCGCTATAAATCGTTAATTTATGTAAATAAAATGACACGGTATAAATATTGCGCTTTAAAATCTTGAAACAGGTCTACAAAAACTGTAGATTTTGGTGAAAATTCATATAATTTCAATAGCTTCGCTGTGTGCCCATCAACCTGATGCAAAGGCATACGGTGGCTATTTTTATTGATACCCGGGAGACACCATATTGGCTGTGCATTGTTCGAAATGGTTATGGGGAATCTGTTGCCTGTCTTTGGCCGCTTGTGACCCGACGTTTAACAGTCAAGAAGGAGAGGAGGCACAGCCGTTTACACCCGTGGCAGACCTGCAGGTGACAGAAGATGTGCCAAGTAAGCGCCTGAGTGAAGTGGCTGGCCAGCCGGTATTTCCATCTGCAGAAGATGCCGATAAAGCCGTGGTGCCGGAAGCGGCCTTGGCCTATGTCGGCCGGTATCAGGTAAAAATTAGCTGTGAAGATGCCTATGTCAAATGCGAGACCGGGACAGCTGATTTTATTCTGACTTTATTGCCTGATGGCACCGCACATCGTTCCATTGTCTATCTGGGCCGGGTCATGGCCGGTGCACAAATGAATTATCATCTGGATTACTGGATGTATGATGAAGCCGCACACCAGATTATTGTGCATCGCAGTAATGGGGTGGAAATTTTTTATGATATTGATGGCACGCAGAATCTACGCATGGATTTAGAAAAAATTGCCACAGTATCGACGGTAAATCAGCAGTATTTTTCCCGTAATCCTTTACCGGCACATGCTTATTATCTGGAAAAGTCGGCCGATTAAAAGAGCAGATCGAGCGTTCTTTCATCCATATTAATATTGAGGTTGTAGCGCAGATGCAATGCAGCCCAGCATATAAATGTGCAATGCAGAGTAGGGAAGCGAGGATATTTATTCTGGAAGATAAATGGTGGGTCGTCCGCGACTCGAACGCGGGACCAACGGATTAAAAGTCCGCTGCTCTACCAACTGAGCTAACGACCCTGAGGAATAAAAAATAAGCAGCTTATTTTTTAAGATGCAAGAACTGGAGTTTTTGCAGAGTTCCTAAGGAAAGATGGTGGGTCGTCCGCGACTCGAACGCGGGACCAACGGATTAAAAGTCCGCTGCTCTACCAACTGAGCTAACGACCCATCTTAGGCTTTCAAATGAGTGGTGGGTCGTCCGCGACTCGAACGCGGGACCAACGGATTAAAAGTCCGCTGCTCTACCAACTGAGCTAACGACCCATATCATTTGATGGAGCGTATTGTAGCAAGATCTCGTTTGAGCGCAAGTAAAAAATAAAAAAGTTGTCTATGTTTGATTATAAATGAAACAAATTCATGCTAGGGAATCAAAAAATAGACAACTTTGGGCTTAGAAGCGGTATTGATAGGTTTGAATCTGCTCGAAAATTTCCGGGGTTAGATCAGTATAAGCCGCTGCACCGGGCAGCAACACCAGCAAACGATCCGTGGTAGCTGCCGGATTAAATGCCTGTTCTTTGAGCTTGTTTTTCTGATATTTAAAAGTGCCGGTGGTTTCAACCTGCGCCTGAATTCGTAAAAATACCGGAACCGCATAGCCGGGCAGGGCCTGTTTAAACTGGCTCACCATCTGCTTTAGGTCATGTTCATCCAGTGTTGCATCGGCATTTAAGGTAATGGCCGCCATTCCGGCACGACCATTGGTGTCTGGAATTTCTACGCCGTAGACCACCGCTTCGGCAATTTTGTCATACTCGCAGAGTATATTTTCCACTTCGGTGGTAGAGACATTCTCGCCTTTCCAGCGGAAGGTATCACCCAGGCGGTCAACAAACTGGGCATGACGGAAGCCGATATTTCGTACCAGATCGCCGGTATTAAAGTATTGATCGCCACGCTGGAAAACGCCTTTTAAAATCACCGCCTTGTTTTTTTCCGGATCGGTATAGCCATCAAACGGCGAGCGGCGGGTAATTTTGCCAATCAATAAACCGACTTCGCCTTTTTTGACTTTCTGGCACCAGCCGCGCGCATCCCGGACTGGTTCATTTTTTTCTTTATCGAAAGCCACAATCGCATAAGGGGTTGGAGAAAAGCCAACGGTATTGTCAAAGTTAAAGATGTTGCTAAAGCCGACATTGCCTTCACTGGAGGCATACAGCTCCAGAATTTCTTCAATGCCAAAGCGCTGTTTAAACTTGTTCCAGATGTTCGGGCGCATGCCGTTCCCAATCATTTTGGTAACACGATGGCCCTGATCCAGCGCGGATGGCGGTGCATCCATTAGGTAACGGCACAGCTCGCCGACATAACCAATGGCGGAGGCATTAAATTTCTGTACATCTTTCCAGAAGCTGGAAGTGGAGTATTTACGTCGAATGGCCAGGGTTGCGCTACCGGCAATTACGCCGCACCAGCACACCACAATACCGGTGGCATGATACAGCGGCAGGGTCACATACATGACATCTTTTGGATTCAGATTTAGCACATGACCATAGGTGCCATAGGCCAGGGTCCAGCGGCTATGGGTGAACACCACGGCTTTCGGCAGGCCGGTGGTTCCCGAGGTATAGATATAAAACAGGCCATCTTTGCCCTGGACAGAATGCGTGGTCGGCGGATTGAATTTCGGGAAATGGTCGATCTTTTCGGCCAGATTATTAAAGCCTTTCGGGGCTTTGCCCGCATCGCGCTGGGTTTCCTGGTCGGCAAACCAGTCCAGACGATCTGCCGGCAAATCCAGCGCCTGACGAATCTCATCTACCGCAGCACGGCATTCTTCGCCGACAATTAGCGCGACCGGTTTGACCAGATTGATGCTATGGGTCAGCACCTTACTGACCTGTGAGGTGTTTACCAGTGCAATGGTGACGCCAATTTTGGCCAGACCGATGACAGTCGCGATCAGTTCCGGGCGGTTTTCCAGCATTACCGCAATCACATCGCCTTTGCGTGCGCCTTGTGACAGATAATAGTGGGCAATCTGGTTGGCCCATTCATTCAGGGCTTTGTAGCTAAAGCGCTGCTCTTCAAACATTAAAGCCAGACCATGCGGATTACGTTTGACCGCTTTTTCAAAGGCAATGCCCAGACCGGCAGGGGTGGATGGCGTTCGTAAATAGGCTTGACTCAGACCCTGAATAAGATTCGGGACTTTGCCGATAAACTTTGGAATTTTGGCGGCGACATCGGCCAGACCAATAAGATCATGTTGTGTTGTATGGCTCATATGAATCCTATTTATTCTCGACATCCAATCTGTAGTTCTAGCGCATGAATATTGCACTTTAAGGTTTTAATCGTTTCGTTGTAGTGTAATCAACCTAATCTGACAAATTAACAAAAAAAATCCAGCCACCGAAATGACTGGATTTTTTTATTCACCTGCAAAAAAGCAAATTATGACTCAGTTGAGGTGTTGGCTTTCTTTGGTGGACGGCCACGTGGACGACGCGGACGTGCCGGTTTTTCTTTCTCGGCCTTGTCTGCTGCGGCTTCTGGAGCTTCAGCTTCTGCATTTGCCGGTGCTTCGCTGGCATCTGCTGCATCAACTGGCAGTTCAGCCTGTACTGGTTGCGCTGCTTCAGCTTTCGCTGTTTCTTTAGCCGGTGCTTCGGCTGCAGCGCTTTCTTCAGTCGCCACTTCAGTTTCAGTCGCAGTGGTTTCAGCCGCTGGTGCTGCTTCAGTTGCTGCTGGCTCGGCAGTCGCTTCTACAGGTGCTGCTGTGCTGCTTGCAGCAGTGGCTTCTGTTGCTTCAGCTGCTTGAGCGTCCGCCGCAGTTTCTGCTGGTGCATCGTTAGCGGGTGCTTTTTCTGCTTCGTCGGCATGAGCCTGTTTGGCCTGTTCCAGCGCCTGTTCGGCAGCAAGTTTGGCTAAACGACGACGCTCACGCGGATCATTGGCCACACGCTTGACTGGCGCTGGTGGAGTCAGGTCCAGCACAGGAGCAGGTTCTGCTTCTGGCTCAGCTTTGCTGACTTCAACATCACGGGTCACAGGCTGCTTTTGGCTTTCTGCCGCAGGTGCTTGAGCGACCAGGCTGGCTGCATATTGTTCAGTGAACTTTTGCAGGGCGCGGTTAAAGGTTGGAATTAAACCAAACTGCTCAATCAGCACCGAGCAATCTTCACCATACACATGACGGATCAGGCTGCCTACCGTGTACTGCTGCAAGGCTGGAACCTGAGACGGTGACAGCTTTGGCGGCTGGTTTTGTTGCGCACGACCTTCACGCTGCTGGCGACGACGCTGACGCGGATCGTTGCTGGCACGTTTCACCGGTTGCGATTTGTGCTCTTCAGCCACAATTGCCGCAGGTGCCGCTTCTTCTTTTGGTACTGGTGCTTCTTCTACTGCTTCAGTGCTGGCCGCAACCGGAAGTTCAGCGGTCGCTGCTGGTGCAGCGGCTGCGTTCTGGTTCAGCGCGACAATTTCACTTTGTGCAGCATCAACATTCACCACCAGAGCAGTTGGCATCACGTCCTGACGTGGTGCATCCACCAGGTCCACTTTCAGGCCTTGTGCTTCAGTGGCTGGTGCTGCTGTAGCTGCTGCCGGTGCAGCCGTGTCATTCAGCACGCTGGCATCGCGGTGGCGGTTTGGACGCTCTGGGCGTTGCTGGTTGCGACGGTCACGACGTGGCACAGCATCTTGCTGTTGCGCTTCGTTTTGCGTCTGTTCATTGTTGTTGTGCTGACGGCGGGAGTTGCGTTTGTTTTCACGCGCTTCCTGACGTTGCTCCTGACGTGACAGCTGCACCACTTCTTCGTGTACCTGATGCTGTGCTGGGCTGTTGTCATTCTGGCTGTTTTGCTCGCGCGGCTCTTTGTGCTTGCTGCGCTTTTTGTTGTTGTGACGTGATGATTTTTCTTCACGTTCAGCCGGTTTTTCAGCGTGATCACGCTCATGCTTGGCCACAGTTGATGGGGCAAGATAAGCATTGCTGGTTGCTGCTGCTGGTGCAGCCACAGGCGCCGCAGCTGCAATCTGACCGAACTGGCCACGGCTAACTGCGCCATTATTGACCATTTGCTCAATCGCTGCAGCCGCATTGTTGGCGCTACGTGACTGATCAACCGTGTTGGCCTGTTTTTGCACAAACAGGTTTTCTAACCATGCACATGGGCTAGCACTTGGTGCAGCGGCAGCAGGGGCCACTTGTGCAGGCGCAGCGGCTTGAGCTTTGGCTGGACGCTTCTGTTCCTTTTGCGGTGCTGCAGGCGCAGCTGCATGCTGAGCGTGCTGTTCTTCTTCTAAATGCCATTCAGAGGCTTCATAACCCAGTTCCTGTTCGCTTAAGCGGGTGGCTGCTGTGCGTTCATAGCTGGTTGGGGCAAAGCCTTCCGGATTGTAAGAGATTTCGTAATGTGGGGTTTCTAAATGCGGGTGCGGCAATACCGTTACACGTACATTTGAGGTTTGTTCAAGGTAAACCAGGCTGTGACGCTTTTCATTCAATAAGAATGCTGCAATTTCAACCGGTACTTCAACCTGAACTTCACCATGACGCTCACGTAGCGCAATCTCTTCCACTTTACGCATAATCGACAGTGAGAGAGAACGTAAGTCACGTACCATGCCGGTACCATGACAACGTGGGCAAACATAACCGGTCGCTTCTTCTAAAGATGGACGTAAGCGCTGACGGCTCATCTCCATTAAACCAAAGCGTGACAATTGACCAAACTGGATACGCGCGCGGTCGCTTTGCGTTGCTTCACGCAGCTTGGCTTCCACCATACGCTGGTTACGGTCTTTGGTCATGTCGATAAAGTCGATTACTACCAGACCACCGATGTCACGTAAACGTAACTGGCGTGCAATTTCTTCAGCAGCTTCCAGGTTGGTGTTTAGTGCGGTATCTTCAACGTCCTGACCACGAGTTGATTTTGCCGAGTTAATGTCGATTGACACCAATGCTTCGGTCTGGTCAATCACAATTGAGCCACCTGAAGGCAGTTTGACTTCGCGTTCATAGGCGGTTTGAATCTGGCTTTCGATACCGAAATGCGCGAATAATGGCTCATTTAAAGTATAGGTTTTTAGCTTGTCGAGCTGACGCGGCATCACCGCTTTTACGAAGTTATAGGCTTCGTTATAGGCCTGTTCTGAGTCAATCAGGATTTCAGCCACATCATCACGCAGGTAATCACGAATGGCACGCGTGACAACACCAGCTTCCTGATGCACCAGCATTGGCGATGGACCAGAACTTGAGGTGCTTTGAATTTGCGCCCACAGATCTAGCAGATGCTGTAAATCAAGTTGTAATTCTTCTTGAGAACGTCCGATACCGGCGGTACGTACAATCACGCTCATCCCGCGTGGCACATTTAAAGAGGCCAGCATTTCTTTCAGTTCTTCACGCACTGAACCGGAAATCTGACGGCTAATACCGCCCCCTTTCGGGTTGTTTGGCATCAGGACCAGGTAACGGCCCGCCAGTGAAATAAAGGTCGACAGGGCAGCACCCTTGTTGCCGCGCTCTTCTTTTTCCACCTGAACCAGCAGTTCGGTACCTTCAGTAATCAGTTCGCGAATATTTGAGGTTTGACGAGGATCGGCCTTGTAGTAAGAGTTGGCAATTTCACGCATCGACAGGAAACCTTGACGACCGGCACCATACTCAACAAATACAGCTTCTAAAGATGGCTCTACGCGAGTCACATGACCTTTATAGATATTTGATTTTTTTTGTTCACGGGTACGATTTTCTATATCAAAATCGTAAAGACGCTGACCAGTGACAAGTGCAACGCGAATTTCTTCAGCATGTGTTGCATTAATCAACATACGTTTCATGGGTGTAACACCTTATAGTGATACACAGCAAAACATCGCTCTATACGTAGCGAGCATCAAACATCACGGATCATGGTTCAGATCTCAAATACAGCGGTCTGAACGTTTCTCTACCGGCCTGATAATCGGGTTTCGGTGGATGATTCACGTATTGATGATGTCAATACGGCTTCAATCTTTAAACGATTAAAGTCACCTGGTCGTTTCACTGGCGGACGAGCGGTACATTGGATGTGAGTAACTTTCACTGTCACATTGCTCAAAGATCATCCCTTCTTTTAGTCGAGTGTCTTGATACGGAATTATCGTCGTATCTTTACAATTTGTGCAGATCCAATGTATCAACGCTGTAGCCTGAATGCGACATCAGGGAACGATTAGTCTGATGTGTATCAGTTTACGTTTAAAAACCAACTTGAGGTTGGCGACATATTTTTTCAGGCAAACTGATTTATGTACCTTAAGTACAATTAAACGCAACAGTTTGCAGTTTTGCCGATATAATAAGCCTTCGGCGTCGGCATAATTCTTTTGGGACCTTTACGTGTTTAGTGGAGTGTTTGATTGAATAATCAACTTCAGTAAAAACCGAAATGACCCAACTTTTACCCACTTACGATGGTTTCCGTGCGCTGACTATATCAAACCTTGCATCATCTGCCTATGGGCTAAGCTTATGTTTCTTGTGTAAAGCATAGCCTAAGTGATCAGTTTTTAATCAATTTTAGTATTTTTTTAGGTCGTCGTAACTGTATGAATTCTACCCAACAATGGCAAAGTGTCACTTGGTTTGAAGTCGATGAGCATCAAGCGGGGCAACGGATTGACAACTTTTTGTTTAGCCGTTTAAAAGGCGTGCCCAAAAGCCGGATTTACCGTCTGATTCGTGAAGGTCAGGTGCGGGTCAATAAAAAACGGGTCAAAGCCGAAACCAAGCTGAATATTGGCGATCAGATCCGGGTTGCTCCAATCCGTTTTGAACAGAAAGATGATACCCCGGCGCCGGTGTCGGACAAAGTTGCTCAAGGCTTGCTGAACCGGGTCATCTATGAAGATGAAGGGCTGATGGTGGTGAACAAGCCATCGGGCATTGCCGTGCATGGGGGCAGTGGTGTGGCCTATGGCCTGATTGAAGGCTTGCGCGCCGCCACCGGGAAAAAATATCTGGAGCTGATTCACCGCATTGACCGCGATACTTCGGGTCTGGTGATGATTTCGAAAAAACGCAGCGTATTAAAAACCTTGCAGGACATGCTGCGCGAACACAAAATCCGTAAAACCTATGCTGCGGTGGTGAAAGGACAGGTGACGCTGGACAAACAGCTGATTGATGCACCTTTACATCGTTATGAGCTGGCCAATGGCGAACGTCGCGTGCGTGTGTCTAAAGAAGGTAAAGAATCGAAAACCCAGTGGAATGTGCAAGAGCGCTTTATGCATGCCACACTGGTCTATGCATCGCCGCTGTCTGGACGTACCCATCAGATTCGTGTGCATGGTCTGAGTATTGGCCATCCGCTGGTGGGTGATGAAAAATACGGTCATGAAACCGAATATCGTGGCCCTAAACCACGTCGCTTGTGTTTACACGCCATGCGTCTGGAAATTCCGGGTTATCCGACCATTGAAGCGCCGTTGCCTGAAGATATGCAGAGTCTGGTGGCGCAGTTAAGAGCGCAGAAGGCGGATAAGGTACTAACACTTGGGGAAGATGACGAATAATCTTTGGCTTTTTAATTCTCGTTCGTCTTGCTTTATTTAAGTGGGAAACTTCCCTCTTTATTAAAATTAAAGATGAGGAACATTGTTCCGCAAGGGGAGATTAAATTTCGGAAAAATCCTCTCCCTGAGCAGCACTGCTGCGCAAGTCCCCTTCTTGCACGTCGTTTAAAGCAGTGCTTTAAACTCGTTCAGGAGAGGGAGCGTTGCGATAGTAAATGATATCTGCATCCGAAATGTGCGAAAGGCGACATGGATGTCGCCGTTGGGTAATTAATATCTGTTGTGATCTTGCAATAAAAGTTATTTTCTAATGAAGCTCTCCCTCCTTTTTTAAAGGAGGGTCGGGGTGGATTTAAACCGAATCAAATCGAGGAAACCATATATGAATACAGCTGTAGAACTCATCATTTTCGACTGGGATGGCACCTTGTTTGATTCAGTCGGTCAAATTGTGGCGAGTTTACAGTTCGCTGCGCAGCAGTTCCAGCAACCGTTAACCGATGACGCGGCCAAAAGTATTATCGGTTTAGGTCTGCCTGAAGTGGCGCAGCGTTTGTTCCCGATGGTACCGGAATTGCATAGCGAGATTTTACAGTGCTATTCCGAACACTATGTGGCCAACTCCAAAACTGATGTCTGGTTTGATGGTGTGGCAGCAATGCTGAATGATTTACAGGACGCAGGGGTAAAACTCGCGGTGGCTACCGGTAAAAGCCGTAAGGGTCTAGATCGTGTGCTGCAGCAAACTCAAAGTATGGGAATGTTTGCTGCGACCCGTGCCGCCAGTGAAACCCGCTCTAAACCGCATCCCTTAATGTTAGAAGAAATTCTGGCAGAAACCGGAGTGCGCCCTGAGCAGGCGATTATGGTGGGCGATACCTCTTATGATCTGGAAATGGCGCAGGCTATTGCCATGCCGCGTGTGGGTGTCAGCTATGGGGTACATACGGTCGAAGTGTTACAGCTGTTTCAACCGCTAAAAATTGCCGGGGATGTCAGCAGCCTGCATCAGTTCCTGTTACAGCAGGTACAAATGAAACAGGCCATCTAGGTGGGAGAGCATCTTTTCAGAAGAAGTGAACCTCTTGCCGCTTCTTCTTTTATTCAAGAGCTTATTTTCTTCCTTCTTATATTGATCTCTGCCTGGGCATGTTGCGTGATTGCAAAGTTTCGTCTTTCTTTTTCTGTTCTAGAGGCTGTATAAACACTGTGCAGCCTTATTGCCTCTAAAAGCTGCTGATAAAATCGTCTAATACCGAAGCCTTAAGCGCTGAAACTTCTCATCCAGATTTTCTTAAAAAGTGGATAGAAATACTCGGAAATCTATAGCTATCAGGGGCTTCGTGTCGGTTGAGTTGTGGCTGTGTTATAGGTTCTAGCTATTGTAAAAAATAAAATAAGTATTGGCATAAAAAGTCCATTTTTCCGATTCTAAATCAGTTTATATCTATGCGCGTTTGCTAGAGATCGGCAGCAACAGCCTGTTGCCGCTCTGATCAGTCCCCCCTATATCGGCCGATGTTCAGCTGCATGCCGGAAAATCTAGTCAACAGCATAAGCCCAATTTTTGCAGTTTAAGGAAACATTGATGTCGAATTCTGCTGTTGTTGCATCAGTTGCTCAAGCGTTAAGAGATGCTGAATTATCACAAACTGCGATTGCACCGATTCGCCCACAATTAGGCGGTGAATCTGCTGATGTAGATATCGCGTACGCAGTTCAAGAAGTAAATACCGAACGCGCGTTGAAAGAAGGCCGCCGTTTAGTAGGTCGCAAAATTGGTTTGACCTCGAAGGTAGTTCAGGCACAACTGGGTGTTGATCAGCCAGATTTCGGTATGTTGTTTGCAGATATGGCCTATGGTGATGGTGAAGCCATTCCTGCAGGTTTGCTGATTCAACCGAAAGTTGAAGCAGAAATTGCACTGGTCATTAAAGAAGATTTGACCAAAGAAAAACACACCTATGCTGACATTATCAGTGCAACTGACTACGCACTGCCAGCAGTAGAAGTGGTGGATAGCCGTATTGAAAACTGGAAAATCAGCCTGATTGACACCGTGGCAGACAACGCATCTTCAGCGGCGTTTGTACTGGGTTCTCAACCGGTAAAACTGGAAAACCTGGATCTTGTGAATTGCAAGATGGTCATGACCCGCGGTGAAGAAGTGGTTTCTCAAGGTGTGGGTAAAGCCTGTTTAGCCAACCCATTGAATGCTGCAGTCTGGCTGGCAGATGAAATGGTACGTCGTGGGCGTCCATTGTTAAAAGGCGACATCATCTTAACAGGTGCGTTAGGGCCAATGGTTGTGGCGCAACCAGGCGATGAATTCAAAGTTGAAATTGAAGGCTTTGGTTCAGTTACAGCGGCATTCGCTGCTGAATAGGCCCCAACCTGATCAGAATTTTAAGAGAGTACATTCATGAAAAAGATTAAATGTGCAATGATCGGTCCAGGTAACATCGGTACTGATTTGCTTTACAAATTACAACGTAGCGAATGGTTAGAGCCAGTATGGATGGTGGGTATTGATCCTACATCTGAAGGTCTAGCGCGTGCGGCGAAAATGGGTTTAAAAACCACGGCTGAAGGTGTAGATGGTCTTCTTCCTCACGTAATCGAAGATGACATCAAAATTGCATTCGATGCAACGTCTGCATACGTACACGCAGAAAACAGCCGCAAGCTCAATGAACTTGGCGTGTTAATGATTGACTTAACACCTGCGGCGATTGGTCCATTCTGCGTACCACCAGTGAATCTTGAAGCATTGCTTGCGGCTGGTGAAGTGCCAAACGTCAACATGGTAACGTGTGGCGGTCAGGCAACCATTCCAATGGTTGCTGCAGTTTCTCGCGTTCAACCGGTTGAATACGGTGAGATCATTGCAACGGTATCGACGAAATCTGTAGGTCCTGGTACACGTAAAAACATTGATGAATTTACCCGTACCACTGCGGGTGCAATTGAGAAAGTTGGTGATGCGAAACAAGGTAAAGCGATCATCATCATTAACCCTGCTGAGCCACCACTGATGATGCGTGACACTGTACATTGTTTAGTTGAAGGTGAGCCAGATCAAGCTGCGATCACTGAATCTGTGCATGCGATGATTAAAGAAGTGCAAAAATATGTACCAGGTTACAAACTGGTAAACGGTCCTATTTTTGACGGTAACCGTGTTTCGATCTTCTTAGAAGTCGAAGGTTTAGGTGACTTCTTGCCGAAATATGCAGGTAACCTGGATATTATGACAGCGGCTGCTGCACGTACTGCAGAAATGTTTGCTGAACACGTTTTCAACACTGCTGAAGCTTAAGGAGCAACCTCATGTCTAAGATTATTGTTCATGATATGACTTTACGTGATGGTATGCACCCGCAGCGCCATCAAACCACTGTTGAGCAAATGATTGCCATTTCAACAGCGCTAGATGATGCAGGCGTACCTTTAATTGAAGTGACCCACGGTGACGGTCTTGGTGGTTCATCAGTCAACTACGGTTTTGCTGCTGCTACTGACGAAGAATACCTGTCTGCTGTTGTGCCACGTATGAAGAATGCGAAAGTGTCTGCACTGCTTCTTCCTGGTATCGGTACAGTTGATCATTTGAAAATGGCGCATGAAATTGGTGTATCAACGATTCGTGTTGCAACACACTGTACAGAAGCGGACTGTTCTGAACAGCACATCACTGCTGCTCGTAAACTCGACATGGACACCGTGGGCTTCTTAATGCTGGCTCACATGGCTTCTCCTGAGCGTCTTTTAGAAGAAGCACAGAAGATGGTGTCTTACGGTGCAAACTGTATTTATGTCACAGACTCAGCAGGTTACATGCTTCCTCAAGACGTGAAAGACCGCGTGGGTCACTTGCGTCAACACCTTGACCCAAGCATCGAACTCGGTTTCCACGGTCACCACAACTTAGGTATGGGTGTATCAAATACGGTTGCTGCGGTTGAAGCCGGTGCGGTACGTGTGGACTTGGCCTCTGCGGGTCTTGGTGCGGGTGCGGGTAACACACCACTGGAATTGTTCATTGCTGTAGCGAACCGTATGGGTATGGATACAGGCGTTGACCTGTTCAAAGTACAAGACGTTGCTGAAGACCTTGTGATTCCAATGATGCACAACCCGATTCGTGCAGACCGTGATGCAGCGACTTTAGGTTATGCGGGTGTTTACTCTTCATTCCTGTTGTTCGCAAAACGCGCTGAAGCGAAATATGGCGTATCTGCGCGTGAAATCCTGATGGAACTTGGTCGCCGTGGTACAGTGGGCGGTCAGGAAGACATGATTGAAGACCTGGCGCTTACTATGTCTAAAGCACGTGAAATGCAAGCTTAAGTTTTAATTTTAAAACTGGCTTAAGCAAAGCACTCCAATATATTTGGGGTGCTTTTTTTATTGGTGTGATTGAGTTGCTTAATATCACACTTTAAAAATAAATCCGGATTTAAAATCACACAGATCAATGTATTTAAAACGCATCTTATTTTTATATAAAAAGTTTTTTAAATGATCAGCCGGGATTTATTTTAAAAGGATGGAGAAGGGGGAGTAGAAAACCGATTAATTTAAATTTGAGGAAAAGCTGAATTACTTTAAATATTAAATTTTTTATAAATAATACTGATAGTTAAAAGCTATTAGTTAAAGTGTTAATGTTAAAACCAATAAATAAAGCCTAAAAACTCAAAATAAATAAAAAATACAGTGAAAAATAATATGAATAACAGAGGTTTATATTTGCAGGGTGGAGAGTATTTAGCAGGGAAATGATTGCTGAAATATCTTAAAAAAATAAAAAAAGCGCTGTGAAATCAAAAAAATGCCCAAAATGATAAATGTTTAATACTGTAGTCGGATTTTCTATTTGATTATGCTTACGCATGATGACGGCATTGTTTTTATCTGCTGAATGGGAAAACTTACCATGCGTCGTCAAAAATTATGGATAGCAATGCTTGCTGCGACAGCAACTTTAGGAACTTCTGCTACATATGCAGATTTTATTGATGACAGCAATGTTCAACTTAAATTTAAAAATTTCTATTTAGATCGTCAGTATCAAGATAAACCAGAATTGAACTTTGGTTCATGGTCACAGGCGGTAACTTTGGATGCCAAGTCTGGTTATCATGATATTGGTGGTGGCGTGCAAATTGGAGCAGATGTACTGGTTCAACATGCAGTTAAACTCAACGGCCGTGATCAAAATCCGGATTGGGTGTTACCTCACGATGGCAAAGAATCTAAAGATCATTTTGGTAAAGTTGGTGCAACCTTAAAAGTTAAGGTATCTGAAACTGAGTTGAAGGTTGGTGATCTATTACCAATGTCACCAGTGGTATTCTTTGATCCATCTCGCCAATTACTGACTACTTATAGTGGTGCCTGGTTAGAGTCTAAGGACATTAAAGATACTAAACTGACCTTGGCATATTTAGATGGCATTAATGCACGTTATGAAAATCAATATCATGACCTGAGCTTATTTCCGCAAAACAACTTTGCGACAGCAGTCAGTACAGATGACGGTATGTATATTGCCGGGATTGATCATCAATTCACCCCAAAAGTGGGTGGTAGTTACTGGTATGCCGATGTCACCAACATCTACCAACAACACTATGCCGCTGTAAACTATAAAACGACCTTGGCTGAAAACACCAAGTTAGACACCCATGTACGTTATTTTGACAACAGCGAATCGGGTGACCAGCTGTATGGCAAGATTGACAGCCAGGCCGTGTCTGCAGGTGCAAAAATCAACCATGGTATGCACACAGTACAATTAGGCTACCAGCAAATGTTTGGAGAGCATGGTAACAAAGCGCCAATGTTCCCGACATTGGGTGGTTGGGTACCACAGCCTTATCTAGACAACTGGTCGGTGGCAAGCTTTATCCGTAAAGATGAAAAATCATGGAGCTTGGGTTATACCTATAACTTTGCTGATGTGGGTGTACCAGGTTTAACCGCAACTGCACGTCATTTCCGTGGTTGGGATGTCGATAATGGTGCAGGCGAACCGCGTGGCAAAGAAAATGAAATCAACCTGATTGTGAACTATGTGGTACCAGAAGGTAAGCTAAAAGGTTTAGGTTTCAACTACATGTTTATTGATACCAACTATGACAATATCTCAGGTGGTAACGATCTAGAAGAACACCGTATCGCGACGACCTATACCTATACATTCTAATTGGTCAAGATCAAAGAGCAGCTGCACCTCCAGCTGCTCTTTTTTATAGTCAAATCAGTATAAAACCAATACAATGGTGTAATGAGTTATTCAGAACATTTTAGACGTAAAATTTTAGCTAAGCTTGAGGAAGGTTATTCTATTCGAGCGGTAGCTGCACAATTTGAAATT
>NZ_VPBT01000027.1:0-30667 GCF_013418555.1 Acinetobacter sp. YH12134 | reverse complement strand
CGATGTCCGTCAAGGCATCAATACGCTCTTGGAAGTCACCCGCTTCGGTTGGGAAGTCAGCAACAATGCCATCCACCGCTGTTTGTGCATCCGCTTTCGCTTGTTGGGCTGCCGCAAGGTCTTGCGTTAAGGCATCCACTTCCGCTTGGCTGATGGCATTGTCTGCAATCGCATCAGCAAGTGCTTGATCCGCTGCTGCATAGGCTGCTTCTGCCGCTGCAACTAGGTCTTCAACTGCTTCAACTGCA
Organism: Acinetobacter sp. YH12134; assembly: GCF_013418555.1. Lineage (NCBI taxonomy): Bacteria > Pseudomonadati > Pseudomonadota > Gammaproteobacteria > Moraxellales > Moraxellaceae > Acinetobacter > Acinetobacter sp. YH12134. The sequence goes on along the minus strand of NZ_VPBT01000027.1, from coordinate 30,419 downwards.
TCAGCAATACCATTGTCATCAAGATCGTTCACCGCTGGGATCTCGATGTCCGTCAAGGCATCAATACGCTCTTGGAAGTCACCCGCTTCGGTTGGGAAGTCAGCAACAATGCCATCCACCGCTGTTTGTGCATCCGCTTTCGCTTGTTGGGCTGCCGCAAGGTCTTGCGTTAATGCATCAACCTCTGCTTGGCTGATTGAGTTATCCGCTTGCGCTGTAGCCAATGCATCCGCTGCATCCTGATACGCTTGCTCTGCCGCTGATACCAAATCCTCTGCAAGGGTTAATGGATCTTCATCAGTATCAATAACGCCGTTTTCATTTGCATCATTTACAGGTGGAATGGTGATGTCTGTTAAGGCATCAATACGGTCTTGGAAGCCATCTTTGGCATCTTGAACGGCTGCTGGTACTGATGGCAAAGCATCTACCGCATCCTGCGCTGCATCTTTGGCATCTTGAGCCGCTTGCAATGCATCTTCAAGTGCAGCTTTTTCTGTTGGGGTGATTAAACCATTTGATTCTGCAGCTGCTAAAGCATCTTCTGCTGCTTGGTACGCATCTTCCGCTGCTGCTACTGCCGCTTCTGCACTGGCAATTAATCCGTTTAAGTCATCAATTACACCATCACCATCTGCATCCGTGACCACAGGGGCAAGCAATTCAGTCAAGGCATCTACGCGTTCTTGTAGCCCGTCTTTCTCAACTTGTACTTCTGCCGGTAACGCATTTACTGCATTTTGTGCGATGGCTTTTAGTTCGGCAGCTTCATCAATCGCAGCCTGGGCAACTGCCTGCTCTGCTGGTGTGATGAGACCATTGCCATCTGTATCTGCATCGGCAATCGCTTGCTCGGCCTCGGCATAAGCCGCTTCCGCTGCTGCTACTGCCGCTTCTGCACTGGCAATTAATCCGTTTAAGTCATCAATTACACCATCACCATCTGCATCCGTGACCACAGGGGCAAGCAATTCAGTCAAGGCATCTACGCGTTCTTGTAGCCCGTCTTTCTCAGCTTGTACTTCTGCCGGTAACGCATTTACTGCATTTTGTGCGATGGCTTTTAGTTCGGCAGCTTCATCAATCGCAGCCTGGGCAACTGCCTGCTCTGCTGGTGTGATGAGACCATTGCCATCTGTATCTGCATCGGCAATCGCTTGCTCGGCCTCGGCATAAGCCGCTTCCGCTGCTGCTACTGCCGCTTCTGCATCCGCGATTAAGCTGTCCGTTGCATCGTCAATACCATTACCGTCCTGGTCATTCACCGCTGGAACTTCAAGATCCGTCAAGGCATCCAGACGATCTTGCAGACCATCTTTGTCTGTACTTTCTGGTAACGCAGTCACCGCGTCTTGTGCCGTTTGTTCAGCTTCAGTTGCTGCATCCACCGCATCTTGAATCGCTTGCTGTTCTGCTGGGCTGATCAGGCCATCTTCTTGAGCACCTGCAATTACATCTTCTGCTGCCTGGTGTGCATTTTCAGCATCAGTCACCAGGGCTTCCGCTGCTTCGAATGCGTCATCGATACCGTTACCATCTGCATCCGTGACTGCTGGTGCAGTTAATGAGATCAAGTCATCTAGTCGACCTTGTAGCCCGTCTTTCTCAACTTGTACTTCTGCCGGTAACGCATTTACTGCATTTTGTGCGATGGCTTTTAGTTCGGCAGCTTCATCAATCGCAGCCTGGGCAACTGCCTGCTCTGCTGGTGTGATGAGACCATTGCCATCTGTATCTGCATCGGCAATCGCTTGCTCGGCCTCGGCATAAGCTGATTCCGCTGCTGCTACTGCCGCTTCTGCATCCGCGATTAAGCTGTCCGTTGCATCGTCAATACCATTGCCGTCTTGGTCATTCACCGCTGGAACTTCAAGATCCGTCAAGGCATCCAGACGATCTTGCAGACCATCTTTGTCTGTACTTTCTGGTAACGCAGTCACCGCATCTTGTGCGGTTTGTTCAGCTTCAGTGGCTGCATCCACCGCATCTTGAATCGCTTGCTGTTCTGCTGGGGTGATCAGGCCATCTTCTTGAGCACCTGCAATTACATCTTCTGCTGCCTGGTGTGCATTTTCAGCATCAGTCACCAGGGCTTCCGCTGCTTCGAATGCATCATCGATACCGTTACCATCTGCATCAGTAACAGGCGGTACGCTAATCCCTTCAAGATTATCTAGACGATCTTGCAACTCTTCTTTATCTGCACTTTCAGGTAAGGCTGTGACTGCATCTTGCGCAGTATCTTTGGCTTCTGCTGCTGCATCTGCTGCATCTTGAAGTTGCGCTTGTTCTTCTGAAGTGATCAAGCCATCTTCTTGCGCCTGGTTTAAAAGATCTTCCGCTGCTTGTTGAGCCTCTTCTGCTGCAATCACTAGTTGTTCTGCAGCTGTAGAATCTACTGGTGTATTTGATGATGTACTATCAGAGTCTGAACCCACCGCAGCAATGGTCGCTCCTGCTGCTACGGCTCCAGTGATCCAAGGCAGCACGGCAGCAAGTGTATCAGCGTATAACAGTGGACTAATCGTTTCGATAAAATGATATTTAATTGTAGGAAGAATCTCACCCGAAGCATTTGCGAACTCTACCCAATACAGCTGCTCCCCATTATCAAAAACAATATGATGGCTATCTAATGGGTCATCAAAATAGCTTTCGATCACTACCTTTTCGCCATTTTTCAGGTTCACTATTGCTGCATTTCCCTCTCGAGTAATACTCGCCACATCCTCAATTGCTGTATCAATCTTGACAACAGAGTTTTCAGATAAAGTAACCGTATTCGTATCAGCAGACAGCAATAACTGCTGTGTCTCTTTCGAAGTAACCGCTATATTTGGCATACCCTCTTCCTTTTTATGATCGTATCTTTATGTAAAGTTAGGTTTTGAAATTATTATTCTTCTTAGCAAGAGTTGGCATTTTTATCGAGTTTATACTCAGAACATACTGATTAATATTTCTTATCAAAATACTCGGATTTAAAAACTAAAATTTAGAATGTGATAAGCATTTGTTTTAATTATTTTTTTAAAATGAGACATAATTATCAATTAAACCAAACAAATGCAAAATTATCATCACTTTTATTTATTTATTTTAATCACATCACATAAATTAACTTATTGTATTGAAAATGTTAAAAATTACACAGCAAATACACACAATTACAAACAAGATAAATATAAATAAAAAAAGTTACATTAATTCTTTTTAAGTATTTGAAGATTATTAAAAAACAAAAAAGACGCGATACGCGTCTTTTTATAAAAATGCTGGATCTTTAAGCCGGAATACGTAACACCTGTCCAGGGAAAATATCATCCGCATCTTTTAACAAAGGACGGTTGGCTTCAAAGATTTTATTGTACTGATTGGCATCACCATAAAATTCTTTTGAGATTTTAGACAGGGTATCGCCTGATTTAACTGTATAGAATTTACTTTCTGGTTCTGGCGTTGCCACAGTCATCTGATCATCCACTTGCGCAACATGATCAATATTGCCCACCGCCAGTACAATTTTCTCACGATCAGCCTGGCTTTGTACCTGCCCTTTAATCGTGGCTAAATCGGTCTTGCCATTGTAGTTCACAGAAAGGCCCGTAATTGGTAAGCCTAAAGATTTAATATGTCCCAATAATTTATTGGCCATTTCCTGTGCAGACGGTTCTGCTGGCGCCGCCGGTGCTGCCGGTTGTTGCTCTGCCGGGGCAGTGTTTTTCTTACCAATACCTTTTACAAAATCAAAAAGTCCCATTGTTATTCTCCAGCTTTTATTTGATGCAATTGATTTTTATCAATCATTTGGAATTGCGTGCTTTCTTTTTATAACGAAAAAATACACAGGAGAGCGTTGCGCTTGGTTAGATAAAAGTAAGCTTATGTAATTTCGGCCTGCCATAAAAAAACCACCCAAAAGGGTGGTTTTTCTTAGCATCTGCTAAAAATCTTTAATTAACCAAGTTTTTTAGTCACATAGTCAATTGCAGATTGAACAGTTGTAATTTCGTTTGAATCTTCATCGGGAATTGTGATGTCGAAATCATTTTCGAAAGACATTACAAGTTCAACCAGGTCCAGAGAGTCTGCACCTAAGTCATCCATGAAAGATGCTTCGTTTTTAATCTCTTCAGCTTTAAGACCAAGTTGTTCAGCAACCGCTTGTTTAACGCGTTGTTCGATATCGCTCACAGGAATTCTCCTCATTGCTTGTGGCGTTTTTAATGCCGTTAGTTTAATTGAATCTATAAGTTTTTGAAAGTTTATACATGAGCTTAATTCATGTATAAACCACCATTTACATGTAACACTGTACCAGTGATGTAACTTGCTTTGTCAGAAGCCAAGAAACTCACTGCATTGGCGATATCTTGTGGATCACCTAAACGGTTTAATGCCACTTGCTCACTCATTTTTTTGCGAATTTCTTCACTTAACTGTTCTGTCATTTCTGTTGCAATAAAACCAGGTGCAACAGAGTTGACTGTAATTTGACGGCTGCCCATTTCCTTGGCCAGGCTGCGGCTAAATGCCTCAATCCCTGCTTTGGCCGCAGAGTAGTTGGCCTGTCCCGGATTGGCAAAGTGTGCCACCACTGAACTAATATTAATAATGCGACCGAAACGCGCTTTGGTCATGCCTTTCAGTACACGTTTAGACAAACGGTAAACGGCTTTCAGATGGATGTTGAGGATATCATCCCAGTCATCTTCAGACATACGCAGTAACAAATTATCTTTGGTAATACCAGCGTTGTTCACCAAGACCAGTACCGGACCATAGTTTTGTTCGATGTCCGAAATGAGCGCATCAATTGCCTCGCCATTACGAACATCCAGGACTTTACCCGCACCCTGTTCACCAAAGCCTGTGCTTAGTTTTTCTGCACCTGCTTCAGAAGTTGCTGTCCCAACCACAAAATAACCGTCTTGAATAAGCTGCTGAGCGATGGCTGCACCAATCCCTCGGCTTGCACCTGTCACCAATGCGACTTTGCGTTCTTGTGTCATGCAATTTTCCCTTCAGCCACTAAAATGGCATTTAAGGCATCCTCCAGACGACTATTGCTGTCAATCGGGAATGCTTTTTCTATGTGAGGTAAGCGTTTTGCAAGGTTCGCCAATACATTCCCTGGACCACATTCAACAATGTACTGAATGCCCTGGTCTTGCAGGTACTGCATGGTGTTTGTCCATTGCACAGACTGATACAATTGAGCAGTCAAAGCCTGACGCAATTGAGCAACATCAGTTGCTACAGCTGCGCCCACATTTTGTATTACAGGAATGCTTGGTAGCTCAATGGCAGTTTGTTCCAAAGCTTGTGCGAACTGTTCTGCAGCCGGTTTCATCAGTGAACAGTGCGATGGCACTGACACCGGAAGCGCAATAGCTTTGGCTGAATTTTCTTTGGCGAGTGCGATGACTGCATCTACCGCTGCTTTATCGCCAGCAACTACCACCTGACCTTGGGCATTATAGTTGGCTGCTTCAACAGAACCGGTGCCTTGTGCGGTAGCTTGCGCACACAGTTCAATCACTTTGGCATCTTCCAGACCCAAAATGGCCGCCATAGCGCCCTGGCCTTGTGGCACAGCTGACTGCATGAGTTTGCCACGCAAATTCACCAGCTTCACGGCATCACCCAGTGATAACGCACCCGCCGCCACCAGCGCGCTGTATTCGCCCAGAGAGTGGCCTGCCAGATATTTGGGTGCTACACCACCCAGCTCCAGCCAGACACGCCATAACGCAATACTGGCGGTCAATAAAACCGGCTGGGTAAATTCTGTTTGATCTAAACCTTCACCACTTTGCGCAATGTGCCATAAATCAAAACCGATTGCGGCCGATGCTTCCGCAAAAGTTTCACGCACACCAGCAAACTGTTCTGCAAGTTCTGCTAGCATGCCGACTTTTTGTGAACCTTGTCCAGGAAACACAAATGCAGTTTTTGTCGCTTGCTCGAATCGTGTAGCAGACATATAAAAATCCTTTCGTGTAGAGCTGTTTTAAACAGGGTACGCCCCTTCAACAGTTCTTTTTTATATAAGCTGATCGTTGGTGCGAAAATTTAACACTATTTTTCGGGCGAAGTAATTGCGAAAAACAACAAAAAAAGGGAGCTTACGCTCCCATTTTTTCCACTAAGCTTGACGCTTAATGCTTGTCAACAATTATTCAGCATCAGCTGCTTTAGCGAATAATTGACGACCACGGTAGATACCATCTTTAGATACGTGGTGACGACGATGAGTTTCACCAGTAGCTTGGTCTACAGTTAATGCATTCTCGGTTAAAGCGTCATGTGAACGGCGCATGTCACGGCGAGAGCGACTTTTACGGTTTTGCTGAACGGCCATGATGGCTCCTTACAAAGATCGAAAAAATGGATCAGAACAAATTCAGTTGTCTTAACGCAAAATTATAACATAATTTTTAGTTAAGTTTACCCTTCAAACTTGCCAAAACATCAAACGGATTATCCCGTTTTTCTTCGACATCGTTCTGAACGGCAGGTTGATGCTTGTGTTCGCAAGCGTCATGCTTAGGCGACAAAGGCAGCAACAATAACAGTTCATCTTCTATAAGTGCGAGTAAATCAGCCGTCGCCGGTGAATCATAATCACCTTTGCTGGTTGCTTCACTTTCACCCAGAACAATGAAATCAGCATCCTCATCCAAGCGCTCTATCAGTGACTCATCATCTACAAGCGCTAAATGGAAGTCTAAAACAAGGTCAATTTCCACGGTATCCAGACAGCGCTGGCATTCCATTGGAACTTGTGTTTCAACGTGACCATCTAGCCATGCAATGCGATGATAGGCATCCATTGATAGCTTACAGTCTATGTTAATCAATTGATCATCAATTGATCCAACAGCTTCACGAGCAATACGAGCAAAGCGAGACAATGGCAGGGTACCTGACCATGTAAAGCCCTGTTCAGCCCATTTAAACGGCTCAATCTGTGCCGGAAAGGTATTTGCTGACATAATTAAGGCGGCAATTCTACAAATTCATCAGTACTCTGTCAAAGATTAAGATACAATTTTGTACTTATTTAGACAGACCAATTGGGTAAATTAAGTCATGCATCTGTTGCAGCCGCAAACAGAAGTGAATGTTTCATCACTCGTTAGCACACTTTCAACGCTCGATTCTGACATTTCACCCGACCAAGTGCAACTCTCGGACTGGTTGAAATTATCGACAGAATCAGAATACGTCGATTGGCTCATCTTACACTTTAATCACTGGTTTTCCCACCACAATGTCAACCTGGTGCGTGGTGATTTTGAACCGGAGTATTTTCCCGCCACCGCAGACACCCCTGCTCGCATCCAGTTTGCGCATGGTTTCTTTAACAGTGCCCTGCATGAAATCAGTCACTGGACCATTGCCGGTGAGGAACGCCGTAAACAGCCCGATTTAGGCTACTGGTATGCCCCCGATGGCCGCACGGCTGAGCAGCAAGCCCTGTTTGAGCAGGTCGAAATCAAGCCGCAAGCGATTGAATGGATGTTTGCCACTGCATTTGGACGCAAATTCCGGGTTTCTTTAGATAACCTGACCGGTGAAAGCGGCGATGGTGCCTGCTTTAAAGACAATGTTTATGCCCAGGTACAGCGTTATTTTCGTGGTGAAGCCAAACTGCCACGCGATGCCAAACGCTTTATTGACTGTATCTGTTTATGTACCCGGCATGGCAAAAGCTTACATAGCGATGAATTTGCAAGAGAAATGCTTGATTAAATTACATAAATCAACGCTCTGGATACACAGGGCTTTGTACAATGGTCTGAAAAGCGAATCATCATCAGATCAGGAGAAAAGAATATGCTGCATTTAAGAGTTCATCCTGAAAATCCTCAGCCCCGTTTAATTAGCCAGGCAGTAGAACGGATTCGTGCCGGCGATGTGGTGGTCTATCCTACCGATGCAGCCTATGCCATTGGCTGCCAGATCGGGAATAAAGCAGCCATGGAACGGATTGCCCAGATTCGTGGTCTTAGCCCTAAACATCAATATGCAATTTTATGTTGTGACCTGTCCGATATTGCCACTTATGCCAAGGTCGATAATGCCATGTATCGCCTGCTAAAAAACAATACCCCGGCAGTGACCACTTTTATTTTACCGGCCACCAGTGAAGTGCCACGCCGTCTGATGCACCCGAAAAAGAAAACCATTGGCCTGCGTATTCCGAGCAATCCGGTTTGCCAAATGTTACTGAAAGAGCTGGATGAACCGCTCTTGACCTCCACCCTGATTTTACCGGGGCAGGATGATCCGCTGGATGATCCTTATGATATTGAAATGCAGCTTGGTAAACGCATTGATGTGTTTATTGATAGTGGCCTGGGGACTTTAACCACCACCAGTATTGTCGATTTATCTGGTGATCAGCCGGAAATTATCCGTCGTGGTATTGGTGATGTGAGTTCGTTTGAATAACAGCGCTCAGCGCCACCTCAGGAGGAAACGGTATGGATTTATTTTATCTGTTGCTGAATCTGCGCGAGTTTCCAAAAAGCCAGCTAATCTATGCGACTCAGCCCTGGTCTCTGGAAGCTGAGGTTCTACTGCTGGATGCAATACCCAACCCGGCTGCCGTGCTCTCTATCGGACAGCAGGCATATCATCTGCTGTCGAGTGTTGAAGAGGCCTATATCCTGTCCTTAAGATTAGGCCACCAGAACCTGTGCAGCCGTGAAATGTGTCAGCAAGTGCTGGAACAGCTTGAGCAGTCCGCTTTATCACGTGCTTGATCGGAGTTAAGCTTTTCTTGCTAAAACCCTCATCTGTATGCGCTTTAAGACCCTATCTTCCAATTGAACGTGATTTTTCCTGCTTTTTCGCTGCAGGATTGCCATCTACTTTTGCTTTTTTTCGCTTTTAGTCATTTGGGTAATTTATTTCATGGTCAATTTCCATTAAACTACGCGCAATTAACTCCATGCTTTCTTTTCGATGTGAGATCGAATGTAAAGCTCTTTTCATGCCTTTGAAAATTCGCGTGGCCTAAAACTGTAATGAATCAATCTGTGCATCCTGCTATGGACCAAGTCCCGCACATCCGCGTTTTGGATGAGTGGCAAGAGACGATTCCTGAGGATTTATATATTCCTCCTGCAGCATTTGAAATTCTGTTAGAGCATTTCGAAGGCCCGCTCGACTTTCTGATTTACCTGATTCAAAAAAACGGCTTTGACCTGCTACAGGTTGATATCGCACCGATTGCCTCTCAGTATTTGGCTTATATGGATGCGATGAAATCCCTGAATATTGAGCTGACCGCAGATTATATGGTGATGGCTGCCCTGCTGGCCGATTTAAAATCGCGTTTGCTGCTGCCGAAACCCAAAGCCATCAGCGAGCTGGAAAAAGATCCGAAGCAGGAACTGATTGACCGGCTGGAAAATTATTTACGTATTAAACAGGCGGCTGAACGTCTGGGGCAAATGCCGGTGTTAGAGCGTGATACCTTTAATACCCATGTCAGCCTGGGCCAAGTGGCGTATAGTAATGAGGGTCATGAGGCCAGCCTGTTACGTGATGCGCTATTTTGTGTATTTAATCGCCCTGAACCGGTGATTCACCAGATTCAGCAGGAACCGGTGTTACTGGAAGAACGGATTGCCTATATTGAAGCAAAGCTGCAAAGCGGTGAAGTGCTAGCGTTTGCCGAGCTGCTCAAGCCGAGCCAGGGCCGTATGGGCATGGTGGTAACGTTTATGGCGATTCTGGAACTGACCCGTCAGCAAAAAGTGGCAATTGTTGCCAGTGGTGTCGAAGCACCGCTGGCCATTCAGGGAGCACAGGCCTAATGTCAGAGCAAACCCTTAACATGTCCAGTGATGAACAGCATCATGAAGTGCTGATGCAGCTAGAAGCCATTATTTTTGCCAGTGATGCACCGGTATCGCTGGCACGTCTGAAAGAAGCATTTCAGGCACGCTATAGTAAGGCAGAATTAAAAGTCTTTTTACAACAACTGGCCATGCTGCAACATGGCCGGTCTATTGAACTGGTTGAAACTGCGCAAGGTTTCCGTTTTCAGGTACGGGCCAAATATCGTACCCTGATTGCACAGGCCTGGCCGGAACGACCAACCCGTTTATCCCCGTCTTTACTCGAAACACTGGCTGTGATTGCTTACCATCAACCGGTGACCCGAGCAGATATTGAACAGATTCGCGGAGTATCAAACAACAGTCAGATTCTCAGAACGTTGTTTGACTGGAACTGGATTAAGGAATCCGGTTTCCGGGAACTCCCTGGAAGACCCGCGTTGTTAGTCACAACGCCACAATTTTTAAATGCATTTGGCCTGACCTCTGTCGGTCAATTGCCTCCCCTGCAGGATGCCAAGGAAGCTTTCATGCACCTCGATGCCCAGGCACCGAGATCGTGAATAGGTGAACTGTTGATGATAATTTCTAAGGTTATGCTGTCATGAGTGAAAAATTGCAAAAGGTACTGGCACGCGTTGGTTTGGGTTCTCGCCGTTATATGGAAGAAGTCATTGCCGCTGGTCGTGTAAGTGTCAATGGCCAAGTGGCCCAGGTGGGTGAGCGTATTGAACCAGGCGATGAGCTTCGTATCGATGGTCGTAAAGTCAGCTTCCAGATTGAAGATGAAATCCGTCGCCGTGTGCTGATTTACTACAAACCGGAAGGTGAAATCTGTTCACGTAACGATCCGGAACAACGCCCGACCGTATTTGATCATTTACCATCAATCGCCAATGATCGCTGGGTCATGGTCGGCCGTCTGGATATCAACTCGACCGGTCTGTTACTGTTCACCAATGATGGCGAACTGGCAAACCGCCTGATGCATCCATCCAATGAAATTGAGCGTGAATATGCGGTCCGTGTAATGGGTGAAGTCACGCCACAAATCCGTAACAACATGCTGCGTGGTGTGGTACTGGATGATGGCCCGGCCAAGTTTGAATCCTTCTCTGAAATTGGTGGTGATGGTATCAACCGCTGGTATCAGGTGGTGGTAAAAGAAGGTCGTAACCGCGAAGTACGTCGTATTTTCGAATCTCAGGGCTTAAAAGTTAGCCGCCTGCTACGTACCCGTTATGGTACCGTGATTCTGCCACGTGAACTGCGTACTGGCCGCTGGATGGAACTGGACAAGAACGACATTGACAACCTGACCAAAGCGGTTGAGCTGAAACCACGTCAGGGAACCGGTCTGTACGGTATGGCTAAACGCCGTAATGAACGTATGCAGGAAAAACCGATGGCAGCGCGTCGCGGTGGTTTCTTGCGTCAGCAGCGCCGTGACAATGAAGCAGCGCCAACGTCTTCAACCCGCGGCCCGCGTGATGATAACTTTGGCAATCGTGAACGTCGTGAAAACCAGAATGGCACACACTTTGCCCGCCGTGATAACCCAAATGGCAACAGCTTTGGCCGTCAAGAGCGTGATGAACATGCGCCACGCAAACCATTTGGCAACAAAAGCTTTAGAAAGTTTTAAACTGCCCAGCAAAAAGCCACTCAATTGAGTGGCTTTTTTTATCACAGTTTTAATCCAAAACTGGAATCTCAATCCATTTTGCCTCTGGAAAATGCCGAGCCAAATAGGTTTTTAAATACTCAGCGGTATCTTTAGAAATCAGCGGATCTTGTGATTCATCTTTCAGGTTATAGGCCAGCGCATACAGCGACAGCCCTCGCGCCATCAACGCTTCCAGACTTAATAAGGTATGGTTAATGCTACCCAGACGTCCTGAACTGACCAGAATCACCGGATACTGCTGCTCGGCAATATAATCAATCGTTAACATTTCCGTGGTGAGCGGCACCATCAGGCCACCAGCGCCTTCCAGTAGTACCACATCAAAACGCGCTGCCAGTTGCTCTGTCGCCTGACGGATGTTATTGAAATCAATCTCACGGCCATCAATTTTGGTGGCCAGATGCGGCGATGCCGGATAAGTGAAAATCTCGGGCATGGTCAGTTTGCTGTCATCTTCAGGCAACCAGCCACAGCCCATCATCTCCCGATGTTGCTGGATATCTTCCGAAATATCAGTATTGCCAGTCTGAATCAGCTTTTGGGTGATGGTTCGCTGTCCTTCAGCACTCCAGACCTTGGCCAGATAACCGGTGGTATAGGTTTTGCCAATTCCGGTATCAATTCCACTGACAAAATAGATCTGTGCCATTAGCCTGTGCTCCGTGCAATACAATAAATCGGATGATAACTGAGCAGATATTCCTGCTGGCCGGCCACATTCAGCCGGGAAAACTGCCGATAGGCCTGATAAAACTGCTGCAAACTGTGTTTGGTCCAGCGGTGCCCGGAAGCGGTACCCGTGACCCCGGTGGCTTTTAAATGCTGCAATACCTGACGTGGATGTTCAAAAGCCAGGGTTTTGACAGTTTCAGACAAATACACAATTTCGAAGCCTTGTGACTCCAGACAGCGGCGCAGTTCCGGCAGGCTGAAATAATCCAGCCCCTGCCCGGTCAGGGCTTTAATTTCCTTGAGATTGTCCGGACCAAAACTAGAAAAACATAAATAACCCGAAGGCTTTAAAGCATGGGCGATTTTGGCAAACAGCTGCTGCAGATTCTGCATCCATTGCAAGGCTGAACTCGAAATCAGCACATCCAGCTGTTCTGGAAAAGCAATCTGCTCGGCATCGCCAATCCACCATTCGGTTCGGGAAGTAGAAAACGGTTGCTGCTGGACTTCTGGATACAGGTCATTGAGCAGCAACTGCTGCACCTGAAAGTGCTGCTCCAGCGCACGGGTTAAAGCCCCCGTACCACAGCCAATTTCAAACACCCGTCCCAGTTTTCGACTGGTTAGATGTGACTGCATCAGCCGAACCAGTTGCTGGCAAATCTGCTGCTGAATCACCGCATGCTGCAAATAGCTGTGATGCGCCTGGGCAAAACGCCGTGCCACTTGCGATTTATTTACAGACATCGCTGACTTGTCCATCATAACAGCGCCACGCATTGCGCCAGCTCACTGGACTGAATCTGCGCGGTCAGGCAAATCCGCAGCCGTGAACTGTTTTGCGGTACGGTCGGCGGACGTACCGGCATGATATAAAACCCAGCCTGCTGTAGCTGCTGTGCCTTTTGTACGGCTTTTTCCGATTCGCCCAGAATTACCGGCACAATCTGCGAGGTCGATGGACAGGCATAGCCTTTGGCTTCAACCTGCACTTTTAATTCCTGGCTGATCTGCTGTAAATGCTGGCGCTGAGCTTGCATCTGCAACATCTTCTGGAATATAAACCGGGTCCAGGCCATATTCAGCGGTGGCTGCGCGGTACTGAAAATCAGCGGGCGCATGCGGTTAATTAAATAGTCACGGATTAGCGGATGGCTAATCAGATATCCACCGACCGAGGCCAAGGCCTTACCAAAGGTCCCCACCAGAAAATCAACCTGCTCCAGCACCGCATACTGCTCCGCACAGCCCAGTCCCTGCTCTCCACGTACACCAATAGCATGTGCTTCATCAACATACAGCATCACTTTCGGATAACGCTGCTTTAACTGCACCAGTGCCGCCAGATCGGTTTCATCACCATCCATACTAAAAATGGATTCGGTCACGACTATAATCCGTTCAATTTGCGCATCATCATGATACTGTTCCAGCAGCCGGGCCAGATGCGCCAGATCATTATGCCGGTAGCGCACCGCCTTGGCAGAAGATAAACGGATACCATCAATCATGCTGGCATGGACCAGCTTGTCAGCCAGAATCAGGGTTTTACTGTCGGCCAGTGCCGGTAAAATCCCGATATTCATATGGTAGCCACTGTTAAACAGCAAGGCGGCACGGCCAAAGGCCTGACTCAGACTCGTTTCCAGCTGCTCATATTCCGGGAAGTTCCCGGTCAGCAAACGCGACGATGAGGCGCTCATACGGCGCTCGGTGACAGGAGTTAAATCAAAAAATTCTTCACGCAAGCTGACATCGCTGGCCAGCCCCAGATAATCATTACTGGACAGATTCAGCATGCGCTGCCCGTGAATCTGAATCATGCGGCCATGTTGCAGATTGGACTGAAACTGGCGCAAATTGGCAGTGCGTTTTAACTGTTCCAGCTGCTGGGCATAATGGTCGAGCAAACTCATGCGGCATTCTCCTGCATCTGGCGAACCACCTCGGTCAACTGGGTCAGCAAGTAGTGCAGTTCATCTGCTGAAATCACATACGGCGGCATCACATAAACCAGTTTGCCAAATGGCCTCACCCAAATGCCTCGCTGTACAAACTGCTGCTGCAGGCTTTGCATATCGACTGGCGTAGTCAGTTCAACCACCCCAATTGCGCCCAGCACCCGCACATCCTGTACATGGCTCAGCTGAGCCAGTGGCGTTAAAGCCTGTTTCAATTGCTGTTCAATCTGCTGAATCTTGGCCTGCCAGTCCTGTGCCAGCAAGACTTGAGTACTTTTCAGTGCCACCGCACAAGCCAGCGGATTGGCCATAAAAGTCGGGCCATGCATAAACACGCCAGCTTCCCCCTGACTGATGGTGTCTGCCACCTGCTTGCTGGTTAAAGTTGCCGACAGGGTCATATAACCACCCGTCAGTCCTTTGCCAATACACATGATATCCGGCTCGACTCCGGCATGTTCCCAAGCAAATAACTTGCCGGTACGACCAAAGCCGGTGGCAATTTCATCAAAAATCAGTAGCAGACCATACTGCTCGCATAAACGCTTGGCCTGACGCAAATATTCAGGATGATAAAAGCGCATACCGCCCGCGCCCTGTACAATCGGCTCTAGAATCAGTGCGGCCAGTGTATGCTGATGCTGGGCCAAAGCCTGTTCCAGATCGGCAATATCATCTGGGTTCCAGTCTTCATCAAAGCGGGTTTGTGGTGCCTGTACAAATAAGCGATTCGGCAGACTTGAACCAAAAATCTGATGCATGCCAGTGACCGGATCGCAGACCGACATCGCATTCCAGGTATCGCCATGGTAGCCGGAACGCGGAGTAATAAAATTGGTTTTTTGTGGCTGGCCTTGCGCAGTCCAGTACTGCACCGCCATTTTTAACGCGACTTCAACCGCCACTGAACCGGAATCGGCATAGAAAATCTTATCCAGACTCGGTGGAGTAATTTGCAGCAGTAATTTGCCCAGCTCAATGGCCGGATCATGGGTCAGACCGCCAAACATGATATGTGACATCTGCTGTAACTGGTCGGTCACAGCCTGATTCA
The DNA here is from genome assembly GCF_013418555.1 of Acinetobacter sp. YH12134. Lineage (NCBI taxonomy): Bacteria > Pseudomonadati > Pseudomonadota > Gammaproteobacteria > Moraxellales > Moraxellaceae > Acinetobacter > Acinetobacter sp. YH12134. The sequence goes on along the minus strand of NZ_VPBT01000027.1, from coordinate 15,188 downwards.
GTTCAGGATGGTTATAGCCATGAATAGCACACCACCACGATGACATGCCATCAATCAGACAGCGGCCATCTGCGAGTTCAATGGTCGCACCATAAGCCCGCTTTACCTTGAAGGTCGGCAGCGGCTGGGTCATGGAAGTATAAGGATGCCAAAGATGTTGCTGGTCAAATAAATCGGTCATCCCGGACTCCCTGTCTGGTTTAAAATATGCATGAGCTCGATCTTACTCCCGCCACACAGAAAAAGAAATTGCGGGAATTATCATTTCCGCTGAAGGGTCAGGAGAGTTACTTTAAATAGTCAATAATTTTCTGTGTAACCACATCTGTTTCAAACAACGGGATGCCATGCGAGCCAGCAACCACCTCAACCTGAAGATTTTTTGCAGCTAAATCCTGTAAATCTTCTGCAACTTGGCAAGGAACCAGCTGATCTTCATGTGCCAGCAAATGATATTGTGGAGCCGGATAATTTTTTAAGATGGTCACCAGATTAAGCTGTTCCAGCAAAGCTAATCCCTGTTTTAACAAGGTTAGAGATTGCGGCTGGATTAAACTTTGTAATTTCTGTAAATCCTGCCGGCTCTGGGCACTACCCTGACAGACCAGATAACCAAAACGTTTTAAGGTCGCGGCCGCATCTTTGGCAAAGCCCTGTTTAAACTGCTGAAAAGTCTCGGGAACCATCCCGTGGGGCCACGCGTCTTGCGCAACAAAACACGGATTCGAAGCCAAAGTAATGAGCGCTTGCGGCGCCTGTCCGGATTGCGCCAGTGCATCGGCCAGTAAGGTTGCCAGCTGCCCACCCAGAGACCAGCCCATCAGCACGCTATAGCCTTTGGCCCGTTCCAGCTGCTGCTGGAACTGTACCGGATCCGCGGCATTAAAAATATTCAGGACATCGACCTGAAGGCCGTGTTGCATCAGGCTATGTTGTACAGGCTGTAACAGGCCGGTTCCTCCGCCCCATCCGGTGATCAAAAGTATACGCTGCTGCATTGTGCTGTCCTTGTTTCCATCTAGTCGCAGTATAGTAAAAATAGCGACGCCTGCACTGCATTAAAATCGCCAAATCTCGGCCATAAAAAACCCGGCCAGTGCCGGGTCAATGTTGGGTTGGGCTTACATTTGCGATTGAATGTAGTTCTGCAAACCAATGAGTTCAATTAAACGCAACTGTTTTTCCAGCCAGTAAGTATGGTCTTCTTCGGTATCTGACATTTGCTGACGCAGCATGTCACGGGTGATGTAATCGCCCTTGTCTTCTGCCAGCTTGACGCCTTGGGCCAGTTTTTCACGCACCTCATATTCCAGCTTTAAATCGGCTTTTAAGCAGGACAGCACGTCGGTACCAACGTCAATATCATCACGCTGCATATTCGGAGTGCCTTCAAGGAACAGAACCCGGCGAATCAGGGCATCGGCATGTTGTGATTCTTCCTGCATCTCATGGTCGATGCGTTCATAAATCTTGCTCAGGCCCCAATCTTCATACATACGCGAGTGAATCAGGTATTGATCACGAGCAGCCAGTTCGCCACCGATCAACATATTTAAATAGTCTACGACTTCTGGATTGCCACGCATTTTCATTACTCCCTTACGAATACGCTCATTATGGCGAAAGCCAAGCCAAGTTGCAAAAGATAATTTGTGTAAATATATGATTTTTATATAATTAAAATGAGAAGCATGTGCATTTACAGTTCTGGATTCAAACTTTTCCACATAAAAAAGAATTGCTTGCGCACATTTGTCTGATTTTTCTGCAACCCAAACACACAAAGCGGCAAATTTAGAATTTTGTAACTATCAAAAACGGTTCTTATTTCTGCGGTTTTTACGATTTTACTGCTGTGCTTTCTCTGTTTTGACCTATCACCAGATTCAGGCAGCAACCACTCAATCTAGAGAGCGGTTGCCTGCTGTTCTGTTAGCCCTGGGTCTGGCCATATTCAGCCATCAGGCTCAGAAACTGATCTTCATTCATGACCGGAATACCAAGTTTCTCCGCCTTCTCCAGTTTGGAACCAGCTTTTTCACCCGCCACCAGACACTTGGTTTTACTGGAGACACTACCACTTACCCGGGCGCCGAGCGCCTGTAGCATTTGAGTGGCTTCATCACGGCCCATTTTGCTTAAAGTACCGGTAATGACCCAGCTTTCACCATTTAACGGCTGACGGGTCGGCGCCAGCGGTGCATCCCAGTGAATACCGGCCGCCAGTAAACGGTCCAGCACTTCCAGGTTATGCGGTGCCTGGAAAAAGTCCAGAATCCATTCTGCGGTAATATCGCCGACATCCGGGGTTTTCTTGAGCGCCTCCAGATTGGCAACACGTAAGGCATCCAGCGTCTGGAAGGTATTGGCCAGCATCCGCGCGGTGGTTTCGCCGACACCTCGAATCCCCAAGGCATAAATAAAGGCACCCAGCGTGGTTTTTTTACTGCGTTCAATTGCATCGAGCAGGTTTTGTACCGACTTCTCGCCCATTTTTTCAATCTTGAGCAAGGCCTCACGATGTTCATGCAGATGGTAAATGTCCGAAACATCTTTGAGCAGATTCAGATGCAGTAATGATTCCACCCAACGATCACCCAGACCTTCAATATCCATGGCCTTACGCGAAACAAAGTGACGGATGGCCTCAATCCGCTGCGCTGCACAGTACAGGCCACCGGAACAGCGTGCCAACGCTTCGCCTTCCGGCATCACCACCGGCGAATCACACACCGGACAGCAGGCAGGTAGCTGTACGGTTTCAGCCTCCGCCGGACGAAATTCCGGCCAGACTTTTTCAACTTTCGGAATCACATCGCCGCTGCGATAGACACTGACCGTATCGCCAATCCGCACATCTAGACGATGGATTTCACCAATATTGTGCAAGGTGACATTAGACACTGTCACCCCACCCACTGCCACCGGATTCAGGCGCGCCACCGGGGTCAAAGTACCGGTACGGCCTACCTGCCAGTGAATATTTTCAACTGTAGTCAGCGCGGCGACTGCCGGGAATTTATAAGCAGTGGCCCAGCGCGGTTCGCGGCTTAAAAAGCCAAGCTGCTGCTGCTGTTTCAGGTCATTGACTTTAATTACCATGCCGTCAATTTCAACACTCAGCTGCGAGCGTTCCTGATTGATCTGCTCATAGACTTCTTGCACGGCCTGAATGCTGTCACAAACAAAATGACGCTCACCCACAGCAAAACCAAGCTGATGTAACCAGTCCAGGCTTTCGGACATGGTGTTCAGGCCATGATGCGGCACGCACTGGGCAATGCCATAGGCATAAAACGCCAGTGGACGTGAGGCCGCAATTTTCGGATCCAGCTGGCGCAAGCTGCCGGCCGCAGCATTACGCGGATTGGCAAAGGTCTTTTCGCCTTTGGCCAGATTAGCGGCATTGAGTTTTTCAAAACCCGATTTGGGCATCAGCACTTCACCGCGCACTTCCAGAAACTCCGGAATGCTGTACTCCGCTGAAGATAAGATTTTCGGCAGGTTGCGAATGGTTTTAACATTGTGAGTAATATCTTCACCGGTTTCGCCATCGCCGCGGGTCACGCCGCGCACCAGCACGCCATTGGCATACCACAAGGAAATCGCCAGCCCATCAAATTTCAGCTCGACATCATATTGAATGGTCTGGTTGGGTAAACGCTCTTCGGCGCGGCGGGCAAAGGCAAACAGTTCATCCTGGTTAAATACGTTGCCCAGAGACAGCATTGGTACCGCATGAGTGACGCTTTCAAATTTGCTTAAAGGTTGTCCACCGACTTTATTGGTTGGGGTATCGGCCTGAATCAGATCGGGATATTGTTGTTCTAAGGCTTTAAGTTGATGAAACAGCTGATCATACTCACTGTCTGCAATAACGGGCTGATCCAAGACATAATAGGCATGATTATGCTGGGCTAAAATCTGGATCAATTGGCGCATTTGCGCCACCACATCTGCATGTTGAGTCATATGTTCACCATAAAAAAGGGCGGTGATCCCGCCCTTAAAAAATTTTGTCGCTTGGCCGTATTATAGAAACCGGAGGCTGTGGTTTCAATTCAGTTATGCCAGCGAAGCCTGTCCTGCGCGATAATCAATCGCCTGATGACGCCAGTGTTCGCGTAATTGCGGGGTTAATTCCAGATGATTCTGGTCATATACAGTGCCATCAATTTCACGGGCAATCAGACCGGAAATACTGATCATGGTATCAAAGGCATTTTGCACATCGCTATGTGGCAGGGCCAGGAAAAATGCCAGACCTTTAACCTGTTCATTCGACAGGGTTTCCAGATCAAAACCGTCGGCACCATTGTCGGTAATTTGCAGCACCGAGAACAGCAGCTTAGAACCATCTTCGTTATAACGGTGGAAGCAGGACATTTCACCAAAGCGCAGACCGTATTTAAGCAGCACTTTCAGGGTTTTCTCCCCTGATAAAATCCGGCGTTCCGGGAAAATATTCAGGGCAATAAATGATTCTGCAGTGGCCAGGGCGCTTTCATCATCTACCAGTTGCTGTTCATGCAGATGCGCATCCAGAATACTGCTTTCTTCTTCAAATTCACGAATATCGGCTTTTTCAATCTGGCTGTTGAGGCTAAATTCAGCTGGCACAGTTTCCGTTTTTTCGGTATCTACCCCAGCTTGAGTCTGTTCAGTCAATGCTGATTCAGGTGCAGATTCAGCGGCATGGGCTACAGCAGTCACGGCAGCGGTAGTAGATGCATCAGTCTGGGTGGTTTCGGTAGAAGCCTGTTCTGCCAGATTTTCTGCCTTTGCTTCTACCTCATTTTTGGCTGCAGGTTCAGCATCTACAGATGCTACGGCCTGCGCTTCAGTTTTCGCCTGCGCTGTTTCGTTCGGCTCAGTCAGCTGCGTTTCAGTCATGGCCTGTGGCTCAATTTTGCTGTTTGGCTCGACGGCAGCAAGATCGGCATCGCCTAACGTCGGTTCTACGCGCTGGGCCGGTTCAGTCTGCAACTGATGACGGACATGACGCGGAATGATCGGCTGCTGGCTATCGGCATTGACCTGCAGCTCGGAGTCCAGCGAAGGTGCTGCATCGGCCGGTTTTTTCAGGATCATTCTTAAACCGAAACCCATAATAATGAGCGCGATAATAATCCCAATGATTGTGGTGATTTCCATGTTATGCCTCCGCGACTAGACCGTATTCTGTAGCATCTTCTAGATTTACGCTGACTAATTTTGATGTTCCCGGTTCAGGCATAGTAACACCTAATAAATCGGTTGCCATCGTCATTGCCAGCTTGTTATGTGTGATATATATAAATTGCACCTGTTCGGACAGTTCCTGGACCAGGTTACAGAAACGTCCGACATTGGCATCATCCAGCGGTGCATCAACTTCATCCAGCACACAAAACGGTGCCGGATTTAAACGGAAAATGGCAAAGACCAGTGCCAGTGCGGTCAGTGCTTTTTCTCCACCCGACAACAGCGCCAGTGAGCTGTTGCGTTTACCCGGTGGTCTTGCCATTAGTTTTACACCCGATTGCCAGTCATCTTCAAGACTTAAACTGGCTTCACCACCATTAAACACTTTGGGAAACAGCGCCTGCAGTTCGGTATTAATCTGGTCAAAGGTGGTCATAAACAGCTTGCGCGTTTCCTGATCAATACTTTTCATGGCCGCCTGTAACTGGGCCACGGTTTTTTCCAGATCTTCAATCTGATGGCTCAGTTCGGCATAACGGGCTGAAACTTCTTCATATTCTTCTGAAGCCGCCAGATTCACCGCACCCAATTTATCAAACTGCGCCTGGGCTTTTTCTAGCTGCTGCTGATGGGCCGTTACATCAATGTTCAGCCCCGGAATCAGCTCGCTGTTTAAGGCTTTCAGCTGTTCGGAATAATGCTGCAAGTCAGATTTGGCCGCTTGCCAAGCCAGACGTTTTTCTTCCAGCTGGCTACGCAGTTTTTCATCCTGCTGCTGCTGTTGATGGCGCTGCTCGGTCAGCTGCTGCTGTTTGCTCTGAATCTGGTTCAGTTCCAGCTGCCATTCATTCCAGGTCTGTTGCAGTTTTTCCGTCTGCTGCTGCTGCTCGGCAAACTGGCTGGCCAGTGCCGGCAATTCCAGCTGCACCGGATCGACAAACTTTTTCGCCTGCTCCATTTGTGCTGCAATCTGCTGATGCTGGGTCTTTAAAAAACCACCATCTTTTTCCAGCAGTTCCAGCTGCTGTGTGGCTTGTACTGACTGGCGTCTTAACAGTTCCAGTTCCTGCTGCTGTCGCTGATGCAGCTGCTGCGCCTGCTCCAGTTGTGCCGTTAATTCTTCCAGCTGGAATTGCAGGGTTTTATAGTTTGGCAGCGCCTGTTCCAGCTTGAGGCTCAGCGCATGCAGATCAATTTCCAGATCATCTTTTTGCATGGCATCTTCTTCCAGCTGCTCCTCCAATTGCTGCAGCTGATGCTGTAATTGCTGCTTCTGCACGGCAAAGGCCTGCGCAGCGCTCTGGATTTTGGCAATCTGCAGATCCAGTGCCTGCAATGCCTGCTGCTGCTGTTTCAGCAGCACCTGTTGTTCATGAAGCTGTTGCTGCAGCTGCTGGCACTGCTGTTGGCTGATGTTAAAGTCCTGTTCAGCTTGCTGTAACTCGGCCTGTTTCTGGCTCAGTAGCCCATCAATTTCTTCCAGACGGATGCGATGGCTTAAAGCCCCCTGCGCCGATAGTGAGGCTTCATCAAACAGTAAACCAATGACCCAGTCCGGCCCGACCTGATAGCCATCTAGGGTTAGAATGCTCTGCCCGGCCTGTAACTTTGGCTGTAATTGCAATGCCTGCGCTAAATCCTCAGCCAGTGCCACCTGTTGCCATAAAGAAGAAGATGGCGATTCAATCCATTCCGCCAGACAGCTTAAATTTGCCAGCTGAATCGGTGCGTGCTGGGCAGCAGGTTTTAACTGACGCGCCAGACTGTCCTGAAAGTTGTCATCTGCATCAAGCATTTGCGCATTCAGCCATTTGGCCAGAAACTTCTCAATTAATGCCGCATGCGGTTTGGCAGCATCGTTCAGGGTTAGCACCTGCATTAAGGCGGTGTGCTGTAACTGCTGTTTGGGGCTGTTTTTAATCAGTAGCTGATTCAGGTTTTTCTGCTCGGCCTGGAGCACCTGAATTTCCGATTTCAGTTCAGTACTGCTATTTTTATGCTGATTCAGCAGGCTGTGCGCCTGTTGCAACTGCTGCTGTTGCGCCTGAATCTGCTGCTCCAGCTCGGCCAGCTGCTGGCTTAACTGGGCTTTGTCCTGGCTCAGCTGCTCGACTTCATCTTGCTGGGCCTGACTTTGCAGCGAGCTGCTCTGCTGCTGCAAGGTGTCTTTTTGCTGTTCAATCCGGCTGATATTTTTTAGCAACTGTTCGCTCTGGGCCAGCATTTGCAGTTTTTGCTGCTGCTGTTTTTCCACCTGCGCCTTAATCTGCTCAAACTGCTGCTGCACCTGTTGCTGCTGGGCTTTGAGCTGCTGCACAGCCTGTGCCTGCTCTTGCGTGCTTTGCTCGGCCTGTTGCAGCTGCTCGGTATACTGTTCCTGCTGGCTGAGTACTGTTTCTAGCTGCAGATCAATCAGCTGCAGACGTTCTTTGGTCTGGGCTTTCTGTTCCTGCAACTGAGCCAGCGTACTGCTGTTTTGCTGGACCAGCGACTGTTTCTGCTCCAGGGTCATTTTCAGCTCAGCCAGTTTCTTTTCAGCCTGCTGCCATTCATTCTGTAATGGTGTCGATTGCTGAATCAGACGCTGGAACAGCTCACTGGTATTGCCCAAATCATGTTCCAGCGTGCTTAGCTCGGAACGGGTCAGCTTGAACTGTTCGCCCAGTTCGGTCATCTGCACAGTATATTCCTGCTGCAAACGGCTGCTCTGCTCGCACTGGAACGATAAAATTTCAATTTTGATGCTGCGAATCTGGCTTTCTAAAGTCTTGTACTGCAGCGCAGTTTCCGACTGGCGTTTTAGGGTTTTGAGCTGGCCTTTCAGTTCACTGGCAATATCTTCCAGCCGCGATAAATTCTGGCTGGTATGGTCCAGATGCAGCATGGTTTCACGGCGACGGGCCTGATAACGCGATACCCCGGCCGCTTCTTCAATAAATACCCGCATCTCTTCCGGTTTGGCATCGACCAGACGGTTAATCATGCCCTGTTCGATAATGGCATAGGAGCGCGGCCCCAGACCGGTGCCAAGGAAAATATCGGTAATATCACGGCGCCGGCATTTGGTGCCATTTAAAAAATATTCTGACTTGCCATCGCGGTTAACCTGACGGCGCACCGCCAGTTCGGTATAGGCGTTATAAGCGCCACCCAGCTTGCCATAGGTATTGTCAAAGCGCAGTTCGACACTGGCCATGCCCACCGGTTTACGTTTGGCGGTTCCGGTAAAAATCACATCCTGCATGCTGCCGCCACGCAGCTGACGCGCGCTGGATTCACCCATGACCCAGCGAATGGCATCAATCACATTAGACTTGCCACAGCCATTGGGGCCGACCACGGCCGTCCGGTTGGCTTTAAAATGTAAGGTGGTACTATCGGCAAAAGATTTAAAGCCGGAAAGTTTTAAGCTGCTTAAACGCATAATGTCCCGATCAACGGCGTGAGCGGCGTGCCCAGGCCAGTTCAATTTGTTTCATACGGGTCAGAGATTCCAACACCAGATTGCGCAAGTGTCGACAAAAATCATCCATAAATAAAGAGGCTTGTTGTGATTTTCGGATTAAAATTGCATCAATTACCAGTTTAAATAGATCAAACGATTCCTGTAACTCCCGACGTGACGTATTCAGGGTTAAAAAATAGCTGCGCCGTAACGACGGCAGCAACTCTTGATAGAATTTCATCAGGTACAGATTGGCCACCATATCCTGCTGCTGGGCCAGGGTTTGGAAAATTAGGTCATAAAATTTTTCGGTATGACCCTGCCGGTATTCGGCCTCAATCTGCTCCATCAGCTTTTGCAGCTGTTCAATTTCATGATGACGCCAGGTTTCCGCAATGCGCTGTACAATCTGCCCCAGCAGCAGACTGCAGGTATCAAACAGGGCGCGCACCTGCTGGGCCGACATTTCCGATACAATCGCGCCGCGCCGCGGAAAAATTTCAATCAGATGGGTGCGTTCCAACAGCAGCAGTGCCTCACGCACCGAACCGCGACTGACATCCAGCTCTTTGGCAATACGCAGTTCCTGAATGCGCTCGCCCTCTACCAGCTCGCCACTAATAATCTGCTCGCCGATATGTTTTGCAATCTGTTCAGATAGACTGTCTGTTTCTTGTTGTTGCATACTGTTCCTGTGTTATTTTTATACCATGCGCGCAGTTGCAGCGGGTCTTTCTTATTGTCTTTTTTACTGGCTTAGCGACCAAATTTCCATGACATTGTCCGACAATTTTCTGTCGCTATAGCCAATTTTTAACCACACTCTCGGGCGCTTAAAAATAAGCGCTAAAGCCTTGGTAAATAAAATACAGACCGACGGTGGTCAACAAACCTGAAAAACATTTTTTTAGCATGGCCGGTGACAAAATATGTGCAACTTTTGCGCCAAGCTTGGCGGTAATAAAGCTCATCACGCTAATGCCAATAAAGGCATATAAATGTACATAGCCCCAGGTATTCGGCACGCTCACCTCAGACTGCTGGCCAAACCAGACAAAACCTAATGCACCAGCAATAGCAATCGGCAAACCGCAGGCCGCCGAAGTGGCGACTGCTTTTTGCATCACCACACCACAGCGGTTCAGGAATGGCACGGTTAAGCTGCCGCCGCCAATCCCGAAAATGGCCGAGGCAATCCCAATTCCGCCACCGGCCAGCATTTGCGCACCGGTTGAAGGCAACTGACGTGAAGGATCAACCGGGGTATTTGAACCGCGGAACATGCGATAGGCCACCCCCACCGCAAAGAACCCGATTACCAGCTGCAAGCCCTGCCCCGACATTAAATCGGCAATCCCGGCGCCAAAAAATGCACCCAGAATTAGGCCGGGTGCCAAATTGCGAAACACATTCCACATCACCGCACCTTTTTTATGGTGCGCCGTGACCGAACTGATGGAAGTTACGATAATGGTCGCCAGTGAAGTCCCGACCGCCATATGCATAATCACGCTAGGATCATAATTCAGCTGGGTAAATACAATGTACAAAATTGGCACAATAATTAAGCCACCGCCCACCCCGAACAGACCTGCAGCAAATCCGGCAATTGCGCCAATCAGTAAATATATGATTAACTCCATAAATTATATTCCACTATTCTCAGATTCATATGGATGTAGAGACTCGACAGTTACAACAACAGCTCAGCGAAGCCGGACAGCTTCCTGAAGTCCTCATTTTAAAACCTGTGACTACATCAACCAATGATGATGTACGCGAGATTGCTCAAAAAGGAATACAGAGCGTTCTGGTCTGTAGCGCCCGACAAACACAAGGCAGAGGACAACGCCAACGGCAATGGGTGTCCCCAGAAGGAAACGTCTATTTAAGCACATTGCTAAATTTACGAACACCCGTAGATGGCCGTTTAGCCCTGGAAATTGCCTTAAATATTTTGCAGATGCCCAGCCTGCGCAAGCTGAACCTGCAGGTAAAATGGCCGAATGATTTATATAGCCCGCAAGGCAAATGGGGCGGTATTCTGATTGAGCCCCTGTCGACCCAGCAGGTCATTGTCGGGGTGGGGATTAATCTGGCGCCAATTCCGGCCGAGCAGATTGATCAGCATGCCACCTCTCTGGCCGAATTGGGTCTAAATGATATTTCCCGAATTCAGCTGATTGCCGAGCTGTATCTGGCCATTCAGCAGGCACAAGAATGGTTTAACCATAACAGCTATCAACTGGCCTCACGCTTTAATCACCATGCCGCTTTTCAGCAACAGCCGGTGGAATTTGAACATCATGGCGGAGTGGCCCAGGGGCTGTTTTTAGGCATTCAGGATGATGGTGCGATTCAGATTGAAACCGCCTCTGGCGTTGAAGTGTTTTATCAGGGCCGTTTACGCCCGCAGATGCCGGGACAGTGAGCGCAGCACATGAAAAATTTATGGTTAGATATTGGCAATACCCGGCTCAAATACTGGATTACCGAACATCAGCAGATTGTAGAACATGCCGCTGAACTGCATCTGCAATCTCCGGCCGATTTACTGCTGGGCCTGATCCAGCATTTTAAAAGCCTGAACCTGACCCATGTCGGGGTGTCTTCGGTGCAGGACCAGAAAAACAATGAGCGGATTCAGCAGATTTTAAAATTCCTGAATATTCCGGTGATTTTTGCGCGGGTACAGGCCGAATATGCCGGCCTGAGCTGTGGCTATGATATTCAACAGCTGGGGATTGACCGCTGGCTGCAGGTACTGGCCGTAGCTGAAGCCGATAAAGATTTATGCGTGATTAGCTGCGGCACCGCGCTGACTATTGACCTGACCCAAGGCCATCAGCATCTGGGGGGTTATATTCTGCCCAACCTATATTTGCAGCGTGATTCTTTAATCCAGCACACCAAAGGCATCCGGATTCCAGAAGCGGCCTTTGATGACCTAAGCCCCGGCACCAATACCTTGGATGCTGTGCATCATGGCATTTTACTGGGACTGCTCAGCAGTATTGAATATGTCATGCAGCAATCCCCGCGGCAACTGGTGCTGACTGGGGGGGATGCGCCGCTGTTTGCCAAATTCCTGCAGCGCTACCAGCCCTTAGTCGAACAGGACTTATTGCTGAAAGGTTTGCAGCGCTATATCCAGCATTACTCCACGGCCAATGAGTCTACACAGCTTATTCCACAATAATATGAGGCAAAATTGCCTGCCAGACTTCCACCAGCTCGGTACAGCCTTGAGAGTCAATAAAATGCCCTTGATGCTGTGCCTCAATGGCTTTGGCATCCAGGCTACGTGCCTGTTCCAGACTGAATCTTGGCAGTACCCGGTCATCACCGGCTGAGTAAATCACCACCCGATGCGCAATCTGGCGTTTTAGCAAGTCAAAATCAATTTTACAGGCATCAATAAAAGGATTGACCTCGTCCAGCCGGCCCAAACGGCCATTAAAGCCGGCCACCAGTACCACCTGTTTAATTTTCTGGGTTTTCAGTTTCTTGGTCAGAAAGTGCAAAGTGGCAATACAGCCCAGACTGTGGGCAATGAAAATGGTGTTTTCGTCAATCTCATCGACCTGCTCATCCATTTGCCGCTTCCACACTTCTAAGGTTGGCGTTGGCGATGGATCGAGTCTTAACACTTTCAGACTGGCTTTTTGCTGGTCGGCATATTCCTGAATCCAGGGAAACCAGTTTTCATCCGGACTGGCGGTATAACCATGTACCACATAAATTTGTGCCATTGTTGTGCTCGCTGTTCGTTCCTGATGCACATCAGTGTGCCCGAAACAGCGCGGCTTTCGGGTAAGCGTCTGTTGGGTTTTCTTAAAGATCACCGCAGCACGTTCGCTTGAATGACTTAAAAATGGAGAGCAACAAAAAGGCGCACCCGGCGCCTTGTTGTTTTGAATCCCTTATTTTTTCGGTTCTTTACCACCGAACAGCGGACCCATACCGCCACCACCGCCAAACTGCTTTTGCAGATTGCCCAATGATTTCATCATTTTTGCCATACCTGATGGATTGGCAAATTTCTTCATCATTTTGGCCATTTGCGCATGCTGTTTAATCAGTTTATTGACTTCAGACACATCCATACCACAACCGGCCGCAATACGTTTTTTACGGCTTGGGTTCATCAGGTCCGGATTACGGCGTTCTTTGACGGTCATCGACTGGATGATGGCTTCCATCTTTTTCACCTGCTTCTCTGGGTTCGCCTGTGCAATCGCATCCTGAATACCAGAGTTACTCATGCCCGGCAGCTTGTCCAGGAAGCCCATCATACCGCCCATTTTATTCATTTGCTCAAACTGCATCAGCATGTCTTCAAAGTTGAAGCTGCCGCCTTTTTGCAGTTTTTTCGCCATTTTTTCGGCTTTTTCTTTGTCGATTTTGCGTTCAACTTCTTCGACCAGAGAAAGCACATCACCCATGCCCAGAATACGCTGTGCCACACGTTCCGGATGGAATGGCTCGAGGGCATCGAGTTTTTCACCCATCCCCAGGAATTTGATTGGCTTGCCAGTAATGGCACGCACCGACAGCGCCGCACCACCACGCGCATCACCATCCGTTTTGGTGAGAATGACACCGGTTAATGGCAAGGCATCATTAAAGGCTTTGGCAGTATTGGCCGCATCCTGACCGGTCATGGCATCAACCACGAACAGGGTTTCAGTCGGGTTAATCGCTGCATGCAGCGCTTTAATTTCGTCCATCATGTCATCATCGACATGCAGACGACCGGCGGTATCGATAATTAACACATCGGCAAACTGGATTTTTGCCTGCTCAATGGCACGATTGGCAATATCAATCGGGCGTTCATTGGCATTCGATTCCAGGAAAATCGCACCGACATCCCCGGCCACTGTTTGCAGCTGTTTAATTGCCGCTGGACGATAAACGTCGGCAGACACCATCGCCACTTTTTTCTTTTGACGTTCCTGTAAGAAACGTGCCAGCTTGGCTGCCGTGGTGGTTTTACCCGCACCCTGCAAACCGGCCAGAAGCACCACCACTGGTGGTTTTGCTGCAAGGTCAAGGCTCTCGTTGGCCTCGCCCATCATTTTGGTTAATTCGTCATAAACGATTTTAACGAATGCCTGACCCGGTGATAACTGTGTCATCACTTCCTGACCTAATGCCTCTTCCTTAACTTTCGCGATGAATTCACGAGTTACAGGTAACGCCACATCGGCTTCAAGAAGTGCCATACGTACTTCACGTAACGTATCTTTAATATTGTCTTCGGTTAGCTGCCCTGAGCCAGTAACATTTCTTAAACTCTGCGTGAGTCGTTCTGTTAAGGTATCAAACATTGCAAAATCCGCTTAAAATAGCCATCAGCAAAAAAATGTTTCTTAAAATAGAAAATTTATGCATAAGATGCTATAGGATACTGTAGTTCGCATCGAATTTATATAAATGAATATTCATCATCCTGAAAAAGGTTTGACATGAGCAGTCTCCCCTTGGTTTACACGATTCTGGCATTAATCGCTTATACCACTTCGTTCTGGTATTTATTTATGCATTTAATGTCCAAGCGTGCTCCAAACCATTGGTTTATTGGTATTGTGCTGGGCTTGGGTTTATGTTTGCACGCCGCTGTGCTGTATAACGACATGCTGCTGCCGATGGGCATTAACTATAACGTGTTTAACCTGATGTCCTTTACCTCAGGCTTAATGCTGTTATTAAGTGTGCTGTTTAGTACTTACCGGCCGGTGATTGCGCTAAACCTGATTGGGATTCCAGTGGCCGCAACCGGCCTGATTCTGGGGCATTCCTTTAGCGGTTTAAACCTGTTTGTCGAAAACAATTCTTTAGGTCTGGATATTCATATCCTACTGTCGTTATCGGCCTATGCGGTCTTGCTGATGGCCACCATTCATGCGGTCTTGCTCTGGTTTCAGAACCGGGAGCTGAAAAACAAACAGAAACGCCGGATTTGGGTGAATTTGCTGCCACCGTTTCAGGCCATGGAAGAGCTGCTGTTTGATATGCTGATTGCCGGCTTTATCCTGCTGACGCTGGCATTGGGTTTTGGTTTCCTAACCATTGATAACTTCTTTGCCCAGCACTTAGCGCATAAGACTGCCTTTAGTATTATTTCCTGGTTTATTTATGGCGCACTGCTGTTGGGTCGTTATAAATTTGGCTGGCGTGGCCAGAAAGCCATTCGCTTTACCATTATTGGCTTCTTCTTGCTGGCGCTTGGCTTTATTGGTTCCAAGTTTGTGTTACAGATGATTTTGGGCAAGTAAGATGCTTTTGTTCAGTTTGCCACATTAAAAGCGTGGAACAGTGATTAAATAATAAGCGTGGAACATGATAAATTATTAAAAAAGCCCAAGTAGCCGTACCTGAGCTTTTCACCATACAATAAGACTATGATTTATATGGAATAAAAAATAGTTGTTATTCCAAAGTAGAAATGTCCTACCTAATAACCAAATAGAAATGTCCTATATGGACATTTCCAAGTCAAGCACAGGATTTAGATTTCGTTCTTGAATTGCTGTTTTCTGTGCACGTCTGCTTG
>NZ_VPBT01000026.1:0-40342 GCF_013418555.1 Acinetobacter sp. YH12134 | reverse complement strand
TTCTTGACTCAAGCATTAATGCAGTACGATCTTCAAAGTTAAGATGATGGTATGACAATTTTATATACTCCATAAACCCTTTAAATTAATTAGGTGGTTTATGTCGCACTTCAAGTTTTACTCTGCCGTGTCTTTATATTTTCAATATTTGAATTTTCAAAGCGCATGATACACGACTCCATGAATAACCTAGAATCTAAGCTAGCTACAAGGAATTTATTATTCAAGTGGTGAATCAGTTATTATTAAGAGGGTGATTTTTTATTTTTTGAAAGAGAAAATTGTATTTTTATGAAATTCAAAGTGTTTTTAGATATTTTGGTATTATAATACCCATTAAATGACGTTAAAATGGTATTATAATACCAAAAATATTTGTAACTAAATGTTTTTATTTTATTATTATCTTCTGGCTTAATATTTTATTTGCAAGATCTAATTGTGATTCATTTCCTGCTAGTTTTATTTTTAAGTTGAATTTTTCTTCCTCATAAAAAATTTGGTTTTCAGGCTGTTTTTCTATTAATAAGTCAAGATAATCGAGTTGCGCCTTAAAGATTAATATATTATTCAGTAACACTGACCTCTGGTTTTCTAAATCAGTACTTTTATTATCATTGTGGTTTATTGAATCTCTTAAGTCTTTCATTTTTTGTGTTTCTTTATAGCAATAGGCATTGCCTTTAGATTTCTCAAAGTTAATTGAAAGATAGCCAAACTTACGTAAGTTATAAATTCCGCGATAGGCTTGTTATTGTTTAAACTGATTTTTTATTTTCATTTTTTTTAAGAAGGTTTTAGCTTGCCAGTTATCTATAGTATTTTCTTTGATCAACTTGAGGAATAAATAATCAAGAGGAAATTTTATTGAATTCATATCTAATTACTCATAAAAGGAATCATTATATTTCCAATTTCTATTTTTACAAGATTTAAAAAATATGAATATATTAGCTTTATTATGTTTTTTTCTTTAATGATTTGGTTTATAATGTCAAATTATTTATTAATATATAAAAAAATTTTGATTTTTCATTGAATTAATATTTTATTTAAAATTGTATTTTATTATAATTTATTTTTTTATTAATTAATAATCAGGCATTTGTTTGGGTTTTGATGCTATAGAATCCTTCAATTTCATTTATATAAAATTGATTTTTGATTTAATTGGTATTTGAGTTTATAAAAGGAGCTTAGTTTGAATTTATCTTTGAAAGAATATATGGTTTTATTTTATTAGAAAAAACTGATTTTTTATTTTTTATCCATAAAAAATTATCATTTGTATAGTCTAAAGTTAGAACTAATTTATCCAATTCTTCATCATTTCTGAAAGCTGTAATTTTTTCATCTCATAGTTTGAAGTGTTAAATGCTTCTACATTTTTAAAAACATAGTGGAGGGGATCTAATATTCAAATCAAAAGAACTATTTCTAGGCTGGATATATTAAAATTTCTAGGCTTTTTCGAATACTTATTTAATCTGTGATACAAAAAATAAACCCTCCAAAATGGAGGGGTTATTTTTTTGTATCACTGTTATCTAAACAGATTATTTAAGTAGGGATCACGACCATAACTGTATTCTAGATACTCTAAATCCCAATAAACTCCGTCACCTTCTGCATCAGCACCAGTATCAAAACTGATAATTCTATAATCATTAGCTAAAGCAAAAATATGAAAGTACCCAGATAATAAATCGCATCTTAAATCATATCGAAACATAGGGCAGTCATAAGGAATAATACGACCATCTTCATCCTCGAAATGTGTTAGTTGGCTTGAGGTTATCCTAATTTCACTATACGGAATTTGATAACCAGAATAACCTACAACGATGTATCCACCATCAATATGCAATTTTTTATAAGCCATGTGACTCACTCCTACTCAACATTGTTTGTAACATTCCAATTGAATGATTGCTTGAGAGACAGGATATCTAGTTTCAAAATTTTTATTCCCCCCAAAAAATTGCTCAAAATTTGGGGAAGATTTAGTATAGGCTTTGTATATAGGAAAAATTAAAATTTATTTATGAAAGCTCTTAAAAAATACCATGAAATAGATTTACGAACATTCAGAGTTGAAATATCCGATTTCATACATCAAGAAATTTACCGTTGTTTACAAATAAAAAATAAACCAGATGATGTGAATAAAATAATAGAAATACATTCCTTATTAAGGAAGAGATTAGATGATTTTAATTCTGTATATGTAGAAGATCATATTAAGGAAATGGCAAAAGATGCGTTAGATGCGATTGTTTTAGGTTGTAACAAAGACTATTTTACTCAATATATGAAGCAGTCTATTCTTAATAAGGAGTATGCTGAACAGGAGTTTCCTTGGCTTACAGATAATAGTGGAACTGAGCAAGAAAAAGAAAAAAGAAAAGAGGATCTAAGACAAACTTTAAAGGATTTTCTATGTGTTTATGACGAATACTCAGATCATAAATGGTCAATCAATTTACTTTATCCACCCCAATTATTTATATATGAAATAGATTATGAATTTGTTTTGGAATATTTACAAAATAGCGAATATTTAAGCACATTTGTACCTTGTACCGATGATATTACTTTTATAAATGGACCTACAATAACAAGTGAACAAATGGGTAATAAACTTGTAATAAATCAAACACCATTTGAAGTATTTAAGGCCTACAAAAGAAAGGTGATGAACTTTGATTATGACTACGAAGAGTTAGAAATACCTAAAGCCGCTATTTCAAATAAATTAAACTCAGAGGAATTTCAAAACAAGGAGTTTACAATTCAAGATTTTTCGAATTTGAGTGAACTTTATTATCAAGGTCAACCTAGCCATACCCAAGTGTATAGCAAACTTAAAGTTGAAGTAGATATGACTTTACCTTTAAGCCAAAAAGAGTTAGAAGAAACAATTGAGAGATTTAGGATAGAAATTTGTCAAGTTCAAGGGAGAAATCGTGCTGCTAAAATGTTGCTTGCTGAAAATTTGGAAGAACTTGGAAACGCAGCTAATCAGACTAAGTTAGAATCAATAGACTTTTATGATTCTATGGAAGTGTTTTCATCATCCCCTCTCAATATTGTTAAAGTTTCAGAATTTAAATTATTGCTATGCGGATTGATGGTATATAAAGCACGTTGGTTAGATAAAATGGAGGAGCAGGCACATTGGGTAGTAGATTCAAAGATAAAATTTGATCTATATAACTTGTGCTGTGATTTATCTAAATCGCTAGTGGCAATCTATAAGCGAGGCTTTAGTGAAACAAACATTGAACGTGGATATGAACAAGTTAGTGCATTAATTAATAAAAAATTTAAAGAATTATATCCAAATTACAAGTCTCAAAAAACATCATGATCGCTTATGTGCCACACAATAGTTATACAACATAAGGCTTATTATTACGAGATTTTTAGATTTAATAGCTCTAAGCATTGTGTATATGATGATAAGAATCAATGTCACAACTGATGTCTCTTTTAGGCAAAGTTTCAAAACTTCATTTTTCTTGAAAAGTTTAACTCTATTATTGCTTATTACAAAATAATAAGTCCTTGATCTTATGGTTGTATGCAATGTGAGTTTCGTATGTTTAATATTTTTTAGTTTCTGCAGCCGTTATATATTTGTTATCCCTCTCAAGAATAATTTTGTATTTCATAGTAGTTAAATAAAAATAGAGCTATTAAGCTCTATTTTTATTTAACAGAGGAATGACTTTGTAACAATCTCACTCAACTGTTATTTAACTAGTGACATTGATGTGTCGCAAATGACAATCGATATGTCGTTTTACGAATCTTTCGCTTACCAGCTCAACGCACCGCCCGTCTGATAATCCGTTACACGCGTCTCGAAGAAATTCTTCTCTTTACGCAGGTCCATCATCTCAGACATCCAGGCAAACGGGTTGGTCACACCGCTAAACTGCTCAGGTAAGCCCAACTGGCTTAAACGGCGGTTACAGATGAACTTCAGATATTCTTCCATCATGCCAGCGTTCATGCCCAATACGCCACGTGGCATGGTATCACGTGCATATTCAATCTCAAGCATGGTGCCTTCAAGAATCATTTGAATCACTTCTTGCTGGAACTCGGCGGTCCACAGGTGCGGGTTCTCGATCTTGATCTGGTTGATCATGTCGATACCGAAGTTCAAGTGCATTGATTCATCACGCAAGATGTACTGGAACTGTTCCGCCACACCATTCATCTTGTTACGACGGCCCATTGACAGGATTTGCGTGAAACCGCAGTAGAAGAAAATACCTTCAAGTACGCAGTAGAATGCAATCAGGTTACGCAGCAAAATCTGGTCGTTTTCAGGCGTACCGGTTTTGAAGGTTGGGTCGCTTAAAGACTGGGTGTATTTCAAGCCCCAAGCTGCTTTACGTGCGACTGATGGTACTTCACGGTACATGTTGAAGACTTCGCCTTCATCCATGCCCAAAGATTCGATACAGTACTGATACGCATGCGTATGAATCGCTTCTTCAAACGATTGACGCAAGATGTACTGACGGCATTCCGGGTTAGTGATGTGACGGTAGATCGCCAGAACCAGGTTATTGGCCACCAGTGAGTCAGCAGTTGAGAAGAAGCCCAGTGAACGCATCACGATGGTACGTTCATCTTCAGTCAAGCCATTTTCAGACTTCCACAACGCGATATCGTGGTTCATGTTGATTTCTTGTGGCATCCAGTGGTTGGCACAACCATCCAGATATTTTTGCCAAGCCCATTCGTATTTGAACGGCACCAGCTGGTTTAAGTCAGCGCGGCAGTTGATCATACGTTTGTCATCAACCTGTACGCGTCCTGCACCCATTTCCAGCTCTTCCAGGCCAGGCGCCACGTCAAGCTGTTCTAGGGAAGCAGATGCTCTTGCCAGCGAATCGGTTGAATTTGCTGATCCGCTTCGAGGGGTTGCAGCGGGTTGTGCAGCTGCCACATGCGTCTGTGGTTGCTCTGCAGCAGGTACCACTTGCGGATTAGCCGCTTTTTGCGGTTCGACGGGCGTAGGCTGGTGTTCAGGAGCAGCCGGTTTTTGCGAATCATCTTCGAAATCGTCCCAACTTAGGATAGACATATCAATTCTCTCTTCGTTGCTTTATATCTTTTATTGGACATCTCACGACGAAGGGGAGATGTCTTACTATACGCTTAATTTGTGAAAGCAAAATTAAGTTTTGCCGATGCTTGTTCTAAAAATGTACGTAGAACACGATCCTCAAGACTTATTTTGCTTTCGCTTCTGTTTGCGAATGGCCAAAAAGGCATAGACCATCGGCGTGTAAAAGAAAATAAAGGAAAAGACCAGAACCGCGAGTCCTAACATATAGTTATGAGTCATATGAGGCATGATGGAATCCTTTTTGTAGATGAATTAGTGTTAATTCTGATAAGCCTAAAAGGTTGATAATTAATACCAACCTTTTAGAGTGTTTTAGTTTTTCATTGCAATAATGATAGCTATAACGATAGGAACAACAATCGTTGAAAAACCTAAAACTATAGACAATATACCTAAAACTAAATCAGGATTAACACTATTCATTATTGACAAGCCTCACAATCAGGATTGTCAATTGAACATGCCATTGGCACTGGTGCTGCTTGTTCAAAGCCTTCTTCTGACGCTGCTGCTTCAGGTTTAGCTTCTTGAGCAACTGCTGCTACTGGTGCTGCAACTGTCGCAGGTTTAACTGCATTCAATGCACCAGTATTAATGGTTGATTTCTCAGCCGATGTTGCACCTAAAGCACGCAGGTAATACGTCGTTTTCAGACCACGTAACCAAGCCATCTTATAGGTGATGTCCAGTTTCTTACCATTTGCACCAGAGATGTAAAGGTTCAGTGACTGTGCCTGATCAATCCATTTCTGACGACGAGATGCAGCATCCACAATCCAGCGCGGCTCAACTTCAAACGCAGTCGCGAAGATGGCTTTCAGCTCTTCAGGAATACGCGAAATCTTTTGTACTGAACCTTCGAAGTGTTTCAGGTCGTTGACCATTACCGCATCCCATAGGCCGCGTTCTTTCAAGGCACGTACCAGGTAAGGGTTGATCACAGTGAACTCACCAGACAGGTTCGATTTCACATACAGGTTCTGGAAGGTTGGCTCAATCGATTGAGACACGCCACAGATGTTAGAAATAGTTGCTGTTGGTGCAATGGCCATCACGTTCGAGTTACGCATACCGTCTTTTTGAACTTTGGCACGTAAAGTGTCCCAGTCCAGACGTTGGGTACGATCAACTTCAAACATGCGCTCAGGACGGGTTTTCGCTACCAGCTCTAAAGAGTCGATTGGTAAAATACCCTGATCCCATAATGAACCTTTGAAGGTTTCATAGGTACCACGTTCAACCGCCAGATCACTTGAGGTTTGAATTGCGTAGTAAGAAATCACTTCCATTGATTCATCAGCAAAATCAACTGCTGCATCAGAACCGTAGGCAATACCCATTTCGTACAGTGCATCTTGGAAGCCCATGATCCCCATACCTACCGGACGGTGACGCAGGTTCGAGTTTTTCGCCTGTGGTACCGCGTAGTAGTTGATGTCAATCACGTTGTCGAGCATACGTACCGCAGTTTTGATGGTACGTGCCAGTTTTTCATGATCCAGCTTGCCACCTTGAACGTGCTGTACCAGGTTAATTGAACCCAGGTTACAGACCGCGATTTCATCTTTGCTGGTGTTCAGGGTAATTTCTGTACACAGGTTAGATGAGTGCACCACGCCCACGTGTTGTTGTGGTGAACGCAGGTTACATACGTCTTTGAATGTAATCCACGGATGGCCGGTTTCGAACAGCATCGACAGCATTTTGCGCCATAAGTCTTTGGCACGTACTTTCTTATGCAGCAGGTTCTGCTCTTTCGCTACCGCTTCGTAATGCGTATAGCGCTCAGTGAAGGCCTGTCCAGTCAGATCATGCAGGTCTGGTGTTTCAGATGGCGTGAACAGGGTCCATTCTGCATCTTCAAACACACGTTGCATGAATAAGTCAGGAACCCAGTTGGCTGTGTTCATGTCATGGGTACGACGACGGTCATCACCGGTGTTCTTACGCAGTTCCAGGAATTCTTCGATGTCTAAGTGCCAGGTTTCAAGGTAGGCACACACCGCACCTTTACGCTTACCACCCTGGTTCACCGCAACCGCAGTATCGTTTGCGACTTTCAGAAACGGTACCACACCTTGTGATTTACCGTTGGTCCCTTTGATGTAAGAGTTCAGGGCACGAACTGGAGTCCAGTCATTACCTAAACCGCCTGCCCATTTAGACAGCATTGCGTTATCACGCATTGCGCCATAAATATCGTACAGGTCATCACCAATGGTGGTGAGGTAACAGCTAGATAACTGCGGACGTAGCGTACCTGAGTTAAACAGGGTAGGTGTAGAAGCCATGTAGTCGAAGCTCGACAACAAGTTATAGAACTCAATTGCACGTTCTTCTTTGTTGTCTTCGTTCAGCGCCAGACCCATAGAAACGCGCATGAAGAACAATTGTGGCAATTCGAAACGGATACCATCTTTATGGATGAAGTAACGGTCGAATAACGTCTGTAAACCAAGATACGTAAACTGGTTAGAACGTTCTGGCTGAATGGCAGCGGCCAGTTTTGCCAGATCAAAGTTCAGCAGGTCTTCTGACAGCAGCTCCAGCTCGATACCTTTTTTCAGGAAGGTTTCCAGAGCTTCGCCTTCAGGGGTTTCTACTGGTAGACCCAGGAACTCCAGGCCTGTTGCCACTAAGTCATTACACAGCAGGCGCGCAGTAACGTAAGTATAGTTTGGTTCCTGTTCAATACGGGTACGCGTCGCCATCATCATGGTGGTTGAGATGTCTGACTCTTTTACGCCGTTGTACAGGTTTTTCACGGTTTCATCGACAATGGCCTGAACATCAATGCCTTCAAGACCTTCAGCTGCAGTGATGACGGTTGCTGTCAATGCACTTAAATCCAGTGGCTTTAACTGGCCCTGGCTGTCAGTGATCTGTAAGGTCGGGTGATGGTTGGCACCCATCTGCTTACGTGCTTCAGAACGTTGTTCGCGATAGATGACATAAGCACGAGCAACTTTCTGTTCGCCTGTACGCATAAGCGCAAGCTCAACCTGGTCCTGAATTTCTTCAATGTGAATGGTGCCGCCTGATGGTAAACGACGCTTAAACGTGTTCAGAACCATTTCAGTCAGTTGTTCGATACGGTCATGAATACGGCTGGAATCGGCGCTTTGCTGACCTTCAACCGCCAGGAAAGCTTTACCAATCGCTACAGAGATTTTTTCTGCATCGAAAGGGGCCACTTCACCGGTGCGTTTAATCACCTGAAGTTGACCGGGTGTGGATGTGATTACGCTCATGTCAGCATAGCTCCATTGTCATCTATTGTTATGTTTATAGACCATTGAACCGGGCAAAAAATAGGCCACAGTGTTTGAGGAATAAACACAAGACTTAGTGGTTTAAAATTGAATTGAACACAAGATACGGGAAATTTTAGGGTAGATCAATATTGACTTTTCTTTAAAATTTTTGGCGTTTTTGGGATAAAATCTTTTGCAAAAAAATCCCCGATTTGTCCATTCGGCTATAAGCCTTATCGGACAAGGGCATAGCATAACAAAGCCGGCATAATCTGCTTATAGATAAACTTGTGGATAACTAAAAATCTCTTTGAACAGTCAGTCACATTCTGATCAATGGCCAAAAGCTGCAAAAAAATTGTACATTTTAAAAAGATTTATGTTGTTGAATTCATGGAATTCAGTTAAAAAGAGAAAAGTATAAGGAATTCAATAATTAATAAAAATATAACAAAAAGCTACTTTGATGTATCAGTTTAGTGAATAGCATCTTGTTTACAATGTAAACGTGTGTATATTGCAGAATATATTTCGACGTATCTCCCGGATTTTAAAAGGATAGAATACGTTTAATCAAATAAAGGGGCAGTTCATGAGCCAAGAAGAAAAGTTACCAAAAATTTTAATTGTTGAAGATGATGAGCGTCTGGCACGTTTAACCCAGGAATACCTGATCCGTAACGGACTGGAAGTGGGTGTTGAGCCAGATGGGAACCGTGCCATCCGCCGTATTATCGCGGAGCAGCCAGATTTAGTGGTGCTGGATGTAATGCTGCCGGGTGCAGACGGTTTGACCATTTGCCGCGAGGTTCGTCCACATTATCATCAACCGATTCTGATGCTCACTGCACGTACCGAAGATATGGACCAGGTTCTGGGTCTGGAAATGGGTGCAGATGACTATGTCGCCAAGCCGGTTCAGCCACGTGTTCTGCTGGCGCGTATTCGTGCCCTGCTGCGCCGTACCGACAAAGCACCTGAAGATGAAGTGGCACAGCGTATCGAATTTGATGACCTGGTCATCGACAATGGTGGCCGCTCGGTAACCTTGAATGGTGAACTGGTCGATTTCACCAGTGCAGAATATGACCTGCTCTGGTTACTGGCTTCGAATGCTGGCCGTATCCTGTCGCGTGAAGATATTTTCGAGCGCCTGCGCGGTATTGAATATGACGGTCAGGACCGTTCAATTGACGTACGTATTTCGCGCATCCGTCCAAAAATTGGCGATGACCCGGAAAATCCAAAGCGTATTAAAACTGTACGCAGCAAAGGATACTTATTTGTCAAAGAAACGAATGGTATATAATCGTCGCGCGTATCTGAGATAGGACTGTTTTTCGTGTTCAAACACAGCATATTCTTGCGGATTTATGCAGGATTGGTAATTCTGGTGGCATTGGTGGCCGTGTTAGGCTATTTGCTGGTTCAGATCATTAACTATCAGCGCGCGCAAGAATATCGTGAATCCCTGACCGATGGTATGGCCTATATCATTAGTGAAGGGGTGGCGCGACAACCCAATGAGCAGCAAAAGCAGGACTGGATTTCAGATGCCTCGGATTTGCTGGAACTGCCTATCTATTATATTGCTGCCGATAAGGTCGAGCTGTCACGGGCCGAACTGAAACGGATCAAAGAGCGCAGGGCTGCGGTACGTTACGATGCAGAAACGACCACAGCCTATATTATTATGGGCCTGAGAAATGACCCGGAACATTATCTGTATATCAAGGCCGATGAAATTACCGAACGGCAAATGAAGGCACTGCCGATCTTTATTCTGGATTATCTGGTCTATTTCCCGGGACAGGAAAAAGAATATCTGGCCCGTATCCAGGATCAGTTTTCTTATCCTATCGACATTCAGAACATTGCCGATTTACCGCTCGACTCCGAGCAAATTGGCCGTTTAAGGCTGGACCACAGCATTATCCTGTATCGGGATAATGCCAGCGTACGTGGCACCACCATCTCCATTATTTCGCCAATGCCGAATTCGCCGTCCGAGGTGCTGGTACTTGGTCCGGTTCCGCTGTTTAACTGGATGCCATTCCAGCTGGCGGCCGGGATTACCTTGCTGAGTCTGTTTATTCTGAGTCTGGGCATTTATGGCCTGATTCTGCCGATGCAGCGCAAAATCCGTGAAGTAAATTTTGCCTTGAACCGCATGAAAACCGGCGATTTAAACCTGCGTTTACCCATTGACGGTTCAGATGAAATGGCCAGTCTGGCCTCCAGCTATAACAGCATGTCCGATCATATCCAGCGTCTGATTGAAGCCCAGCGCGAGCTGATGCGCGCGGTATCGCATGAACTGCGTACCCCGGTAGCGCGGATTCGTTTTGGGATGGAAATGTTGGCTGAAGAAGATGATTATGAATACCGGATTCAGCAGCTGGACATGATTGATAAAGACATTGAAGCACTGAATACCCTGATTGACGAGATCATGACCTATGCCAAACTGGAGCAGGGCATGCCATCGTTAGAAATTAAAAAAGTGGTGCTGTTTGAGGTGCTGGATCAGGTGGTTAATGAAACCGATGCGCTGAAAACTGGTAAGGACATCCAGCTGCAAACTATGTCGACCAGTCTGGAAGTTGATGCTGAGCGTCGTTATTTACACCGCGTGGTGCAGAACTTAGTCGGGAACGCGGTGCGTTATTGTGACCACAAGGTACTGGTCAGCGGTGGCGTGACTGCACAAGGCGTGGCTTATGTCTGTGTGGAAGATGATGGGCCGGGCATTCCAGAAGAAGACCGGAGCCGCGTATTTGAAGCCTTTGCCCGTTTAGATGATAGCCGTACCCGTGCCTCTGGGGGGTATGGTCTGGGCCTGTCGATTGTCAGCCGGATTGCCTACTGGTTTGGCGGCAAGATTGAGGTGGATCAGAGCACCACTTTGGGCGGTGCACGTTTTATTATGTCCTGGCCGGCGCAGCGCTTTAGCAAGTCGCGTAAAAAGCAGGGCAATAAAGAAGGGCTGGAATCTTAAACGCTGCTTCAAAGATTCAGCTAAAGAACAGCAAGCAAGGGGCGGTTGCTGTTCTTTGGTGGGAGAGTTGGGTCAGAGATTGTCAGCCATCGTTACCATCTAAAATGGTCCGCGTACTCTCTTTCTGTCCAGTCTTTGAATTGATCAATTGAGTTGCAAAAAAATAGCCAGTGATGTCACTGGCTATTTTTTTGCATGGAGCAATTATTGAGTCTGCTCTTTGTACAAGCGGTCTGCTTCATCAAAACGCTCAGTAATGCTGCTGCTTGGCGCTTTGCCCAGCAAGCTCACCACAATAATGGCAATGAACGAGCAGACAAAGCCCGGAATAATTTCATAGATACCGGTATCGCCCCAGACATTTTTCCAGAGAATCACCATCACCGCACCCACGATCATGCCGGCCAGCGCACCATTTAAAGTCATGCGTTTCCAGAATAAAGACAAAATAATCAGTGGACCAAAAGCGGCACCAAAACCAGCCCAGGCATAAGCCACCAGGCCCAGAACTTTCGATTCCGGGTTACCGGCCATCCAGATTGCCAGCAGGGCAATCAGTAACACCATTAAACGGCCAACCCAGACCAGTTCTTTTTGTGAGGCAGATTTACGCAGGAACGATTTATAGAAGTCTTCAGTTAGGGTACTTGAACAGACCAGCAGCTGACAGCTTAGGGTACTCATCACCGCAGCCAGAATTGCCGCCAGTACAATACCAGCCACCCACGGGTTAAACAGGATTTTGGTCAGTTCCATAAACACGGTTTCAGGGTTGGCATTCACCACCCCGGCCAGTTCCGGATGTTGCTGGAAGTAGGCAATACCAAAGAAACCGGCCGCCACTGCGCCGCCTAAACACAGGATCATCCAGGTCATGCCAATACGGCGTGCATTTGGAATTGACTTCACTGAATCTGCCGCCATGAAGCGCACCAGAATATGCGGCTGACCGAAATAACCCAGGCCCCAGGCCAGTAACGAGATAATCGCAACAATACTTAAATCACCGACCAGATTCATGGCTTGCGGACGCGCAGCTTCCAGTGCCAGCGTCACTTGGGATAAATCAGAAAAGGTCAGCAGGGTGACAATAGGCGTCAGGATTAAGGCAAAGATCATCAGGCCAGCCTGAATGGTGTCTGTCCAGGACACCGCCAAGAAGCCGCCAATAAAAACATAGCTGATGGTGGCAATGGCACTGATCCATAAGGCCGTGCTATACGACATTTCAAACATACTTTCGAACAAGCGCGCACCGGCCACCATGCCAGAGGCACAGTAAATCGCAAAGAAAATCAGAATCACAAAGGCGGATACAATACGCAGCACTTTTTTCTGGTCATTAAAGCGATTGGAGAAATAATCCGGTAAGGTCAGGGCATTGTGCTGCACTTCGGTATGTACCCGTAAGCGGCCCGCAACCAGTAACCAGTTCAGCCAGGCACCAATAATCAGACCAATGGCAATCCACATCTCAGATAAACCGGACAGATAAATTGCCCCCGGTAAACCCATCAATAACCAGCCACTCATATCCGATGCGCCAGCAGACAGGGCCGTGACAAAGCTGCCTAAACGGCGGCCACCCAGAATATAGTCTGAAAAGTTGGTGGTTGCACGATAGGCCATCAGACCAATCGCGATCATGGCGACAATATAAAACAGAAAGGTGATTAAGGTCGGATTTAGGGAGCTCATACGGTATCCATATAGTATGTTGGACAGTAAAGGACTTATGGCCTCAATGCGTTCCATGCAAATTCTTGATGGATACTCACAAGTCCTGAAAGATTCAAAAAATGAAGGCGAAATTTAACCATAATTTTGCATGAAATACTGATTTTTCTTTCAGGCAATAAAAATAGACAGCATCCAGGCTGTCTATTTTTGGCTAAAAAGGTGCTTAGTTTTGTCGGCCCATGACCCCACGAATGGTATTCAGAATATCGGCCGGTAATACCACCGTCTTGGCATTTGGCGACTTCGACATATCCTGCATGGCTTTCACATATTGTTCACCAAGCAGATAGGCCACCGGAATTTCTTTATCGCCGACTGCTGTCGTGACCATTTCAATAGCACGTTGCGAAGCTTCGGCCAGCACCACTTGTGCTTCGGCATCACGGCGTGAAGCTTCAAGACGGCCTTCGGCTTCCAGAATGGCTGCCTGTTTTTCACCATCGGCTTTGGTTACGGTGGCACGACGCTGACGTTCTGCTGCCGCCTGTTCTTCCATTGCTGACTGCATTGTGTTGGATGGTTTAATATCTTGAATTTCAACGGTTTTAAGGGTAATACCCCAGTCCGCAATATCATCTGAAATCGAGGCTTTTAAACGTGCCTTAATATGGTCACGTGAGGACAGCGCATCATCCAGATCCATTTCACCGACAATAGAACGCAACGAGGTTTGTACCAGGTTCTGAATGGCCCAAGAATAGTTTTCAATCCCGTACACCGCTTTTTCTGGCGTGGTCAGGTTAATGTAGGCCACCGCGTTCATCAGCAGGACGGCGTTATCGCGGCTGATGACTTCCTGAGACGGAATGTCCAGCACAATGTCTTTGGTGGTGACTTTATAGGCCACTTCATCGACATAGGGAATTACGAAGTTCAGACCCGGACTTAGGGTGGTGTGGTATTTACCCAAACGTTGCACAATCCATTTATAGCCTTGTGGAACAATACGCACCCCTTTAAAAATGGTGATGGCCACAAAGGCCAGCAGGGCTAAAACAATAATGGAGCCAGCATTCATTTTATATTACTCACTGTTTTTCGTTGTCATTCTGCAGGCTATGCAACTGCACAACCAGATCATTGCCAAGAATATCGACCACACGCACACGATCACCGACCTGCACCGGACTTAGAGTGCGGCAGTTCCATTCATCAGAACCGAGCACCGGCATCGGAAAACGGACTTTCACTTCGTCATGCTCCAGATTGGTCTGGATGACCATACCAATCTGGCCGATGGTGGCTTCCCGTGACAGGCCGGCTTTGGTTTTATCAATCGACAGTGGTTTAATAAATTTAAACCAGAGCAGGGTACACAGCACCGATAAAATGATCCACATCACCAGCTGCGTGGTGGTGCCCATCATCGGGAACAGCAGATATAAAACGCCCACCATCAGCGCGCCCACGCCAAACCAGAGCGCAGCAAAAGCCGGCAGCAGCAGCTCGGAAAGAATCAGCAAAATGCCTAAAACAAACCAGTGCCAGGGTTCAAGAACAAATTCCATACATCGACTCGTCGCGAATGATTGTAAAAAGAATCATTGATATAGATCAATCTGTATGCTGTTCAATGTAGCAGATGAGAACCGACTTGGATATGAAAAAATCCCCGATGTTAAAATTTGGCTTTGGGTGGTGGTGCCAAAGCGGCCGGAGATTTTTTAAAATCGCTGATGGCTTTTTCAATGGCGCGGATTTTCAGCTGGGCAGCTTTTTCACCTTCTAAAATGGTCTGGTTGCTGGCTTTTAAATCCAGTGTGCCAATATGACCAACTTTAGGCTGAATCACCACATTGGCCTGGCGCAGTTCTTCATGAATACTCTGCTGGCCCATAATGTTGATGGTCTGATCGAGCAGGCCCCACATATTCATAGGCGTATTGCCGGTTGGACGCGCGGAAATATCCACTGCAATGACCAGATCGGCGCCCATATCTTTGGCGGTTTTGACCGGAATCGGGCTGACCAGACCGCCATCGACATATTTGGTGCCGCCAATAGTCGCCGGCACAAACACATTCGGAATACTGCAGGAGGCACGTACCGCCTGACCGGCATTGCCTTTAATAAAGTCGGCTTTACGGCCATTGTCCAGACGGGTGGCGACCGCAGCAAAACGAATCGGGAACTGCTGGATGGCTTTGTTACCCACCTGCTGATTGACATAGTCCTGCAGTTTCTGGCCCAGCACAAAGCCCTGACGGTTCAGGGTTAAATCGCGAATATCGGATTCTTTAAAGTTTAGGGCCAGTTGCTGTAACTGATACGGTGATTTACCACTGGCATAAAGACTGCCGACAAAACTGCCGGCACTGGTACCGGTTACAATTTTCGGTTTAATGCCGTGTGATTCTAAAACTTTCAGTACGCCAATATGGGCAAAACCTTTGGCACCACCACCCCCTAAGGCAATGGCCACCACTGGTTCACGCACCTGAATGGGTGTCGGAGTCACTGGGGTTTGTACCGCCCGATCACAGCCGGAAAGTGCCAGCAATAACAGGCCGGCGGTCGAAAATTGCAGTAATTTCATGATTCGATAGGAGATTAATTCAACAAAATATGCGCACATCTCAGCAAAAAAATACGGTTTTGGCTAGTCTTTGGGCCAGCGTTTTTGTAACGGCTTGGCCAGCCAGTGCGGATTTTTGGCAGAAAACTTGCCTTCATAATGCTGATAAATCGCGTCTAAATCCTGTTCATAATGCCCAGTCGGATGAAACACACCAAGAATATGAATGGTCTTATGCGCATAATCAAAAGAGAACATCACAATCGGAATTTGTGCGCCATAGGCAATATGATAAAAACCGCTGCGAATCTGCTCGGCCTGTTTGCGCGTGCCTTCCGGCGCCATCCCGACCCAGATCTGTTCACGTTGCCGGATAATTTCAATAATCTGCTGGGTATGGCCCTGCGGCGCATGGCGAATTACCGGCACCACCCCAATCCACTCCAGCAGCGGTTTTAACGGTGTATTAAACAGGGTATGTTTGCCAAAAATGGTGACTTTTAGCCCCAGTCCGAGCAAAGCAGCGAAGCCATGCCAGGCATCAATATTGGAGGTATGCGGGGATATAATTGCCACCGCTTTGGGAAGGTTGGGAAATTCGCCTTTCAGCTGCCAGCCTTGGGCCAAAAAGAGCGATTTAAAAAAGCCTCGACTCAGGGCGCTGCCGCGGCCAGGTACTTGATCAGGTAAAACAGGAAATTGCTTGGTCATTGTTTTTATGTATTATCCTACTGAAACTCAGCCAAGTTTTACAAAATATTGCGACTTTATTCAATGGGGAAGCAGAGCAAAAATACGCTTTTGTTTGAGCAGTTTTGCCTGGAGCCATCCGCTTGGCCTGAAATAAAAAGGAATGTCCGCTGCTATGCCGAATCTTTATCTGTTGCTGTTTTCCCTGTATTGGGCGCAAGGTCTGCCGGTGGGCTTTATGACCCATGCCTTGCCGGTGATCTTACGGGCGCAAGGGGTATCGCTGGCGCATATTGGCGGTTTTGGCCTGTTAATGTTGCCCTGGTCGATTAAAATTTTCTGGGCGCCGTGGGTGGATCGCTTTGGCCGCAGCGCTCAGGGCCATTACCGTTCCTGGATTATTCCGACTCAGTTGCTGAGTGTCGTGGTGTTAATCGGGCTGTCATTTATCCCGATTCAGGCCCTGAATGAACCGCTGTATTTGTTTGGCTTTTTTGTCGGGCTGTTGCTGATGAATCTGGTTGGGGCCACGCAGGATATCGCCACCGATGGACTGGCGGTGAATATTTTAACTGGCCAGCAGCAGCACTGGGGCAATACCTTTCAGGTGATTGGTTCACGGCTGGGCTTTATTGTTGGTGGGGGCGCCATGCTCTGGGCTTTGGACTGGCTGCACTGGCAGGCCACGTTTCTGATGCTGGCGCTACTGGTATTTTTAAATACCTTGCCAATTTTACTGTATCGTGAACCGCAACATGCAGCCAAAATAGCGCAGAAGACCACGCCTTTTTCCTGGCAGGCTGTGCGCCAGTATCTGGGTTATTTTCGCCAGAGCCGCAGCTTGGCACTGTGGTTATGGGTGCTGCTCAGTTTTAAAATTGCCGATGGTCTGTCTGGTCCATTACTCAAACCGTTAATGGTCGATTTGGGCTTAAGTTTTTCCCAGATTGGTATTTATGTGACCATGCTAGGGGCGTTTGCGGCGTTACTCGGTGCAGGTGTGGCCGGCTTATTGCTCCGGGTGATGTCACGTGCTCAGGCTTTAGTGCTGTTTTCAGTGTTGAAAGTGCTGGCTTTAACTGCCTATAGCTGGCTGGCCTATCAGTATGAACAGCAGCAGGCGGTAGCACTGTGGCTGATTTATCTGATTAATGCGCTGGAAGATGGTATTTCGGCGATGCTGCTGGTGGTGATGCTCACTTTGGTGATGCACTATAGCCGCAAACAGCTGGCCGGTACCGATTTTACTTTTCAGGTGGCGCTGATGGCTACCGTCAGTGGTGGGCTGTATAGCCTCAGCGGCATACTGGGCGATCAGCTTGGTTATGCACGCTATTTAATGATGATTAGCGGGATTGCGCTGCTGTGTCTGCTTCCGATTCTGGTCTGGGCCAGAAGCCTGCCCAAAGATGAGGCGGTTCAGCACAAATAAACCCTTAAAAAAGAAAAAAAGCGATCCTGGAGGGAATCGCTGGAGTCGTAACTGGTTTATTAAAAATAATGGCCTTCCACCTTGACCCACAGCCGTTTGCTGAATGAATAGTGGCTGTGCTGATGTTATACAGTGAGGAGGGCACTTTCTTGGAATTGACCCTGAATATGGGCAGGGAGTGGTGTGCGATCCCGATGACAAGCAGTGTAGTGGCTGTTTATGACATATTTAAGACAGATGCAGGCGCTGACGTGCAGACTGTCGAATTCCTGTTCAATCAACTCATAGATCGATGCTCCTGATCAGAAAGACTGACTTTTGAATAAGCAAGATACTCATCAGCTGGTTTGGTTTAGATATTCCATTTTTAGTGATGAATCCTGTGATCAACTCGTCAATGACAAGTGGCGTTGGCTAAATCACAACGTCAATCATGCTTCATGCTGGTGCAGCTAAAATTCGAGGCCAATCCATCCCGGTAGAAAACTTAACATACCTAGTAAGACCGCGAAAATTCCATGCTAAAGCTGAGCTAAAAAATCGGCCAGCGCCAGCAGAATCGCTGATCTACTTCTTCAATACCTCATGTTGTTGCCGGTTGATTTAAGCAAAGCGTCATCAGTTTTATAAGTCGCTGATCCAGCAGCCAGAAAACTGTTAGTACCGGACTTATAAAAAAGCATCACCATCGAACTGGAAACCAAGGTGGGTTTGGGCGGCAACGTCGTGATTGATCAGTACAACTTGATAAGTCGATGCACCGGACAAGTCATTATCAGGCCATCAGGCTGAATTATAACGCTCAAAAACCGCTCCAATCAGATACAAAAGCAATAAACAGTTGGAAGATTTGGTTTTGTCCTGCCGGCGCAGGTTACGGATGATCAAGGCTCTTTTGATGATGTGTTTTCAAGGTTGAAGAATGAAACGGAGTATTTTTGCAGCGACTGCACTTTTGAGTATGAATATGGCTTTTGCTGCCGAGGGCAGTCATTTTGACTGGAGCTATGCGGCACAGACTGCGCCGGATAAATGGAGCCAGTTAAAACCGGAATATCAGGCCTGCGCTGGCATGAATCAGGCGCCCATTAATATTGCCCAGACCACACCGGCGCAGTTGCCGCCGTTAAAACTGAACTATGCGGCCAAGGCTAAAACCATTGTGAATAACCAGCGCACGGTTCAGGTCAATTTTGAGCAGGGTAGCCATTTAGAACTGGACCAGAAAGTCTTTGAGCTCAAGCAGTTCCATTTGCATAGTCCAAGTGAAAATACCATTCAGGGGCAAAGTTTTGCGATGGAGATGCATCTGGTACATGCCACACCTGCGGGTGAACTGGCGGTGCTGGCAATTATGTTTCAGGAAGGTCAGGAAAATCCGAAGCTGAAACAGCTGTGGCAGGAATTACCGCAGCAACCCGGTGAGGCCATTATTTTAAACCATCAGGATGTAGCCGCGGCATTTTTACCGGAGCAACGGGATTATTATCGTTTTAACGGCTCTTTAACCACGCCGCCGTGTACCGAAGGCGTGCGCTGGATTGTCTTCAAACAGATTCAGCAGGCCTCGAGACAGCAGATTCAGGCTTTTTCACAGCTGATGGAACATCCGAATAACCGGCCGGTACAGCCGACCAATGCGCGTCTGGTGCTGGAGTAATCGAATACGAAAAAAAAGCAGATCATCTGATCTGCTTCTTAATTTGGGATGTTTGGTTGTATGGATTAATGCAGGATTTTATCTAGGAACTGCTGGGCACGTTCACCGCGCTGGGTATTAAAGAATTCATCTTTGGTGCAGTCTTCGACAATTTTACCCTGATCCATAAAAATCACCCGGTTGGCGACCTGGCGGGCAAAGCCCATTTCATGGGTCACACACATCATGGTCATGCCTTCACGCGCCAGCTCGACCATTACGTCCAGTACTTCGGTAATCATTTCCGGGTCCAGCGCCGAGGTTGGTTCATCAAACAGCATGGCAATCGGGTCCATACTTAAGGCGCGGGCAATGGCAACCCGCTGCTGCTGCCCACCAGAGAGTTGCGCCGGAAACTTGTTGGCCTGTGAACTTAAACCAACCCGATCCAGATAGGCCAGCCCTTTCTGTTTGGCTTCAGTTTCCGAGCGGCCCAGTACTTTGATCTGGGCAATGGTCAGGTTTTCGGTAATGCTTAAATGCGGAAACAGCTCGAAATGCTGGAATACCATGCCGACACGACTGCGCAGTTTGTTCAGATTGGTTTTCGGATCGCTAATCGAAATCCCATCGACCAGAATCTGGCCTTTTTGAAACGGTTCCAGACCATTTACGGTTTTAATCAAGGTCGATTTTCCCGAACCCGATGGTCCACACACCACCACCACTTCTCCCTGACGAATCTGGGTGCTGCAATCGGTCAGGACCTGAAAATCCTTGTACCATTTGCTGACATTCTGGAGGTCAATCATAATCTTGGGTTCGGTCATACCGTCAGCCTCCTTTGTAGTTTTTTCACTGCATAGGTGGCGATTAAACTCACGCTAAAATACACCAGCCCGGCAAATAGAATATATTGGGTCAG
Organism: Acinetobacter sp. YH12134; assembly: GCF_013418555.1. NCBI lineage: Bacteria > Pseudomonadati > Pseudomonadota > Gammaproteobacteria > Moraxellales > Moraxellaceae > Acinetobacter > Acinetobacter sp. YH12134. The sequence continues at coordinate 20,000 of NZ_VPBT01000026.1, read as the reverse complement.
CAGCGCCATTAAATCGCCACGGACATAATTGGTACGGAAGAAATCCAGCAGGCCAATGGCATAAACCATGGTGGAGTCCTGAAACAGGATGATGGTCTGCTGTAACAGCAGCGGGGTCATTTTTCGAAAGGCCTGCGGCAAAATAATCAGCCGCATCGACTGGCCATAAGTCATGCCCAGCGCATAGGCAGCCGCAGTCTGGCCTTTGGGAATGGACTGAATCCCGGCACGGACAATTTCAGAAAAGTAGGCCGCCTCAAATAGCATAAAGGCCACGATACTCGACACCAGTGCAGTATCAATGGTCAGGTAATTCCCGGTGAGGGCGGTGTAGAAAAATGGTACCGCAAAATAGAACCACATTAGCACCAGCAGCAAGGGAATCGAGCGGAACAGATTGACATAGCCTTGTGCAAACAGATTCAGTACGCGAATAGAAGACAGGCGCATTAACGCCAGCAGGGTGCCAATTAGAATACCGCCAATGGTCGCCATGACCAGCACTTTTAAGGTAATGGTAAAACCATGCCATAGCGCCGGCCCGGACAGTTGTAAATCATTTAAAAATGCAGTGAGCCATTCCATTATTTTTCTCCTGCAATCAGGCCGGGAACACGTAAACGTTTTTCCAGCAGGTTCATGCCCTGAATCAGGCAAATATTAATCACAATAAAAATAACGGTGACAATGGTATAAATTTCAATGGTGTTTTGCGTGTACTCACTGATGGTTTTCATTTGCGAGATAATTTCAGCCACCCCAACCAGAGAGGCGACCGAGGTGTTTTTAACGCAGTTGGTCAGCTCCGAGCTTAACGGCGGCAAAATGGTGCGAAATGACTGCGGCAAAATTACATAGCGATATAACTGCGCGGTACTAAAACCCATGGCATAGCCGGCATTGATCTGTCCACGTGGCAGGGCTTCAATACCGGTGCGCACCTGTTCACAGACCCGTGCCGCGGTAAACAGTCCCAGCCCGATACTGGCTGAAATCAGCGCTGAAGTATGCGCGCCTAAATCATTCATCCACCAGCTTTTGATGGGTGCTGGCAGGAAATTGGGCACCACATAGAACCAGATAAACAGCTGGATCAGCAGCGGTACATTACGAAAAATGGTGACATAGGCGGTGCCAATCGTGCGGGCGGTTTTGCTGGGCAGGGTTCGCATAATCCCCAAAATGCTGCCCAGTAGCATGGCAATACTCCAGGCCACAATGGCAATCACCAGCAGCCAGCCCAGACCGGCGAGAATCCAGTGCAGATAGGTACTGTCGCCAATGCCGGTAGACTGAAACAGGACACCCCAGTTCCAACTATAATTCATACGTCCTCCTCAAAAACTCAGGTAAAGCATCCATGTTTACCTGAGTCGGTTTATGTTGGAGTGTTACTGATCACGATCGTGCGGATTGGCAATCAGGTCTTTCAGCTGATCGGACATTTCAAAGTTCAAGTTGATGTTCTTTGGAGGAATTGGCTGTTGGAACCATTTGTTATACATCTGGTTAATTTCACCCGAGCTATAGGTGGCTTTAATGGCATCATCCACCACCTGTTTAAATTCAGCATCGCCTTTACGCAGCATACAGCCGTAAATTTCCTGAATTGGCGCCGTGCCGACAATTACCCATTTGTCTGGATCGGTGGCTTTGGATTTTTCACCGGCCAGCAGAATATCATCCATCATAAAGGCAGCGGCACGGCCACTTTGTAGCATCAGGAACGATTCGGCATGGTCTTTGGCTGAAATAATTTCGCCAATGCCGAGTTCTTTTTCATGCTGGCGGATATAACGTTCAGAGGTGGTGCCGGCGGTGGTGACCAGTTTCTTGCCTTTTAAGTCAGCAAAATCCTGAATGCCGGAATCTTTGGCGGTCAGTAAACGTGAACCCACCTGGAAGAAACCGACCGAGAAAGCCACTTGCTGCTGGCGTTCCTGATTGTTGGTGGTCGAGCCACACTCTAAATCGACCGTCCCGTTAGAGACCAGTGGAATCCGGTTCTGGCTGGTAACCAGATTGTAGCGGATTTTCAGATCTGGCATCTCCAGTTTCTGTTTTAGCGCTTCCACCACTTTTAGTTGCAGGTCATGCGCATAACCGACCGGCTGATTTGGCGTATCGGCAATATAGGAGAAGGGAATGGATGAGTCACGATAACCCAGCACAATGGTGCCGGACTTTTTGATTTTCTCTAAGGTGCCCGAACTCGAGGCAGCGGCATTGGTGTTGCTATTGGCATCAGCTGGAGCTTTATTGTCACTACAAGCACTGAGGCCAAGCATGAATGCGCTGGCACAAAACAGGGAGGTGAGGGTGCGTTTAGAGGTCATGTACAAAACTCCTTTTGTATTGATTATTGGTCATTTGCTGTTATTCATGGCAATTCCAATCCTGGAACTGATTTATCAGGTAATGAAGCAAATGAGATTGTTTTAATTATCTCTGCACAACGGCATAGCTTCATCTTAAGCGAGATTTCCAGCATTGCTCAAGCGAAATTTTTAACCGTTTTGTTAATGATAAATCGTTATGAAATAACCACTTTTTAGATAAATAGCAGCAAAAAGCATGAATAAAATACAGCAGGAACTGTGCCAGTCTTGGGCCATTAAAGACCAAGATATGACCAAAGTTGAGATAAAACGGTTGGGCGAAGGTGGATGAACCGGCACAGAGATTTAAAACACGCGATTAATCTACCCGTAAGGTATTGATGGCTTCAGTCCAGTGACAGCTGTCACAACGCGGGCAGATCTGCTCGGCACTTTGCAAAAAATCGGTATAGCCACAGTATACGCAGGCGTAATGGGTATGCGGTTTAACGTCGGTGATTTCCTGACAGGCTTTGGGAAACAGGGGTAAACCGTACCGCACCTGATCATTGGAGAAAAACAGGATGCTGAACTTGCCATCATTTTCGAGTAAACCGACCCGTACCTGTCCCAGATGTTCGACCCCTTGCTGGCGCATTTCGGCAAAGAATTCATCGTGCGACATTTTACCGCGTTTAATCTTTTCTAAGACCAGCTCGCCATCTTCGACAATATACAGCGACTTGCCTTCCAGCAGATCTTCAAAGGGCTGGTATTTCATCATTAACCAGGTCACCAGACGATACAGGAAAATCACGATGCTCATGATTAGCAGGGCCTGAATCAGCGGCAGATCTTCGGTGAACATCGGGTCGCCGGCAATTGAACCCAGCGATAGAATAATCGCCAGTTCAAAAATTGACAGCTGGCGCACACCACGTTTTCCAGTCAGACGTAAAAAGATAATGATCATGCTGAACATAAGGATGGCACGCACGCTAATTTCAGCAGCAAAAGCCCAGGTGGTGTCATGAATAAAAATACTGGCCCAATCCATGTGAATGTCCTTTTTATAATCTGTTGGTCTTTGTTGATACTATGCATGAATTGCGGCGGCTGAATGTTTATAGTTGCGTAATAAACTGCAATGATTTGAGTGACTTGGTTAATTCAAAAAATTACCTGATCTGAAGCCATGTAATGTTAAGGCTTATTTGCTCAGGATTTTGCTTTGCTTCAGTTTTACTGAGATGAGTCAAAAAATACTTTCACATAAATCAGGTATAATTTCTCTTTTGCTTTTATCTTCCCTATGCCTTTTGCGCTGAAAACCATGCCAAACATGGTGCTTGAAGTCTTACCACAGCATCAGAAGCTGAATCGTTTAATTGATGAGATTGAACAGCAGAAACAGTTATTGCTTGCATGGCAACATGCCCAAGATGACATTCGTGCCTATAGTCAAAAGGTGCTGATGCCTGCGTATCGTGAGTTATATAGCACTTTGTATGAACAGATGAAGACACTTTGGAATGGTCTAAGTAGTTATAGTTTCACGAAATCAAATACAGCATTGGTGGAAGATAAAATCCAAACTTTAGCGCGCTTACTACAAGGTTCACATTTGCTGAGTCAAAAGCAGTTAGATGAAGTGGAAAAAATGCATGTCTATTATCGGCAGGCAGATGAATACAGCAAGAAAAAAAACAAGAAGAAAAATATAGACACTTTTGATGAGCCTGAAACTGAAACAGTCCAAGCCGATGATGTATTTGAAGATTGGAATAATGATCAATACCAACAAGCACGTGAGCAAGCCAAGTTAAAACGTCAGCAAGAAAAACAAGCGCAAGCTGAAAAGATGGTGAATCAATCACTCAAAACTGTGTATCTCAAGATTGCTTCCATCATTCACCCTGATCGTGAGCCCGATGAAGCTAAAAAAGAGGAAAAGACCGAGCTTTTACAATGTGCCAATGAAGCATACGAACAGGAAGATTTATTCTTTTTACTGAAACTTCAGCTTGAAGTTGAGCAAAGTAAAAACGGTTCAAACAAAGGTTTAAGCACAGAACAATTCAAGTTTTACCAACAGGCGTTAGAAGCACAAAGCCAGTCCTTAAAACAGCAGATGCAGGAATTGATTAACTCGCTTGTATGGTCAAATAAAGCCAAAATTGCGGTGCAAAAGTCCAAAGGGCAGCTCAATATTGAGCAGTTGTATAAACAGATTGATGCGGATGTGTCGAACGTGAAGCATCAGTTAAAAGCGGAGAAGCAACGGCTGAGTTTTATGGGGAAAGAGAGTGGGCTAGGGATGTTGTTGGAGCATGGGGTTTTGTAAAGAATATAGTTTTTTTGAACTAAGCAAAAAGTTTGTATGCTATTCATTATGCTAAAATATTACAGAAATTGAGATTAGCGTTGAAGTCAGTGAATGAGCAATTTAGATTTAAGCATTTATCAAACGAGTGAAAAATTATCGGCACAACAAAAAAAGTTTAATCGGTTGCTTGAAAAAATTGAGCAATTACAAATGGTATTGGCGGACTGGCAACAAGCGCAAAAACAAGTACAAGAGGATGCAAGAGATGAGCTATTACCTGTATATCGTCAGTGGCACCACGTTTTGTTCGCTCAATTAGAGACGCTTTGGCAATATAAAAATACGCATAAAATCGCAAAAACATATTTAGTGCGTTTAGATGAAAAAATTTCAATTTTAGCGAGTCAGCTGCTTAATAATCCGAATCTTTCTGAACAACAACATGAGTTGACGCTTATCATTGCTCAACATTATGAGCTGATAGAAGAAAGTGCTGATGCTGAAGAAGTCAGCTCTCATGTAAATGATCATTCGCATCAAGCGTATGATGCTGATGAAATGATGCAAAAACAAGCCATAAAAGAAATGATAGCAGACCAAATCGGGGTACCCGTAGCTTGGCTTGACTTTGATTTGGATCTCAATAATCTCGACGCGTTTATGGAAAAAGTAAAAGATAAATTAGATCGAGAAGAAGCAAATTTTATTCAAAATCAGCTTAATGAAGATGAGCGTGATGAATATCAAAAGTTTGCTGAAAAGGAAAAAAAGAAAATTTTAAAGAAGCAAACACAGCTTGAAGAAGCGAAAAAAATGGCAGGGCAATCTCTAAAAAGCATTTATTCAAAAATTGCTGCCTTAATTCACCCTGATCGAGAGCAAGATGAACAAAAGCGCATTGAAAAAACCGAATTATTACAGCAAGCAAATGCTGCATTAGAGGAAAAAGATTTACTTACTCTTTTGAAATTGCGTGTTTTTACAGCGCAAGGTGATCAGGAACAGGCAACAAAAATCGCGAATGAGCATTTGAAATCTTATAATTTATTGTTGGAAGAGCAAGTAGAGAAATTACAATTTGAAATAGATGATATTATTTATTCATTTGATTGGATCGGCTCTGGTTTTTACAAACAGCGTTTTAAACCTGTTGATTTGATAAAAAAATATCAACGCGATTTAGCAGATATTCAAGCAAAACTGTTAAGAGATGAAAAGCGTTTAAATGATTATAAGGATTTTGATTACTTAAAAATTTTACTGAAAAGCAGAGCATTTAGTTGGTCATTTGAGTAATTTTTAGCATTGATTGTCATTCAGAGCATCGTCATTTTGACGATGCTTTTTTATGCACTTTAACCCGCTGATTATTCGCCTTCGCCAAATCCATGTGCCATACCGCCACCGATGCTGAAAACTTGATGTGGCAACTGTTACGTGCCAAGCGGTTTATGAATCTGAAATTCCGTCGTCAGCATGTGATTGAGCCGTATATTGTGGATTTTTACTGTCATGAAATTGGTTTGGTCATTGAGTTGGATGGTGGTCAGCATGGCATTTATAAAGAAATAGAATCTCATGCTGAATGTATGATTTTTTAATTCTTCAGATCAAAATATGAAAATTGCAATTATAGATATAATTGCAATTTAAGAGAGTACAAGAAGGTGGCTTAGTGATTAAAAATTATAATTTCGAAAAATCTATATTAGTAAAAACATTGATGATATCTATATCATTTTTTTCTAAATAGTCTTTAATATATAAGGCTAGATTTGAATTTCCTAATGTGACTTTTAGATTTATTCTATTATCTTCAATTTCAACCGTATGAAATAAACCACTTTCTTCTAGCATCTCGAAATCATCTCTAACATTGGGGTAGTTCGTTTGTCGTTTGAATTGCGAGAATTTCATTATCAGCGCGCCATTTCCTGAATCACTCCAGTGGGATTCTTGAAAAATGTAACCTAAAATATGTCGAGTAATTTTAGGTAGGCGCTGTAATTCAATAATTATATCTTCAATTATAATGTTAACTTCTTCTACTTTATTAAACTCTTGATCACTAGCATTTTGATCTATAATATAATTTACCAGTTTATCGGCACTTTTAAATTTTGGAGTGGGTTTTACTTCGATATATTTATTTAAATCAGTTGGAAAGTTCCCATTTATATCTTGAATTTCCAACTCAATTAAAACTTTTGCTGTTTCTTTGCTAATTTTTTTATAAATTTTCTCTAATTTATCTAGCTCTAAAGTAATGATCTCTCGGCATAAGTCAGTAAAGTCGAGTATATTTTTTTCAGAAAAATTAAAAATTCTTTTATTTTTTAAATTCTTAAGACTATAAGATTTTTGCTTTGGTTGTAATATTAAAATATTAATGGTATTAAATTCTTGCTCTCTCCCTGAACATTTTACCAAAGTCTTTTTAATTTTATCTAACTTATTTGTTGATGTGATTTGATAAGCGATTTTTCTTGATTTATCTCCAAGATCAATACCAGGTTCATTTGAACGTTCTGAGTTTAAGTTTACTAAGTTATAATCATATATTTGATTCAGTAATTCTTTACAAAAATCTTCCAAATAGAGATTTAAATCATTTTGATTTAATCCAACTCTTAGTTTTATTTGACTTGAAATTAATGCTAGATTGTCTATTATTTGTGCAATGTAGTATCCACGCGTAATCATTATATTTTGCTCGTAATAAAGGGCTGAATAATCAGCCCTTTATACATACATTAGATCAAACTAACAACACCTTAAAGCGCTGCAATCTGCTCCATATTCGCCTTAATCTTCGCTAACTGATCAGCAAACTCAGCAAGTTTCACTTTCTCACCTTCAACCACAGCGGCAGGTGCTTTCGCGACAAAACCTTCATTGCCAAGTTTAGTCGCAATTTGGTCATGTTGCTTTTGAACCTTGTCTAAGTCTTTTTGTAGACGACTCAATTCCGCTTTAGGGTCAATTAAACCCTTCATTGGAACAAATACAGACACATGACCGACAACAGATGAAGAAGACAATGGTGGTTGTTCGGCATCAGCCAAGAAGGTAATGCTTTCAACTTTAGCCAATGCCTTAAACAACGGTTCAATACGCGCGATTTGAGCTTTTTCAGCTTCAGTCGTGTTTTGAAGTAAAACTGGCAACAAGCGAGCATTACCTAAGCCCATTTCACCACGGATGTTACGTACCGCACCAATCAAACCTTGAAGCCATTGCATATCTGCTTCAGCTTGTTCGTTAATTAATGCTTGGTCAGCAACAGGGTACTGTGCGAGCATAATCGTTTCGCCAGAAATGTTGAGTTTCGGCGCAAGTGTTTGCCAGATTTCTTCTGTTAAGTAAGGCATCAACGGATGTGCCAAACGTAAAGAGGCTTCCATTACAGAAAGAAGCACACGACGCACTTCAGCTTTACGTTCAACCGATACGTTTTCGTCATTCAGAACCGGTTTCGTCAGCTCGACATACCAGTCACAGTATTCATTCCAAATGAACTCGTAAATCGCCTGTGCAGCCAAGTCTAAACGATAGGTCGCAAAGGCTTGTTGAACCGCAGCTTCCGCTTTTTGTAGACGGCTGACAATCCACTGCTCAGGCAATTCCCAAAGGTCTTGACGAACGTCTTGACCAATCACTTGCTCTTCGCAGTTCATCATCACGAAACGGGTTGCGTTCCAGATTTTGTTGGCGAAGTTACGGTAACCTTCAACACGTTTCATGTCGAACTTAATGTCACGACCTGTGTTGGCAAGCGCACAGAAGGTGAAACGAACCGCATCTGTACCGTAAGACTGAATCCCTTCAGGGAATTCTTTACGGGTCGATTTTTCAATCTTCGCTGCTTGTTTCGGATTCATCAAACCTGTGGTACGTTTTTGTACTAAAGTTTCAAGATCAACACCGTCAATCAAATCTAATGGGTCAAGCACGTTACCCTTAGATTTAGACATCTTCTGACCTTCGCCATCACGTACCAAACCGTGTACATACACAGTTTTGAATGGTACTTGTGGCGTGCCATCTTCATTTTTCATGAAGTGCATCGTAAGCATGATCATACGAGCAACCCAGAAGAAGATGATGTCAAAACCTGTCACCAATACATCAGTCGGGTGGAAAGTATTTAAGAAATAGTTTTCTTTGTCTTTCGCTTCGTCACCTGTCCAACCTAAAGTTGAGAATGTCCAAAGACCAGAAGAGAACCATGTATCGAGTACGTCTTCGTCTTGGTTCAATTCAACTTCAGGGGCAATACCGTTTTTCGCACGAACTTCTTCTTCGTTACGACCCACGTAAACATTACCTTCTGCATCGTACCAAGCAGGGATACGGTGACCCCACCACAATTGACGCGAGATACACCAGTCTTGAATATTATTCATCCACGCCATGTACATGTTGCTGTACTGCTCAGGCACGAATTTGATACGACCGTCTTGAACCGCTTCAATCGCAGGTTTCGCAAGCGGTGCAATTTTTACATACCATTGATCCGTCAATAACGGTTCAACGATGACACCTGAACGGTCACCGCGAGGTGGTTTCAAGGTGTATGGTTGAATTTGGTCTAACCAGCCTTCAGCTTCTGCTTGTTCGACTAACTTTTTACGTGCTTCAAAACGCTCTAAACCAATGTAGTCTGCAGGGGCAGGAATGGTTTTAGAAATTTGCTCGCCCGCTTTCGCGATGTATTCAAACTCAGCCAACACTTCAGCATTTTTGTTGAAGATGTTGATGATTGGCAATTCGCAGCGTTTACCGACTTCATAGTCATTGAAGTCATGCGCAGGGGTAATTTTTACACAGCCGGTACCGAATTCTTTGTCGACATATTCATCTTTAACGATTGGAACCGCACGACCAGTAATTGGCAGGATGATATTTTGACCGACCAAGTGCGCATAACGTTCATCATCAAGGGCAACCGCAACCGCTGTATCACCCAACAATGTTTCAGGACGCGTGGTTGCAACCACGATGTGATCTTTACCATCGTGCGTGCGAAGTGACTTATCTTCAAAGAAATATTTGAAGTGCCAAAGTGAACCTTGTTCTTCTTTATCAGACTCAACTTCTAAGTCAGAAAGGGCAGTTTGTAATTTAGGATCCCAGTTGACCAGGCGTTTACCGCGGTAAATCAAACCTTCTTCGTGCAGTTTTACAAACACTTCTTTCACTGCGTTGGATAAACCTTCATCCATGGTGAAGCGTTCACGTGACCAGTCCACAGAAGAACCTAAACGACGGATTTGACGGGTAATGTTACCGCCAGATTGTTCTTTCCATTCCCATACTTTTTCAATGAACTTTTCACGGCCTAAATCATGACGGCTAATGCCTTGTGCACCGAGCTGACGCTCTACCACCATTTGTGTTGCAATACCGGCGTGGTCAGTCCCCGGTTGCCATAAGGTATTTTTACCTGACATACGGTTATAACGGGTTAATGCATCCATGATGGCATTGTTAAAACCATGACCCATGTGCAAGCTACCGGTGACGTTTGGTGGCGGAATCATGATACAGAAAGACTCGCCTTTTTGAGACGGCTTGAAGTAACCGCGCTCTTCCCAGGTTTGGTACCATTTTTTCTCGATCTCGGTCGGATCGTAAGTTGTAGCAATATTTTGCGCTGAATCAGTCATAGTTCGAACAGATCAAAAGTAGATAAAAAATTGCATCTATTGTAGCAAAAAAAATGGCGACTTAGGCAGCCTGAATCATTGGCTTGTTTAAGCAATTGGCATCTGCACTTACTCGTCGTATGATGTAGGCAAATAACAATGCGCAAAGTTCGCAGAACAACGACGAAAAAAAGCGAGAACAACAATGACCTATTCAATCGCACTAAAATTAAGCCCAGCTACCTATCAGCGTTTTCAGCAGTTACATCAACAGTTTAACCAGGGTAATCCGCACAGTCTGGCCAAGCCTTTAGGCGAGGTGCTGTCACATATTTCCTGTGAAATTGTCGATCAGGTGTTTGGTGAAATTGCCCGGACCAGCAGCTCGCCCGACCGTGAATCGGAAAAGATTGTGCAGCAGGTGATGGATACCGTGCAAAAATATATGCCATGGTCGGTGTCATTTTTTGGCAATGACCGTCTGGTGCCGATGGTGAATTATCTGCAACAGAAAACCTATGAAAAAGAGGGGCAGGCCTATGTGGCCTATCCGGTCGATAATGTGCTGATTAAAGAAACCTTGGGTTGTGTCGAACAAATCCGGCAGGGCAATAGTGCCTATATCCAGCCAGCCTTTCGGGCTTTTACCCAGATTGTCGATCAGGGCGTGACCAGTCTGGTCCGCGAGCCAAAGAAAATGCTGAAGTTTAATTTTATGGTCGATAAAACCCTGACCGGGGTGATTCAGCTGACCACCCAGCTTGGCTATAAGCGGCTGGAAAAACTCGGCACCCAGTTTGATACCCGCATAACGGAACAGTATTTCAATCATTTTCTGGGCTTTGTGGGCAATGACCCGCAGCCAGAGCGCGGTTACACTGATATTCATCACAACAAATGAACGTATAGAGGGACAGATTCATGGCCAAGCAGGATTTAACAGGAAAAGTGGTGTGGATTACCGGGGCATCTTCCGGATTGGGCAAAGCCTTGGCCAAAGAATGTGCCTTGCAAGGTGCCGACGTCATTCTGACCGCACGCCGTTATGAAGAACTAGAAAAGGTGCGCGTGACTTTACTGAACCCGGAACGCCATGTGTCAGTTTGTGCCGATATTACCGATGAATCACAGGTACGGCATGCTTATGCGCAGGTGTTAGCGGCCAAAGGCCGGATAGACTGGCTGATTAACAATGCCGGTCTCAGCCAGCGCGCGCTGATTCAGGACACCACCATGCAGACAGAACGTGCCATTATGGAAGTCGATTATTTCTCGCAGGTGTTCCTGACCAAAACCGTGTTACCGACCTTTATTGCCCAGAAATCGGGACGGATTGCCTTTGTCTCTAGTGTCGCCGGTTTGCTCGGCACCCAGTACCGTGCCTCTTATTCGGCGGCCAAAGCCGCAATTCATATGTGGGCCAACAGTTTGCGTGCGGAAGTGGCGCAAGAGGGTGTCAAAGTTTCGGTAATTTTCCCCGGCTTTGTCAAAACCAATGTGTCCTTTAATGCCTTAAATGGCGAAGGCAAACCGCAGGGCCATCAGGATGAAGCAATTGAAAATGGTCTGGAGCCGGACCTGTTTGCCCAGACCACGGTCAGTGCCTTGCTGGCGGGAGAGGAATATATTGTGGTTGGTGGCGCCAAGGAAAAACTGGGGGTTTGGGTGTCGCGTTTATCGCCAAGTACGCTGTATAAAATGATCCGTAAAATGAAGGTGAAGTAATACGTTCCAGAGCATTTGACGAGATGAAGACAGATCAGGCCATCAGCTTATTTCTTGATGGCCGTCCCATACGCAAACACTTCCACCATCCCACCTTGCATCCCCAGTTCGGTGGTGCTTAAACGCAGGCCTAAAATCTGGGTGGCGCCCATTTTCTCGGCTTCCAGCTTTAAGCGTACAATTGCTTCGCGGCGCGCACGTTCCACCACACTTTCATAACTGGTCAGGCGGCCACCGAGTAAATTCTGCACATTGGCAATTGCATATTTAAAGTAATCATGTGAAATCACCACATTGCTGCTGACCAGTTGGCCGGGTAGGTCAGTGCTTTTAAAGCGGCTGCTGTCGAGCTGGATATAGGCCAGTCGCTGTTCCTGTTCAGCCAGATATTGAAAATGCTTGCGTTCGTTATAACGGCCAAAACCAAAGCCAACGGCAAACAGGACCGCAAAAATCAGCAGCTGCAGGAGCAATCCATCCATGACTTAGTCCTGTGCAGGGAAGGGATCAGGCAGTTTTGGCATGATTGGATCGACAATCACCGCCGTGCCATAAACAAAAAGTTCAGATGCACCCTGGGCAATGTTGGAGGTGGAAAAACGGATTCCGACAATCGCATTGGCCCCCATGCTGCGCGCTTTGTCGATCATCCGGTTCATGGCTTCCTGACGCGATTCTTCCAGCAGTTCGGTATAGGCTGTCAGCTCACCACCGACAATATTTTTCAGTCCGGCCAGCAGGTCACGGCCGACATGCTTGCTGCGTACCGTGCTGCCATATACCACATCAATTTGCTGGCGAATGGTGTGTCCGGGTACAGATTCCAAATTACTCAGTAACATGTGATGACCAATAACAATAGATTGCTGATGAAGATAGAAAAACTGCGGGTAAAATGCAATCAAAAACATCTCTTTTGTAGTTTTATACGGGCAGATGTGCATCCAATCCTTTGGCGAGTCACTACAAGCAAAACATGATTTCTTAGCTTTGCTCATCACTCTATCGAGCTACTTTTATTTAATGGATGATCCAGGCACATCATCAGGCAAAGAAAAAGCCAGTCAGCGCGAGGCTCACTGGCTTGATTATCAAGCGATGAGGATGAAATCACCCTGCTGCTTGAGGCTACAACTCAGACAATCTTATTGCTGAGCAGCGCGGCGTTGTTCTGCCACAGACGGCTGCTGGGTCACTTGATCTGAAGTGTTGGCTTTCAGGCCGCCACCCAAGGTTTTGTACAGTTCCACCTGATTGTTCAGATTGGCCTGTTCCAGCAATAACAGCCCTTGCTCGGCTGCATAAGAGGCACGCTGTGCATCCAGTACGGTCAGATAGCTGTCAATGCCGGCACGGAAACGGGCTTCCGACAGACGATAGGTGGTATTGGTGGCTTCAACCAGACGGCGCTGTGCGGCAATCCGGTCACCAATATTTTCACGCACTGCCAAGGCATCATTCACTTCACGGAAAGCGGTCTGAATCGACTTTTCATAATCTGACAGCGCAATCTGCTGATCGGTTTCTGAAATGCGGATATTGGCCTGACGTGTGCCCCAGTCAAAGATTGGAATATCCAGACTTGGACCAATTGACCAGACAAAGTTACCTGATTTGAACAGGTCACTTAAATCGGCCGAGGCATAACCGGCGGAACCGGTCAGGCTGATGGTCGGGAACAGACGGGCACGCGCTGCGGCAATATTGGCACCTGCAGCAGACAGACGGTATTCCGCTGCACGAACATCGGGACGGTTTACCAGCAGATCACTTGGTAAGCCGGCACCAATTGCAGTATTGGAGGTAATGCGGGTAATACGCTGTGCCGGCAGCAGATTGGCCGGAACCGGTTGACCCACCAGCAGATTCAGCAGGTTCTGTGCCTGCGCCACCTGAGTCTTATAGTTGGCCACATCATTACGTGCGGTTTCGACTGAAATTTGCGCCTGACGTACCGGAAGTTCACTGTCGATGCCAACGTCAAAACGTTTTTTGTTCAGGTTATACGATTCAAGCTGGGCCTTTAAAGTTTGCTCGGCCAGTTTCAGGTTGGCATTGGCAAAGGAATAGCTGAGCCAGGCCTGAGACACCTGACCAATCAGGGCAATTTGCGTGGCATCACGGGCACTTTGGGTGGCCAGGAAATTATCCAGTGCATTGTCACGCAGGCTGCGGACCCGACCCCAGAAATCCAGCTCATAGGCGGTGACCCCTAAACCTACGTTATAGGAGGTGCTTGGGCCACGACCCTGATTGCTCATGGTGTCCTGACGTAACACGCTGCCACTGGCGCCAATGGTCGGTAACTGGTTATTTTCAGTAATCTGGTACTGTTGCTGGGCACGCTGGATGTTCAGCGCCGCAGTACGTAAATCACGGTTATTGGTCAAGGCCAGATCCAGCACCTGTAACAGGCGCTGATCGGCAAAGAAATCTTTATAACCCTGTTCTGCAACAGAGCTTCCGGAAGCATTGCTATAGCTGCTCGGAATATTCGCCTGAGCAACCGGCTCTGGCCCGCGCATGCTCTGACAGGCTGTCAAAGCAAGCGCAAGGGCAGAAACCGCAATACCACGGCCTGTAAGAGACCATAAGTTTTGCATCACGATACATGCTCCTGATGATTTTGTTGTTTTGGTTTGTATTTAAAGATACTTCGAATCCACACGTAGAATACCGGGATAAAGAAGATACCCAACAAGGTCGAACTGATTACGCCGCCCAGAACACCATAACCGACCGAGTGCTGGCTACCTGCACCTGCACCTGAAGACAGGGCCAGCGGCAGTACACCAAAACCGAAGGCTAAAGTGGTCATGATAATTGGACGTAAACGCATTTTTGCCGCATGTAAAGTGGCTTCAAACAGGTCTTCACCTTTTTCCTGCAACTCTTTGGCGAATTCGACAATCAGGATCGCGTTTTTCGCAGACAGACCAATCACCGCAATAATCGCCACCTGGAAGTAGATGTTATTCGACAGGTTCGGGTTCTGGAACAGCACCATCCCGCTGAAGGTCAGGAACAGGGCACCGACAATACCTAATGGTACGACCAGTAATACCGAGAACGGAATTGACCAGCTTTCATACAGCGCTGCCAGACACAGGAAGACGATTAACAGCGACAGGGCATACAGGAATGGTGCCTGATCACCCGATTCACGTTCTTCCAGTGACAGACCGGTCCATTCATAGTCGAAACCTTGCAAGCCCATGTCTGGCAGCTTGGCAATAATTTCTTCCATGGCCACCATCGCATCACCCGAGCTGACGCCAGGCGCTGGTGTACCCTGAATGTTCATGGAGGATACGCCGTTATAACGCTCTAAACGTGGTGAACCATAAGTCCATTCACCGGTTGCAAAGGCCGAGAATGGTACCATTTCGCCGCGGTTATTACGTACATACCATTGATCGAGGTCTTCCGGCATCATACGTGAGCCTGCTTCACCCTGAACATAGACTTTCTTGACACGACCGCGGTCGATAAAGTCATTGATGTACGAACCACCCCAGGCCATGCCCATGGTGCTGTTAATTTCAGCAATACTCACGCCCAAGGCACCGGCCTGCGCATGGTCCACAATCACGCGGTACTGTGGTGTATCTTCCTGACCATTTGGACGAACCCCGGCCAGACGTGGATCTTTGGCTGCTTCACCTAAAATGATGTTACGTGCCATGGTCAGTTTTTCATGACCCTGACCGCTGGCATCTTTCAGCTGCAGGTTAAAGCCGGCACTCACGCCCAGTTCAGGCATGGCAGGCAATTGCAGTGGCATGATGTAAGAAGCATCTTTAACAATCATGTTCAGTGCCATACCACGCTGGATAATCGCACCGACCTGAGATTCTGGCGAAGTACGTTCTGACCAGTCTTTCAGCTTAATGAAGGCCAGACCTGCGTTTTGTCCAACCCCGGTGAAGGAGAAGCCGGCCACACTAAACACAGACTCGACATGCTCTTTCTCATTTTCCAGGAAGTAGTTGGTCATGGTGCTGACGACTTTGTCAGTCCGTTCCAGACTGGCATTTGGTGGCAATTGCACCAGTGTCATCACCACACCTTGGTCTTCATCCGGCAGGAATGAAGATGGCAGTTTCTGGAATAACAGCACAATCACAACCAGCACTGCACCGTAAATAATTCCGGAGAAAATCTTGCTGTGGGTCATACGGTTCACACCGCCCTGATATTTCACCGACAGCTTGTCAAAGCTGCGGTTAAACCAGCGGAAGAAACGCGCAAACAGACCGTTGCTTTCTGGCTTGTTCGGATCATGCTGTTTCAGCATGGTCGCACACAGGGCAGGGGTAAAGGTTAAGGCTACAATCAGCGACAGTACCATTGCCGTGACCAGGGTCACCGAGAACTGACGATAAATCACCCCGGTCGTACCACCGAAGAATGCCATTGGTACGAATACCGCAGACAGCACCGAGGTAATCCCGATTAACGCGCCAGAAATCTGTTTCATTGACTTTTCAGTGGCTGCCACAGGGTCGAGATGTTCTTCGACCATGACACGTTCCACGTTTTCCACCACGACAATCGCGTCATCGACCAGCAAACCAATCGCCAGAACCATCGCAAACATGGTCAGGGTGTTAATCGAGAAGCCGAACATGTTGATGACGGCAAAGGTCCCCAAGACCACCACCGGTACGGCCATGGTTGGAATAATAGTGGCGCGCCAGTTCTGCAGGAACAGGAACATCACCAGGAATACCAGAATAATCGCTTCAATTAAGGTTTTAACAACACTCTTAATCGACAATTCAATAAATGGTGTGGTGTCAAAGGCCAGCTGATCGACCATCCCTTGCGGGTAGTTTGGACGTAACAGCTTTAAGCGCTCTTCAACGGCTTGGGCGGTATCCAGCGCGTTGGCACCAGTTGCCAGTTTAATCGCAACACCACCGGCAGGTTTGCCGTTGAATTTGGAATCAAACTGATAGTTGTCTGCACCGAGTTCTACACGCGCTACATCACCCAGACGCACCTGTGCACCTGAAGCAGTATTTTTCAGGAAGATATTGCTGAACTGTTCTGGGGTTTGCAGCAGGCTTTGTGCCGTTACGGTTGCGTTGAGCACCTGACCTTCTATGGCGGGTGCACCACCTAACTGACCGACAGCGACCTGGGCATTCTGGGTACGAATGGCTGTGGCAATATCACTTGGGGTGACTTGCAGGCTGGCCATTTTGGCTGGGTCCAGCCAGATGCGCATTGCATAGGAACCACCAAACACCTGAACTTCACCGACCCCCGCCACACGGCTTAAGGGTTCAGAAATATTGGAGTTAACATAGTCTTTGATGTCATTTGCTGACATGCTGCCATCAGGCGAATAGAAGGCCAGAACTTGCAGGAAGCTGGCGCCTGATTTGGTGACCCTCACCCCTTGACGCTGGACATCTTCCGGCAGCAGGGCAGTGGCAGACTGTAATTTGTTCTGTACCTGAACCTGGGCAATGTCAGGATCGACGCCTTGTTCAAAGTTCAGCGCAATAGACGCAGAACCGTTACCGGCACTGTTCGATGAAATATAACGCAAGCCATCGAGACCATTCATCTGCTGTTCAATAATCTGGGTTACTGTATTTTCAACAGTTTCAGCCGAAGCACCCGGATAAGTCGCAGAAATGGTGACCGTTGGCGGCGCAATGGTCGGATACTGGGCAATGGGCATATTGGATAGGGTTAGAATACCCGCCAACATGATCACCAGTGCAATCACCCATGCAAAAATCGGGCGATGAATAAAAAATTGAGCCATTGAAGTCTACCCCTTATGTATTTGAAGTAGCTTTTTGTTCAGCCTGAGCATCCGCCTGATCTGCTGGTTGTTTTGCCTTATCTGATGCAGCAGGTTGCTGGGCACCTTGTGGCGCGGCAGCTTGCGGTTGATATGGTTTGGCTACCACTTTCTGTTCCGGCTTGACTTTGGCAATGCCTTCTACAATAACTTTGTCACCGGTTTGCAGACCTTCAGTCACAATCCAGTCTTTACCCTGAATACCGGCTGTGGTCACTGGACGTGGTTCAACCACACCTTTGGCATTGACCAGCATCGCCATGGCCTGACCGGTTGGGGTACGGGTAATGGCAGCTTGTGGAATCAGCACGGCATTTGGAATTACCCCTTGCACAATCTGTGCAGTGGCAAACATGCCAGGCAATAACAGATGGTTTGGATTCGGGAATACCGCACGTAAAGTCACGGTACCCGTATCCGGATTGACGCTGGCATCGGAGAACGCCAGACGGCCTTCAACCGGATAATAGCTGCCGTCTTCCAGTTTCAGTTTGACTGTGGTGTTGTTGCTGCTGTTTAAATCACCTTTGCTGAGTTGCTGGCGTAAACGTAGCAGTTCAGCACTTGACTGGTTGATATCCACATAAATCGGGTCCAGACGCTGAATCGTCACCAGCGGTTCCTGCTGGCTGGCAGTCACTAACGCACCTGCCGTCACGGTAGAACGGTTGGTCTGACCTGAAATTGGCGCACGTACGGTTGAGTAACCCAGGTTAATTTCTGCATTGCGCAGTTCGGCACGGGTGGCCGCGACATCTGCTTCTGCCAGTTTCACCTGCGCCACAATGTCATCATATTCCTGTTTGGAAATGGCATTGCTGCCCACCAATTGACGATAACGGCCTTCTTTAACACGTAAAACGTTCAGATTGGCCTGCTGACGTGCCAATGCTGCACGGGCACTATCTACCGATGCACGGTTGGTCCGTGAATCAATTTCATATAAGGCCTGACCTTCACGTACATAGCTGCCTTCGGTAAACAGACGTTTCTGCACCACACCGCTGGTTTGCGGGCGAACTTCAGAAATTTCAAAGGCAGTGGTACGGCCGGAAAGTTCAACAGACTGCTCGACACTTTGTGGCTGTACAACAATGACCCCAACTTCTGTTGGAGGCATTTGCTGCTGGGCTGCAGCTTGCTGCGCATCATTTGGATCTTTGCTACAACCCACAAGCGCGATGCTTGTGGCCAATGCGCAAGCAGTGAGGGCAGGGGCCCAAAGCTTTGCAGACATCATTCTTCCACCTCAATTAGATTTTTATCTATCTAAAAATTATTCATTGGTTTGCGCTGGCTGTACTTGATCAAGATCAGATAGAGCAGCGTGATCCAGATAAAACTTATGCTCCAGCCTGACAGGACATCTGAGGGAAAATGTACGCCAAGATACACTCTTGAAATTCCCATCAGCAACATCCACATAACAGCACATATTACAATGGCTTTATGTGCGGGATGTTGCATTGACACATAAATTGCAAGACAGCCCAGCGTTGCGGCATAAAAACTGTGTGCGCTGGGAAATGAGGCACCATAGCTATTGACCAGATGATACATTTCTGGCGGGCGCTCTCTTGCAATCAGATACTTGAGCATCCAGGCAATGGCAAAACTCCCCATCAGTCCAATGCTGACCAGCACGATATTTGCATATTCCTTCTGCCTGGCCAGATACAGACACCAAAGACTGGATAAAAATAATACAAATGGCATGCCACCAACGACAGATAATCCCGTCATTAGTGAATTCAACATCTCGTTACGGTGCTGGCTGAACCAGTCTACAATTGCCGAATCAAGGGCAGTGAGCGCTGGAACATAAAGCATTAACACGCTGAAAAAACACAACAAACCACCGAGATAAAGCAAAAAATTAGGCATGCCGAAATCCTGGTTAGTTTAGCTGATCCGAGCGCAGTCCGGTAATGGATTAAAGTGTACTCGCCAGTACACTTCATTTCAAGCCTGTATAAATTATGCTAATTTCTTTTTCAATTCTTTTTAACACATGACAAAATAAATTAACAAATTCCTCTGTACACGACAAAAATAGATAACTCATTGAAATAATGTCACAATAATTGTTTTCTAACGACGAATACTATGACACATCTCAATGAGTTATATCTTATCTTAAACAAATCTCTAAAATGGAACAA
>NZ_VPBT01000025.1:0-41036 GCF_013418555.1 Acinetobacter sp. YH12134 | reverse complement strand
TTGTTCCATTTTAGAGATTTGTTTAAGATAAGATATAACTCATTGAGATGTGTCATAGTATTCGTCGTTAGAAAACAATTATTGTGACATTATTTCAATGAGTTATCTATTTTTGTCGTGTACAGAGATTTAATCGAGTATTTTTTACCCAAAAAAAATCCCTGATGGGATCAGGGATTGAAAACGTTTAAACGTTTGAATATGGTGGCGAGACCCAGGATCGAACTGGGGACACACGGATTTTCAATCCGTTGCTCTACCAACTGAGCTATCACGCCGATGACGCGTATTAAACAATCTCCGCCCGGTGCCGTCAAGCAGCTTTTGCATAAATTCAAGTATTTGTTTACTTTTACAGCATTTTGTACGCTGTCTGCTTATTTTTTAAGTGAAACGCCCGCGATTCCAGCCATTTGCAGGCCAGCAGATAAAAAAAGAGAGGCGATTAGCCTCTCTTGAATTTCATTTTAACTCGCTTAGAGCTTGTCCAGATGTGCCAGACAACGGTGAATTGCGCCACAGCCCGGTTCAAACTGATTCACGCCTTTGGCTTCTTCCATGCGGCAGACTTCACTGACCAGACGCTCGGCCACACCACGACCACGATTGGCCGGATGCACCACAATATATTCCAGGGTCCTGCTTTCGCCCTGCCCGGTACACCAAATTGCACCAATTAATTTTGTATTAAATTCTGCGGTATAAAGTAGGGTATACTGGTTCAGATGTTGCTCGAGTTGCTCTACCGCATCCTGGCCATCACCAAACTCCGGACTGGTGTCATACAGTCGCTCAAGCTGGCTGCGCACTTCATCATTTTCCAGTGAAGTATAAGCATGTACGGTAATAGGCATTGATTAACCCTCCTGAGCAATCTAATATGCTGGGACTTCGTCGCAGCGAAACATTTTTACATCCATCATTTTTAACGTTTTTTGAGGAACGTGTCCATGACAGAGCGTATCAGTGAAGTGGTAAGAAACACTAACGAAACCAAAATTCGAGTTCGTTTAAACCTCGACGGTACCGGTCAAGGCACACTCAACACTGGTATTCCATTTTTAGACCATATGATTGATCAAATCAAGCGACACGGTTTGTTTGACATTGATATTCATTGTGATGGCGATCTGGAAATTGATGACCACCATACCGTAGAAGACTGTGGTATTACCCTGGGTCAGGCCTTTGCACAGGCACTGGGCGATAAAAAAGGCTTAAAGCGTTATGGTCACTTCTATGCCCCACTCGATGAATCTTTAAGCCGTGCCGTGGTCGATTTATCTGGTCGCCCGGGCCTGTTTATGGATGTGCCATTTACCCGCGCCACCATTGGCCGTTTTGATGTCGATTTATTCTCTGAATTCTTCCAGGGCTTTGTGAACCACTCGCTAATGACCGTACACATCGACAACCTGAAAGGCAAAAACAGCCACCACCAGATTGAAAGCGTGTTTAAAGCATTTGCGCGCGCACTGCGTATGGCCTGTGAAATTGATCCACGTGCTGCCAATACTGTGGCATCGACCAAAGGTACCCTGTAATGACCCGGATTGCCCTTCTTGATTATGGCATGGGGAATTTGCACTCTGCCGCCAAAGCTTTGGAACACGTCGGTGCTACGGTGGATGTCACCAATGACCCGAAACTGATTGCCCAGGCCGATAAAATCGTGTTTCCGGGTGTCGGCGCCATGCGCGACTGTATGCAAGGCATGCATGAAGCCGGGATTGATGACGTGGTGCGTCAGGCGGTGTTTAATAAACCGGTACTGGCCATTTGTGTGGGTATGCAGGCGCTGATGCAACATTCCGAAGAAAATGGCGGTGCCGATGCACTGGGTATTTTTGAAGGGGTGGTAAAACGCTTCCCGGAGGTTGAAGGTCTAAAAGTGCCACACATGGGCTGGAACCAGGTGCATCAGGTTGACCCGAGCCATCCAATGTGGAACAACATTGAACAGGATGCACGTTTCTATTTCGTGCACAGCTTCTATGTCGAGCCGAAAGACAGCACAATTGTGGCAGCGACCTGTGACTATGGGCTGCAATTCTGTACCGCCCTGCACAAAGACAACCTGTTCGCGACCCAGTTCCACCCGGAAAAAAGCCATACTGCTGGTCTGCAACTGTTAAAGAACTTTGTCGACTGGAAGATTTAACACCCTTCCTCTGTTGCGCAAGATGTATAAAGCCGGGTTCGTCCCGGCTTTGTTTTCACCTATTTTTTATTTCTTTCTTTTTTAAGCAATTTTTAGTAATATTTGACTTCTTTTTATACAACTCAATAAAAATAAAACAGGTAATTCAAAAATGCATAGCACCACTCATACCCAACACATCACGACACAAGATTCGGCACTCAGCGCGGCGGGGCGTTTTGGACGTTTCTCCTATCTGGCCTGGAACTGCCTGATTGCACTGTTAATGATTCCAGTTTTTCTGGTTTTGACCCTACTCTTTCCCGGGCTGATGAATATTGACCCTGCTGGCGGTATTCCGCTCACCCCACTGGTGCTGGGCGCACTGATTTATCTGGGGGTGTTATATCTGATGTTTATTTTCACCATCCGCCGTCTGCATGACCGTAACCATACCGGCTGGCTATCGTTACTGATGCTGGTTCCAGTGGCCAACCTGTTGCTGATGCTGTATCTGTTTTTCGCCCCGGGTGATCAACGTGTTAACAGCTATGGTCCACCACGTGCTACGGCTGGCTGGGAAGCGGCGCTGGCCTGGATTTATATTATTCTGTTGGTACTGCTATTTGCTTTTGCCATTTTTGGTGCAGTACTGGCCTAAAAGGTCCCGCTTGCTTAAAATAAGGCCTGACAATTCAGGCCTTATTTTTATCGCCAGCCCAAGGAAAAGATGGCATGAGCTTATCTTCAACATCACCCCATATGCCCTCTTCCAGCCAGCTGGAACAGCTGCCGCGCTTTCAAAGTCTGCCACCCTCTAAAATTCATCTGATTCAAACGCTGGCCGAATGTCAGCACTATGCGCATGAACTGAATATTGCAGCGGTACTCGGCTTTGATTCGGAATCCAAACCGATTTTTAAAAGTGGCGAAGTGTCGGATGGCCCGCACCTGATTCAGCTGGCCACACTAGATCGGGCCTATCTATTTCAGATGAATGAGGAAATCTGGAACTTTCTTAAGCCAATCTTCGCCAACCGTGACCAGATTAAAGTCGGCTTTGGCCTGAAAAATGATGCCCATCTGTTTCGCAAAAAAGGCGTAGAACTGAACAGTGTGCTGGAACTGTCCAAATGCTTTCACAGCTTTGGCTTTAAAAACCCGGTCGGATTAAAACATGCCATGGCGCTGCTGTTTCAGGTCTATTTTCCCAAAAGCAAACGGCTCAGCACCTCGAACTGGGCCAATCCGGTATTAAGCACAGCACAAATGGAATATGCCGCCGCCGATGCTTATGCCCCGGTACTGGTTTTTGAAGAATTGTTGCGTTTGGGCCTGTTGCCGAAACAGATTCCCAATACCTCGCTCAAACTCAGAATCCGGCCATCTAAAACCCCGCCCTAAACCGCTTTGAAGATCAAGCTGCACAGACAGCCGGATTTTCTTCATCGAACCTTTGTTGACCGCCTGACACAGCACAGGCTGTTTTTATTTTTGCATGCAAATATAGCATTTAGAAAATTTTCGTTTATTGCTAAGATGGGCGGCAAGAAATTTAACCGATGAAGCAAGGAGCGAAAGCATGCTGATCATCCCTGCAATTGACCTGAAAGATGGAAAATGTGTCCGTTTAAAACAAGGTCGTATGGAAGACGATACCGTATTTTCTGATGATCCGGTGGCCACTGCACAGCATTGGGTCAATGAAGGTGCGCGTCGCTTGCATCTGGTCGACTTAAATGGCGCTTTTGCAGGTACCCCAATCCATAAACCGGTGGTCGAGGCCATTGCCAAGGCACAGCCAGACCTGCCGATTCAGATTGGTGGCGGTATTCGCTCGTTTGAAACCATTGAACATTACCTCGATGCAGGCGTGTCTTTTGTGATTATTGGCACCAAAGCCGTTCAAGAGCCAGAATTTGTCGAAGAAGCCTGCAAAAAATTCGCCGGTCATATCATTGTGGGCATTGATGCCATGAACGGCATGGTCGCGACCGATGGCTGGGCCAACGTGACTGAAGTAAAAGCCACCGATCTGGCCAAACGTTTTGCCGATGCCGGTGTTTCCAGCATTGTGTATACCGACATTGCCCGTGACGGCATGATGCAAGGCGTAAACGTCGAGCAGACTGTGAATCTGGCGCAATATTCCAGTTTACCAGTGATTGCTTCTGGTGGCGTGACCAATCTGGATGATGTCCGTAACTTAAAAGGCCAGCCAGGCATTTTAGGCGCGATTACCGGTCGTGCCATTTATGAAGGCAGCCTGAATTTGCGTGAAGCGCAATTGCTGCTGGATGAGCAAGCCCTCTAAGTGCTGCTGTCAGAAAGAGGTCTTCGGGCCTCTTTTTTTATGCCCTCACCGGGTTGATGTCTTTTTTGAATACTCGCTGATCTGCCATGTCTGATGCCCCTGTGAACCTTAAAACCACACTTAACAGCAAAGCGCCGCAACTGGCCCTGATCATGATTACCATGCTATGGGGCGGTACTTTTGTGGCAGTCAAGCTGGCGCTGAATTATGCCAGCCCGATGTTTTTTGTCGGCTGCCGCTTTGCCGCCGCTGCACTGGCGGTCGCGCTGATTTCACTGCCGCATTTACGCGGTATGCAAGTTGAAGAGCTGTGGGCTGGCGCATTGATTGGGGTCAGCCTGACTGTCGGTTATGGTACGCAAACCGTGGGGCTGCAGACCATCAGCAGTAGCGAATCAGCATTTTTAACCGCGTTATATGTGCCGCTGGTGCCGATCTTGCTGTGGCTGCTGTTCCGGAAACGGCTGCACATCATGATCTGGCTGGGCGCAAGCTGTGCCTTTATCGGGCTGGTTTTACTGACCGGCAATGGTTTGGGGCAGCTACAGCTGAGTTTTGGTCAGCTGATTACCCTGCTCGGCGCCATTGCGATTGCACTGGAAATTATCCTGATCAGCCATTTTGCCGGACGGGTTAATCTGCAACGGGTCACGGTGATTCAACTGCTGTTCGCCTCCCTGTTTGCCTTTCTTGCCATGCCACTGGTCGGTGAGCAGCAACTGCCGCAATTTTCCTGGATGTTGCTACTCTTGGCTGGCGGTTTGGGGCTGGCCAGTGCCTTGGTTCAGCTGGTGATGAACTGGGCGCAGCGCGCAGTCAGCCCGGCACAGGCGGCAATTATTTATGCCGGAGAACCCGTATGGGCTTCGCTGTTTGGCCGTCTGGCCGGCGAGCGCTTGCCATTTATGGCTTTGGTCGGTGGTTTTCTGGTGGTGCTGGGCGTGATTATCAGTGAATGGAAACCGAAATTTCTGCGTCAGAAACAGCAGCACACCCCATCAGCGAGCGATCTTCCGGACTAAATTTTGTGAAGATCGATCTGAGGATTCAGATATTTAAGAGTACATCGGCTCATTGTCATTCAGGCGCATAATGCCGCGAATGGCCCGATAGACAATCCACAGCCAGGACAGGCCAATCACTGCCAGACAGAAGGCTGAAGCACCAAAAATGACCTGGGCAAAGCGGGTCGGGTCTTCATCAATAAAGAAAATAAAAAAGAACGGCGCAAAGGCCACAATATTCCAGAACAGATACCACCAGAAGCTGCGAATTTGCCAAGTAAAGTGGCTTTCAAAAATCGAACCGCGTACCGCACCGCGTTTTACATAATTGATGATTAGCGCGACGATTGCCAGCAAGCCGGCACTAAAAATCGCCACGATATACAGAAGGTACAGAATAAAAGTCAGACTACGATTCGGGTCACGGTCAATGGAAGTATTCATATTGTTGTCCTGCACTCCCCGCCCCGCTATGCTCAGAGCGTCAACAGATTAAAAGGAGAAATAAACCATAAAATCAAAAGAATATTTAAGCCAATTGTACAAAAATAAATTTTACGAAAAGGTTGTTTTTGTGTTTTATGTCGCATTTTTTCCTGTGCCAGCCAGGCCGCCGGCCAGCCCCCCAGAGCCGAAACCAGATGCAGGCTCTGTTCCGGAATCCGGCGGTGACCGAGTTGGGCCGCTTCCTTGTCTTGTGCATACAGCCAATAGCTGAGTGCATTCATCAGGCTGATCAATAACAGCAGCAGGCCGTGCAATAAACCGGTCAGGGTCAGTACCGCCAGCACGAGAATATAGGCCACACACAGGATTTGCATGGCCGGACGTTTGGCCGCAGGACGCTGCCGCGGCTTGCTCACCACATCAGCACGCGGCTTGACCTGCGAGGCTTTTAAATACACCACCTGCTGGGCCCGATAGCGGCCGCGTTCATCTAAAATGACCTGATAATCCAGTGCACAACCGACAATCGGGCGCGGCCCCGGACGGGCAAAATCATTGATATGCAAAAATACGCGGTCTTTGTCCGGATCATTGGGCTGAATAAAGCCATAGCCCTTGTCATCAAACCATTCAATTAACCGGCCCTGATCGCGCATTTCCCTACCCTTTATGTTTAAGCTGTGACGAACTTTAAGCGTTCAATCAACATATTACGCATCTCGAGCGGATTTTTCTGCAAAATTGCGTCACCGCTGCGTCCTTGCAAAGCATTTTTTTGTGCCACCTGTAAACGCATCATCCAGAAACGGCCAGCAGCCATTGCCAGATACAGCTCCAGACAGGCTTTTTCATCTTCGGTTAAAGGACGAATGCGGTCATAGGCTTTTAAAAAGGCCATGGCTTTGTCTTCATTCAGGCTGACCTGCGGATACTCGGTACAGAAGTCATTTAAGGTAATGGCAATATCAAACAGCCATTCATCCTGATTCAGCTCATAAAAATCCAGAATGCCCTGCAGCTGATCGCCTTCAAACAGGGTATTGTCGCGGAATAAATCGGAATGGATAAACCCTTTTGGACGGTCCGGATAAATCGCGGTAAGCGCTTCATACAGCCCCAGCAATTTGCTGAGCAGGACTTTATCGGCCTCGCTCAAGCTGGGTTTAATTTCCTGGGATACCGCCAGCCAGTACGCATGATCGCGGACAAAAGCGCGTTTTAAAGGAAAATCTTTTAAGGCCACATGCATTTTGGCCTGTGCCACGGCAATGGCTTCCACCTGAGCGATGCTGGCTGGCATTGGATGCTCGCCGATTAAACGCGGCGCAATCTGGGCCGGTTTCTGTTTAATCGAGTGGATGGCCTTGCCAGCATAACTGAGCGGCACCGCCACAGCTAAACCTGCCTCACCCAAATGTTCCAGTACCGGCACCAGTTCACCGGCTGCCTGTTCATCCATGTCTTCAAACACGGTCAACACATAGTGTGTACCGTCCTGAGCCACCAAAAAGTAATTGGTATTTTGAATACCGCCTTGAATCGGAATCAGATCGACCACCTCAAGTCCATAAGGGGCTGCAAAATCCTGAACTTCCTTTAAAGTCAAAGGCGTATAAACCGACATAGAAAACCTGCGAAAAATCTTACATAAGTTTGATAGAATAGCGTGTCCATCTGCCAAGGTGTAGCGCTTGTGTGGGTGAGTTTCATAATCAGCTGAAATGACTGGAAAAAATTATGCTTGCTAAACGTATTATTCCTTGCCTAGACGTAGATAACGGCCGCGTGGTGAAAGGTGTGCAATTTCTGGATATTCGTGATGCAGGTGATCCGGTTGAAGTGGCGCGTCGTTATAACGAACAGGGCGCTGATGAAATCACCTTTTTAGATATTACCGCTACCCATCATGGCCGTGACACCACCTACCGTACCGTTGAGCGTATGGCAGAAACCGTGTTTGTTCCACTGACTGTGGGCGGCGGCGTGCGTAAGGTCGAAGATATCCGTTTATTACTGAATGCCGGTGCCGACAAGGTCAGCATTAACTCGGCTGCGGTGTTTAATCCGGAATTTGTGCAGGAAGCCTCACAACGTTTTGGCGCACAATGTATTGTGGTGGCGATTGATGCCAAAAAAACCGGCGACAACAAATGGGAAATTTTCACCCACGGTGGCCGCAAACCGACCGGGATTGATGCAATTGAATGGGCCGTGAAAATGGCTGATTACGGCGCGGGTGAACTGCTAATTACCTCTATGGATGCCGATGGTACCAAAGCCGGTTATGACCTGGCACTAATGCGAACCATTAATGACCACGTCAATATTCCAACCATTGCTTCTGGCGGTGTTGGCAATTTACAGCATCTGGCAGACGGAATTTTACAAGGCGGCGCCGATGCAGTTCTGGCGGCCTCAATTTTCCACTTTGGTCAGCACACCATTCCGGAAGCCAAGCAATACTTGGCGGCACAAGGTATTGAAATGCGCCTTTAAGCCCGCTGGCTCAAAAATTTCAGAACTGAAAAAGAGTGTAGTCATACACTCTTTTTTTATGCGGCAAAGCAAAACAAATAAAAAATGAAGATAAAAAAAAGGAGTCCTGAAGACTCCCTATAAACCAAGAATTGCTACAGCGCTTGGCATTAAAACGTACATATTTCAACAGAATCACCTTCGATGTAGGCAGAAGTTCTGCCGCTATCTTCAGCTTCTTTACTATAGAAAACTTCCCTGAACAGATATTGACCATCAACGCCAATTTTATTGACAATTCACGACAACAGCTTACAAAGCAGTTGTTTTCAATCAGTTTTATTTGATCTCTATCACATAATTGATCCAGTATTATTGTTCCGCGAATATACTGACTTTGGGCCAATCAACGATGAATTTGCTCAGCAGATAAACAACCCTCTCATTAACTGGCTTTAGGTAGTGGCTCAAGATCTGGGGATGGCTTTTCATTCCGGTCGACCCATTTGGCCGGGAAGAATTTTTCCGCGCCGCGGTTTAACAGTGCTGACAGCGGCTGTGGCAAGGCAATCCCGAGCGGATTCTGCTCCTGCAAATCGGGTGAAGATATAACCCGGGTGCCCAGAATATAGTCAAACCAGGGCTTGGTCACACACCAATTGGCATCCTGATTGCTGTTCATATGGTGGTCATAGTGCCAGGGAATTTTTGTTCTGGCCCACTCTGGCTCCAAATGGGCACGGCGGTGAATATAGTAATAATTCAGGGCGCTATACATGCTGCCGGCCATCATGCCTTTGGAAATCGGGAAAAAGACCAGCCCAAACACACCCACGGCGGCGGCCAGCGAAATAATCTCGTTTTTATTGCGCCAGTGCGACCAGCCAATCACATAGCTTTCATCATTAAACTGATTTTTCCGCACCTCACGATGATGCTCCCAATGCGAACGCATACTGCGTGGCACCGGACTGTGACGCGGCTGCCCCGGCCGATGGGTACCATGTAATACATATTTATGTGCCACCCATTCAAAGGCATTGGCCACCAATAAACCTGCTATAAATCCTTTTAACATGCTCCAGTCCTCCTGTGCTTTTCCTTCACTATAAGCGTCGGCACAGGCTAGATATTGACGGAAAAATTGAATATGATTGACAAATCACGACAAGAATAAAATGACAAGCTATGCAACGGATAAAGGATTATACCGGCTCGATTTATGGCGGCTTGGCCCAGTTGCTGTACGACTTTTATCAAGCACAACAGCTGCCGGTTCCAGAAAAATTACAGCAGGTTCAACATCAGGAACGTTTTGATTATATTCTCTGGCGCGACTTGCTGACCGAACTGGAACAGCAGCTACAGCGTCCGGCGTTGGGACTAGAAATTGCCGCGCTGGTGCAGCCCAAACATCTGGGCATTATTGCCTATATTGCCCTGTCCTGTGACAATCTGGGTGAAGCGTTGCAACGCTATCATGACTTTCACCGGCTGGTGTATGACGGCAGTCCGTTACAGGTGGAAGTGCAAGGCAATTATCTCTCCATTCGCTGGGCTGACCTGCCGCCGACCATGACCACGCAACTGACCAATGAAATTGCCATTGCGCTGATGGTGGAATTCCTGAAACATTTTATGGAATTTCAGGATATTTGCCTGCATGAGGTGCATTTCCAGAATCCGGCGCCACGACATGTGGCACTGTATGAGCAGTATTTTCATTGCAAGGTACGTTTTTCCCAGGAAAAAACCCAGGTGCTAATGCCGTTGCAGGAGCTGTCCAAACCCTTTTATCAGGGGGATCAGACCTTACAGCATTTATTGCTCCAACAGGCCAAGGCTCTGCTGGAAAAACTGCCAAATTCCACCCAGATTGACCACCGTTTACAGCAGGCGATTCTGACCGGTTTACAACGCAATATGTACCAGATTGAACATATTGCCCAGCAGCTGAATTTGTCAGTACGGCAGTTACAACGGCATTTACAGCAGCAAGGCACCACCTATCAACAACGGATTCAGGAAGTACGCTGCTTACTGGCCGAACAATATTTAAAAGATCCACATTTAAGCCTACAGGAAATTGCCCTGCTGCTCGGCTATTCGGAACAGAGTGCCTTTCAGCGTGCCTTTAAACAATGGACCCAACACACTCCACAGCAATGGCGTCAGAACAACTTAATCAATCTTTCATCTTTTTAGTTTAATTTGAAGCGTTTGACATCCTCTCCGACCTAAAGGACGGAGATTCCTCCTGCGAGACGCCCATGTCCGAGCGCAAGAATATTCAGTGCTGAGTTTATATCTCTATCGTGGAATGTACCGCACTCCACACACTGCCATTCTCTTATTCCAAGTCCTGCTCTACCTTTCAGACTACTGGAGCGTGAGCCGCAGCACGAGCAAGTTTGGGTGGTATAGGCTTCATTGACTTCTTCATACCATACCCCTGCGTTCTCGCATTTATACTTGAGCATGGTTCTTAAGGTCGTCCAACCTGCATCGAGTACAGACTTAGCTAATTTTGTCTGTGCCAATGCTTTGGCATTCACATTACCAACGAAGATGGCTGCATGTTCATTCACCAGTTTATGACTGAATTGATGCAGCATATTTTGACGTAGATTTTTGATCTTGGCATGAATCGCTTTGACACGTTTTTTATTTCTTGCTCTTTGAGCAATACCAAGTTTTTGTTCATATTGACGATAGATTTTAGGGGCTTTGAACTTTACACCATCTGAGCAAGTCGCAAGGTCTTTGAGTCCTAGATCAATGCCAATTGAGGTTTTAGCGGTGGTTTTCTCTGTTTTAATTGAATCAACCACAAGACATACATACCAACGCCCTCGGCTATCCTCGACAAACGAGCCTGTTTTAACATTGTATTTACTTAGTCCGTAACTGTCCCATAGCTTGAATTGATGCTTGCCGTATTGGACATACCCATCGGCATATTTCACCGCCACTTTTTTAAATGGAATCCAACCGAGAGAACGTCTAGCATTTTTTTTGTTACTGACACGCCATTTTAGCTTGGCTTTTTTAAATTGCTTTCTTCGAGTAACTAATTCTTCCGCAACTGCCTGTATGGTTTGGCTGTGCAAATTGCACTCTTTTGATGTACCTTTCGTGTATTTAGCAATATCGTAAGCTGAAAAGAATTGTTGTTTTCTTTGCAAGTGTTTAAAACACAAATCATTGACATAGTTCCAGACAAAATTAACTTCAGATGCCAATTGGTCTAGCACCTTGCAATGTTTGTCTTTTATGCGTAATTTAAGTGTCTTCATCACTAAAATATATTTGGTCTATGGATAATAGTCAAGAGATTAGAACAGGTCGTCACTGTGTTTTTAATATGCACGTTCATTTAGTCTTTGTGGCTAAATATCGTAGAGATGTTTTTACCAAAGCTATGCTCGAAACTATGAATGAAGTATTCAAGCGCATTTGCTTAGACTTTGAAGCTAAGTTGGTAGAATTTGAGGGTGAGCATGATCATGTTCATTTACTTGTGAACTATCCACCAAAAGTAGCTATTTCTAGCTTGGTTAACAGCCTAAAAGGTGCATCTAGTCGTATTTTAAGAACTAAACACCCTGAAATTAAAAACAAATTATGGGGGAATGCTTTGTGGTCGCCTAGTTATTTCGCTGCATCGTGTGGAGGTGCTCCCATTGGGATTATTAAACAATATATCCAACAACAGCAAACACCGCATTAGCAATCCTAGCTAATCCCCACAAGGGGGACTAGCGGATTGCAGCCTTATATCCCCGCCCTGAAGGGCGAGGTTTTACGGCTAAAGGGAATAAAGTGGTTGGCAAGAAAGACTAATCTTGCTGCACGCCCGACAAGCTCACTTCGGTGGGCTTTTTTATATTTTAAATGAACAGTTTATTAGTTAGAGCGTAAAAACCCTGTCCTCTAAGACAGGAAGAATGTCAAAGAAAAGGATTTTCGATTTCCCGTACTTCGGTACGCTGGACTTTTTCAGGCAGATTTGGCTCTTTTTCCAGAGCCGCAACCACCTCATTCAGCAGTGCCTGCAAGGCTTTAGCCGCAGCCAGACCCGCCTGGTCCTTGGTGAGCTGTAAATTGCCATAGACATTCACGCAGTCCAGATCATTCTCGACAGTCAGATCATGAATGGCATGAGATTCTGTCCCATGTTGAAACGGTTTAAACATACCCACCTCGGCCGTAATGCTGGTTGTTGTGGCAGGATCAATTGCTCATCCTGCCGTTTATATGTGCTGATCAGCTTTTATTCATTAACTGTAAGATATAGTGCAACAAGGCCTCAATCAACTGCTTAATGATGGCATCCTGGGTTTCGGCATCCAAGGTTGTACCACTGGCAGTGGCCGTGCTACCGCCAGATTTAAACTGACGCTGTAAGGCCTGTAGCTGCTCCGGGACAACATCTTCAGCACACTGACTTTCTGCATCCCAATGCGAATATTCCAGTGGTTTATTGGCTTTTACTGCGTTGGCGGTCAGCGGCAATTTATAGGTATTGCGTTTTTGCTCTTCGGTCAGCTGCGGAAACAGGTTAATGCCTAACTGTTCTTCTAAATAACAGACGCTGACCACCTTGACCTGCAGGGAGTTGTCATTCGGTGCGTAGTAGGCGCCAATTGCGCCGGTTTTAGGTAAGTAAATGGCTTTATACACCGAGGTTGGAACAATCACCCCATTACCAATCGCTTTCAGTTTTTTGCCACTAAAAGTCGGCCCGGTGATGACATACACATCCTGTTTATGCTTGGTCACCAGCGCACGGGTGGCTTCTTCCAGTTCACGCCAGACCTGCTGATTATTCTTCGGCGCTTGCGGCACCATATTGGCCAGCGAGAAACTGTCGTATTGCGCCGCTTTATTGGACATATCCGCATTTGGGGCCATATGTCCGCGGTCATAACCTGAACCACGATAATCCGCCAAGGTCGCGCGGTGCTGCTCTTTCACCCGCTCTTCTTCATGGAAACTGTCTTCACGGGGAATTTTCTGGCTTAAACGCGCCGGGGTCAGACTTTCAGCCACCCACAGCGGGGTTTTGGACACGCCGGAATACATCACATTAAAACCATTAAAGCACAGCGGATAACTGTCTTTGCGCAGGCTGTCTTTAATTAAATACGGCGGCACATCACGGTAAAATTGTTCCAGACAGGCACTATTCGAAGTGCTTGGTGTCAAGGACATCCACTGGCTGATTTTTTCCTGTCCAAAGGCAATCGCGAAACTGCCAGCGGCCACCACACCTAAAACAACTTTTAAACTTCCTTGATGAAAAAAGGGAAAGAGAGGCGGATTTGTACTGCGCTTTTTTCTGGCCATTACACTGCTAAAAACTATAAGAATCACATATTGGCCGAGCTTAACAAGGGGTCTGCAGCTTGTATATGTTCTGGCTGTTGTTCGCTTAACAATTAGACAATAAACCGCTGTACAGGCGGTGACTGTGTAACAGTCTGTCAGAGTTTTAACACAGTTTATGATAAGTCTGGATGGCTTTCAGTGTGCTGCGTTGCGTCAGGCCAGTGTTATATGCCAAGGTAGTTCACGAAAAAATCGTGTGATAAAAATTTGATGGAGGAATCTATGTATTCCAAATTACTGGGTGCCGGCCTGATTACCGGTTTAATGAGTGCAACTGCCTTTGCCGAACCTCCCATTCAACCGGGTGATACCCTGGAAAGCTTGTCGAAAGCCAAAGTGGTAACCACGGTCAATGGTCAGCCGGGTTCATTGCAGGATATCGTGGCCAGCGGTCAGGTGCGCATTGTCTCTGAAGCCAATCCGCAAGTGGTTCAGCCGATGCCGACCAATCCGCAGCTGGATGTGATTCCGGCAGATGCACCCGCCCAGGCGCCAGGCCATGATGCCCCGGCACAAGCGGTTGCACCCAATGCATCAGCGCTGACCTCACAACCGGTACCGGCCGGCCAGTCAACTGATCCGCTGGCACAGGGCGCGCAGCCTATTACTGAACCACCCGTAGCAGAGTTAACTGCACCTACCGCGGAAGCCGCCCAGAATGCAGCGCCCATGATGGACTCCTCAGCTGAAGCGCCGGTGAATGGTATAGAAGCCGAAACCGATGTTACCCAGGAAGCCTTAGCCGCTGCACCAGAAGCAGCACCAATGGCAGACCCTGCTATTCAGGCCGCACCTGAAGCTGGCGCCGAGCAAATGCAAGCGCCTGTTCAAGCCTTACCTGAACCCCCAAGCCTGAATGAAGCCAATTAAAGACCTGTTTTAGGCTTTTATCCTCCAAAAAAACCAGAGCTATGCTCTGGTTTTTTTATTGCAGTTGCGTTGAGACCACGCCGTTGCATCAGATCTGGATTTGACTGCCCAGCTCCACAACCCGGTTGGTCGGAATCTGGTAGAAGTCACTGACCGGACTGGTATTGCGCTGCATCGAAATAAACAGCTTTTCCCGCCACGGTGCCATGCCTTCGCCGACTGTGCTGATAATGCGTTCACGTGAAATAAAGAAGCTCATTTGCATCATGTCGAATTCAAAGCCCAATTCATCATAGGCCTGCTTTAACGCGCGCGGAATATTCGGCTGATCTTTAAAACCATAATAGATAAAAATCCGGTAAAAACGTTCATCTAGCCGTTCAATCTGCACCCGCTCTTCTTGCGGCACATACGGAATATCGCGCGTCACCACCGTCACCATAATATTGCGCTCATGCAACACCTTATTGTGCTTGATGTTATGCAGCATCGCATGTGGCACGATATTCGGCGTACCAGTCAAGAATACCGCTTCGCCCGGCACAAATTTGGTGTCATTGCCCATGCTGATACTTTTAATAAACAGCTCAATCGGCAAGGCATCTTTTTCCAGATGATGAATCAGCAAGGCACGGCCATCTTTCCAGGTCATCAGGAGGGTAAATACAATGGCACCAATTAAAATTGGTACCCAGCCACCGGCGACAATTTTCAGTGAGGTTGAACCGACAAAAATCAGATCCAGAATTAAAAAAGGCAGTGCAAACAGCAGCACTTTCCACACCGGCCAGCGCCAGAAACCATAGGCCAGAATGGAAATTAAAATGGTGCCGCAGAGCATGGTCATGGTCACCGCTACGCCATAGGCACTGGCCAGATTGGCACTGTTTTCAAACAGCAGAATCAGAATCACCACCGATACAAACAGTACCCAGTTAATGAACGGCAGATAAATCTGGCCCTGTTCCACTTCTGAGGTATGTTTGACCGATAAACGCGGCAAATAACGCAGCTGAATAGCCTGATTGACCATCGAAAATACGCCAGTAATCACCGCCTGTGAGGCAATCACCGCCGCAGCCGTGGCCAGCGCAATCATCGGATACAGACCCCAGTCCGGCACCAGCAGATAGAAAGGATTGGTAATCGCGTCCGGATCACGCAGCAACAAGGCGCCCTGTCCGGCGTAATTCAATAACAGACATGGCAGCACAATCACAAACCAGGCCATCCGGATCGGCAAGCGGCCAAAATGCCCCATATCGGCATAAATCGCTTCACCACCGGTCATAGTCAAAATGACTGCGCCCATGGTTAAAAAGGCCACATAAGGCTGTTCCAGCACAAAGTTAATGGCCCAGTGCGGACTAACCATCGCCAGCACATACGGCGTCTGGATAATACTCCACAGCCCCACCCCACCAATCGACAGGAACCAGAGCAGGGTCAACGGCCCAAAGAAGGTGCCCATGATACCGGTACCATGACGCTGCACCAGAAACAGTCCGGCTAGAATCCCGATAGATAAGGGAATCAGCCACTGGTTAAACATCGGGGTGGCAATACTCAGACCCTCAATCGCGGATAGCACCGAAATGGCCGGGGTAATAATCCCATCACCAAAAAACAGCGATGCACCAATAAAGCCCAGTGCAATCAGGTAGATTTTCTTCTGTTCGGAAATACGGGTGGTACGCAGGTTTAAGGCCAGCAGCGACATAATCCCGCCTTCGCCGTTGTTGTCTGCGCGCATGATGATGGTGACGTATTTAAAGCTGATGGTCAGCATCATGCACCAGAAGATCAGCGATAAAATCCCCAGAACACTGCCTTCAGAAATGGCCAGATGTGCGGTCAGGAAACATTGACGCAAGGCATAGAGTGGACTCGTTCCAATGTCACCAAAAACTACGCCCAGTGCCGCGAGGGTAATCACAGGCAGGGCGGCTTTTTTTGCAGTACTTTGCATAGAATGTCTTCATGGATAGACCGTATTTTTGCGCATAATAGCACCAGCCCAAAAGTTTTTCCGCAAATCAATTGTTTCAGCTTGGCAGAGTGACTTTTTTTGGGTATTATCCACGGCCTATGGTGAGGTGTCCGAGTGGCTGAAGGAGCACGCCTGGAAAGTGTGTATACGTTGACGCGTATCGAGGGTTCGAATCCCTCTCTCACCGCCAGAATGTTTAAAAAGACTCAAATTGTAAAATTTGGGTCTTTTTTTATGCTTCGACTTTTCTGCTTTTTCAAAATTATTCAGTTCCAGACAGTGAAATTATCTGATTGTTTCTGGATTAGATTTTAAAATAACAACAGTACTTTTATTTTTTTGAATTTAAAAACTTGAGCCTGAATACATCCGCTAAGTTTTAAATTCATCGGCTTTTGAATTTAAATTTACAATTGAAAAAGCAGAGCATCTATCGCATCTGCTTCCCTAAAATTTAAATGGATGGTCAAGTTTTTAACACAGATAAAATAGGAAACCTGAGATAGACTTTTTCTATCAAATTCAAAACTATATTGATAAATTCATTAACTTGAAGCGCTTATTTTTCCAGCACCATCTCGAGCTTTGCTGAAAATAGCATCAATTTTTCTGACTCCCCGTTCATCTCTTGGGTTGTTAAGCATGATCTTCGGGTTATGCCATCCTGCCCGCATATATGTGAAAGTTACAGCCTGCCACAGTTCCAACCTGTTTTTAAACCACAGATGTCAACAAAAAGTCATCATCTCATGCTACAACAATAAAAAGTGGCATAGAATTCGCAAGCTTTACAGCAGCAAGCATTGTGCTATGTTAAACACAGACCTAAACAGAACAAGGAGAACAATAGGCAAAATAAACAACTGTTTAAAACTATTAACTTAAAAAATATTCTTCATTTAATCGTGCCAAAAAAGATGTTTAAAGCCAATCAGTCAAAAAACTGCTATTCGGGAGCGAGCATGAATAACAGCGCAAATTATGTCAAACAAATTAAAAATGCCAAACGTGGTGGTTATACCCCCACCATCGCCAAAGACCTCAATCGACATAAAATTCAAAAAGCCCTTAAACTTATTGAGCAGTGGAGATCTCTCGCCAACGAACTCAAACCACAAATGCAACTCGATATGGCTTTTACCCTTGAAGAATGTGCACAAGATTTAGACCGTATTTTAAGGAGCAAGTAGCACGCCTCTGCGGCACTTAACCCCCCTTTATTTTAAATTCAAAACAATAGCTCGCCCTGAACGTGAGCTATTGTTGTCTTGAGCAGAAACTTGCCTCTTCCACGATGTTTAAGCGCGAAAACAAGAGCTGGATAAAAATAAAACAGCGCCTGTCGCCTACTTTTAATTGCTTATTTTTTCGCTTGCGCCCGAATTAAAAATCTGTAAAATGCAACTCCACAATGCCGGCATAGCTCAGTTGGTAGAGCAACTGACTTGTAATCAGTAGGTCCACAGTTCGAATCCGTGTGCCGGCACCATTTTCTTAGGCTCGCTATTTTAGTGGGCCTTTGTTGTTTTTATGGCGCTATTTTTTCTGCTTTATTGCGTGTGTGCGGTCACTTGCACATATCTCACCAAGCCATCTTTATATAAACGTCGGCACAGCTTTGCGGTCATGGCAATCTTGATCCGGTCCAGACCTGGACTGTGCTGCGGCCAGTGCAGCTGCTGGATATATTCGGCAAATCTGTTTAACACTGGTGCAGATAAATCTTCAATCTGAATCTGGGTAAAACCGCGTTCCTGTAAACACTGCTCCAGTTGTACTGCGGTTTTCAGTTCCGGCAACGACACATCCGCCGCCTTTAATAAAGCGCGATAAGAATGCTGTTGTAATGTATTTGATTTTAAAAACTGCGGTGATAATATCAGGGTGTGAAAACCCAGACGGCCTTTTGAATTTAAAACCGGTTGCACGGCATCCAGAAATGAATTCAAAGCATGATGATAGGCCGCATCAATACACAGCACCACATCAAATGGCGCCAGAGGTATGAGATTTTTTAAATTTAAAAAAGACTGCGCATAGATGGGCAGCTCTGGCCAGCGCGCTTGAATCTGCTCGACACAGGTCGTTTGCAGTTCAACGGCGGTAATATTTGAGAGTTGATAATGCTGTTGCCAGTGCAACAGGCTGGCGCCCTGTCCACAGCCTAAATCGAGCAGCCGATCTGTGGATTGCAACTGAACGGCTTCGGCCAAATGATCGGCCAGCTGCTGGCACGCCGCCGGATAGTCCTGTGCAGATGAGTGCCAGTAGCCCAGATTGCTCCAGGGCAACTCGGCAGGATCTCCCAAAAGCGCTGCATTGATTGCATATTTATGGGAAGGAGCCTGTCGAAAAATTGCCTGAAGCCAGCGCATAGATTAATAGCCGAGTTGGGGAGCAACCTCTACTTTAGGTTTTAAGCCCACAAACGGCAACGGTGCACCAAAAATTTCTGCAATATGCATGGCTGAAGTCACGGCTGATTCTAAAATTGGCAAGCCGTCACATGACCATGAACCACAGAAGAACACCTTGCGATCAGCGACTTTATGACGCTGTTGCAATTCTTTGTTCAGTGCCACGGTTTTTGAATCCACCACCGCACGGGTCAGGGTGACAGAAGAAATGACTTTCTTCGGATCAATAGGCGTGACCGGACGCCAGGTCTGGAACACCGGCGTTTTACCGACCAGCGATGGCTCAATCGAGTTTAGCCAGACAGTAAATTGCTGACGGGTAAACTTGCGGTCCATCATATAGCTCAGTACCGACCAGTCTTTGCGTTTTGGCGGCATCACTGTGCTATCGGTATGAATCACCAGTTCGCCCTGTTCAAACTTGAACTGCTTTAACAAGGCAATATCTTCGGCAAACTGTTCACGATCGAGGAAGTTCTCGATATTGGTAGTTGGGGTGGCCACCACCACACGGTCAAATACCGCAGTTTCGCCTTCGGCATTTTTGACATAGACCTGATCATCTTGCTGGCTAATATGGGTGATGGGTGAACCACTCTTGATATGAATACCTTCAATCAGCTTATTCACCAGCGCCGGAGTGCCACCCTGAATACGCAACAGCGCATCACCATCGGTCAATTGACGCAAGAAGGTCAACAGCGGCTTCGCTGGCCATTCGCCAATGGTTTTCGGGTTACAGGTACAGATGGTGTACAACACCGGCATTACCGCGCCATGCCAGAACACTTCTTCAATTTCATTCTGGTTGATGAACTCAGCCAGGGTAATGTCCTGATTCTTCGACCGGAAGAATTTGGCAATTGCCGTTTTTAACTGCAACATGCCTTTAACCAGACGCCAGCCGTATTGCTGCAAGCCTTTACGGTTATTGATAATCGGGAAATTCCCGATACGCGTACGCGAGGTGGTTAACCAGGTTTCGGTCCGGTCTTCAAATAACCAGCTACAGGCCATATAGGTCCGTACCGGGAAGGTCGGAATACCCAGATAGGTGGCTAAACTGAGCGTGTTTTTCCACAAATGCGGATTCATGACCCGCAGCGGTGCGTCAATTAAACCGCCTTCAAACTCAGTACTGTGGCTGTCCATTCCACGTCCAGGCAGAGCTTCAAAAATTGTAATGTTATGCCCTGCATCTTTAAGAATTCTTGCGGTAGCTAGCCCAGCCATGCCACTACCGATGACTGCAATATCCAAAACGTCTTATCCGTTAATGAAAACATTGACCGAAATTATGAACCATGCCTTGCCAAAATGAGCTATTAAAAACTACCAGATTCACCCTTTTTACAAAGTGTAATAAAGTTCTAAAATGCCACTTCTGTTACATTTTTTAACGTATTTTCAAGCCCCGTGTAAATACAAGAAATACCTGAAATTTTATTTATTAATTTTTAAAAATCATTTAAAAACAATAGGTATAAATTAACCAGTTTTAGAATAGTTGTTTTACAAAGTGCGTGCTTTCCGCTAGTATACGCTCCACACAAGAATGACAACCACATCACATAAAATCATTACAGATAATGATACAAATGAGATAAAACAAGAAACTTAACAGCGCAATAACAAGAAAGCCTCTGATTTTTATCAGAGGCTTTTTTCTTTTAGCAGCAGAATCACGGAATCCTTAGCTTTGCAGCGGAATTTGGCCAAACTTACCAGAATGAAAGTCCTCAAAGGCCTGAATAATTTCCTGTTTGCTGTTCATCACAAAAGGACCATAGCCTTGAATTGGCTCATTTAATGGTTCACCGGTCAGAATTAAAAACTGTGTTTCCTGCTGCGCCTGCAACTGAATGGTCGGCTCGGCATCGCGGGCAAACATAACGATGGAACTGTCCTGCACCTGTTGAGTGCCATTCACCAGCAGCTCACCTTTTAGCACCACCAGCAGGACATTGTGAGTCACCGGGACATGCACAAAGGTTTGCGCATCTTTGTGCAAGCTACCATCCCAGACATTGACCGGGCTAAAGGTCTGTGCCGGTCCGGTGTGACCTAAATAGTTCCCGGCAATCACCCGGAGGTGCCCGGCGGCATCGTCCAGTTCAATTCGGGGAATACCGGCAGCGGCAATGGCCTGATAACGCGGCGCAGTCATTTTGTCTTTGGCCGGCAAATTGACCCAGAGCTGGACCATTTCAAACAGCCCACCCGCTTCGGCAAAATCGGCAGAATGAAACTCTTCATGTACCACGCCGGCACCGGCTGTCATCCACTGCACATCACCAGTCTGAATAGTGCCCCCGCCACCGGCCGAATCTTGATGGGTGACGGCACCCTGATAGGCCAGAGTCACAGTTTCAAAGCCACGATGCGGATGTGAACCCACACCACGCTGTGCTGCCGTTGCCTCAAACGGATAAGGCGCAGCATAGTCGAGCATTAAAAACGGGCTAATGGCCTGACCTAAACGGTCATAAGCAAACAGGTTCTGCACCGGAAAACCATCACCGACCCAGTGCATATTTTTGTTTCGATATAAACCAATTATTTTTTTCATACTGACCTGCGCCTGCAAGGAGAATTGATCGTTTCATGTTAAGCCTTTGCGGTGCAGCTACCTAGTGCAAATCTGGCATACTGCATTGCAAGAATAGAATCATCCGGGCGTATCCGGATTCTGCTGCTTTCTCTTTCAACAGACATAAAAAAATCCAGAACCGGAGTTCTGGATTTTCATCAGAAGATAAATGCAACTGGATTAGATTTTACCGACCAGGTCGATTGACGGTGCAAGCGTTGCTTCCCCTTCTTTCCATTTTGCCGGGCAAACTTCACCTGGGTGTGCATGGACATATTGCGCTGCTTTGACTTTACGTAGCAGTTCCTGGGCATCACGGCCGATACCGCCAGCGTTAATTTCAACGATCTGGATGGTACCTTCCGGATCAATCACGAAAGTACCACGGTCAGCCAGACCTTCAGCTTCAATTAACACCTCAAAGTTTTTTGCCAGAGTCCAGGTTGGATCGCCGATCAGTGGATACTGGATTTTGCCAATCACGTCTGAAGTATCGTGCCAAGCTTTATGGGTGAAGTGGGTATCGGTTGATACGCCGTAAATTTCAACGCCCATTTTCTGGAATTCAGCATAATGATCAGCCAGATCGCCTAATTCGGTTGGACAGACAAAGGTAAAGTCTGCAGGATAGAAAAATACCACCGACCATTTACCGATCATGTCCTGCTCAGACACTTCAATGAACTGACCATTCTGGTAAGCAGTAGCGTTAAAGGCTTTCACTTGGGTATTGATTAAACTCATTCTGTATTCCTCAGTGCGTTGTGGAGATTGCTTATCTTGTGAAGGTAGAATACAAAACTGAGATAAATCGGTAAAACAGTACTTTTTTATAAAAATAATCGGAAATATAGATTTAAATATTCTATCTCAATTGAAGTTTTTATCGTTTTCTTCAATTGATCGATCCTACTTTTCTAACCGGCAATAAAAAACCCTTTGCTAAAACAAAGGGTTTTTATCAATTATTGTACAATTTAAAACGGATATACACATCAAATTATAATTAACATATATATTTCAAAAACTTAATATACTATGTATTGTATTTTGTAAAAATACAATGAAAAAATACTTAAAAATTTACACTTTTTTATTACACTGAAATTTAGTGTTAATTCGCAAGCTATGAAAAAACAAATATACTAAACTGGAACATAAGCCTGAGCTAAACGCTTTTCTGTGGAAGCCTGTGTTGTGTAGAAACGCTCTTGGATGGCATATACAAAATTCTTCAAGGACTCTTCGTCTGTAATCGTGTATTTACCATTTGCATCTGTAGGTAAGCCCAAGGTTTGAATATAGCTATGTAAGCTATTTTGAACTTGAGGGCTATATGAATTGTAAGTATCTAATGCTTTAGCGATATTCTTACGATTTGGAATGGCTTTGTTGCACAAAGATTTGAAATGCAAAGCGCCCCTAATTGAGCCAAATTTAAGGCGTAACTTGGGTAAGTGGGCGACCTAATTCCGTAAATCTGTTAAGGACTGCTACACGTGCATGGATCTCATTCACTTGGCTATCAAAACTCCTTGCACTGAGTTTATCTCCTAATAATTTGATGCAATGCATCTTAGTTTCAACCAAACTTCGCCGATGATAGCCTGACCATTTTTTCCATAGTGTCCTGCCTAAACGTTTAATTGCTCGAAGTAATTCATTTCGCTCTAGCGAGCTACTCTTTGTATCTTTCCATGGTTTCGCATTTTTTCTAGGTGGAATCACCGCATGCGCTTGCCGATCTGCAATGACCTGACGGCATTGCTTGGTGTCATAAGCTCCATCGGTATAAACAGAGTTAATCTGCTCATCTTGTGGAATCTGATTAAGTAAATCACCAAGCACCTGTGAATCACTGACATTATTGGTTGTAAGCTGAACTGCTCGTATTTGTAGGGTTTTAGCATCTATACCAATATGAAGTTTACGCCATTGGTGACGATATTCAGGTCCATGTTTCTTGCGTTTCCATTCGCCCTCACCTAGAAACTTCATGCCTGTAGAGTCCATGAGTAGATGCAGCCCATCGCTACTTTTTTGGTAGCTGATTACAATATCAATATGCTTTTGTCTTCTACAAAGCGTGGTGTAATCTGGAGCTATCCAATTTAATCCGCAAAGTTTAATCAGACTTTGCACAAAGCCTGTGACCATACGTAAAGACAGACGGAATAAGGATTTAATCATTAAGCAGCATTGGATAGCTGCGTCGGAGTAGGTTTGATTTCGCCCTTGTTTGCCTTTTGATGGAGCATACCATTGCGTAGCAGGATCAAACCAAATGGCAGTATTTCCGCGACTCATGAGTGCTCGGTTATATGCGGGCCAATTGGTTGTGCGGTAGATTTTGTGTGCAGGCTTCTTCATTTGAAAATTATATGGCTGAAGAAGCCCTTAAGAATAGCTTTGTGCAACAAAGCCATTTGGAATATAAATAAGATTTAGTTAAAATTAACATTATTCATATAAATTAACATTATGTATTACATTTACTAATAATTTAAAATAATTAGTAGAAAAAAATTATGTTTTAATTATTTCTTTGATTATATAAATTGAGAGTAAAAAATGATTAATACGGAATTTTCAGAGTGTATTTCTGCATGTACAAACTGTTCACTTATTTGTACTGAATGTGCAACTTCTTGTTTAAAAGAAAAAGATTTAGAGATGATGCGTGAATGTATTCAACGTTGTCTAGAATGTGCAGATATTTGTCAGTTATGTGTGCGTATGCAACAACATAACTCACCTTTCCTCAAAGAGATTTGTGAGCTTTGTGCTAAGATCTGTGAATATTGTGCGGAAG
This sequence comes from Acinetobacter sp. YH12134, assembly GCF_013418555.1. NCBI lineage: Bacteria > Pseudomonadati > Pseudomonadota > Gammaproteobacteria > Moraxellales > Moraxellaceae > Acinetobacter > Acinetobacter sp. YH12134. Next base: position 16,586 of record NZ_VPBT01000025.1, on the reverse strand, counting down.
AGTGTGAAAAACATTCACATGATCATTGTAAAAAATGTGCTGAGGCTTGCCGTCAGTGTGCAGAAGAATGTCGAAAAATTGCCATGTAAAATACTTCAATAATGTTAATTATATGGCTCTGGACTAACATAATCATTCTGCTAGTCTAGAGCCTTTCCTAAAATTAACATAATACACGTTATACGAAGGCAAAAATGGGAGCTATAAGCTCCCATTTTTAGTCTTTAATTCGCTTTTTCGCTTCGTCATAAACTATGCTATCAGCTCGTTTTCCGACGGTAATGAGCAGGATAACTACCTGATCATCTTTAACTTGATAGAAAAGTCGGACACCAGCTTTTAATAATTTGATTTTATAGCAACCTGCAAGATCGCCTCTAAGCATATTCTTTGGAATATGTGGCTGCTCTATGACTTTGGCTAGTTTCTTTTTAAATTGATCTCGTATAGCAACAGGGAGTTTTTCCCATTCTGCTGTAAAGTCCTTGTGACGTAAAAGCTTATAAGTCATCTAATGTGACTTCCTCAAACATCTCTTTAGGATCATTAATGCGCTTACGGACAAGAGCTACTAATTCTTCATCTTCTTCTGAAAGCAAAGCTTTTTTGACGGGTAGTTTCCCAGTCGTAGCAACATACTCAAGAATACTAGTGAAGAAATCCGTAGGTGCAATACCTTGCTCTTTAAGGATTGAATAAGATTTTTCTTTAAGGGCTTCATCGATCCTGAAGTTAACAGTAGCCATCATATTTCCCAAGTATTTAATGTACTAGGAATAGTGTAATGCAAATTGCATTACAAGTCGACTTCGCATAACAGCCATTATGTTAAATGGGAGGGAGGAGATTAAGCTAAAATTAGGGTTTTAATTTAGAGAAAGTAATGTCTCAGATAAAAATTTATGCTTTAGATGAAACTATAGAATTACATCGTGATAATTTAAGTAAAGCTATCCATCAGGCTTTAGTTAAAGAATTAAAGTATCCTGAAGAAAAAAGGTTTCAACGTTTTATTCCACTAGAATCCAAAAATTTTATATATCCAGCAGACCGCAGTACATCTTATATAATTATTGAAATTTCCATGTTCGATGGACGAACAAAAGAGACTAAAAAAGCATTTATTAAGACTCTATTCGAAAATATAAACAATCTATGCGGTATTGATTCAAATGATGTTGAGATAACTATATTTGAAACTCCTAAAGAAAACTGGGGCATTAGAGGGGAAAATGCGGATGAACTACAGTTAAATTATAAGGTAAATGTTTAAATTTCCTAAAATTAACATAATACACGTTATACGAATTCCCAAGGCATGGCTTTTAGTCATGCTTTTTTTATCAAAAGAGTATAGTTGAATGATAACGAGCCTAATAGCATTCAATATCTATCATTAGACTTACTTTAATAATCAAAGGATAGTATTATCATTGATCTAATTAAATTAAGACTAAATGATAGTAATGAACACACGTATTTATCTACGAGCTTCAACTAAAGATCAAGATGCAAAAAGGGCTTTGCAGATTCTGCAGGATCTAAACCAAAACCTGAATTTGGGCGAAACCATTGTGTACATAGAAAACTATAGTGGTACGAAGTTAGACCGACCTGAATTGAATAAGCTACTGTCAGAAGCAAATCAGGGTGACACCTTGTTGGTTGAAAGTATTGACCGCTTATCACGTTTGACTCAAAGGGATTTTCAAGAGCTGAAGCGCAGGATCCAGGAGAAGGGACTTCGTTTAGTCGTGGCAGATCTTCCTACTACCTACCAAATGATTCAAACCAGTGACAGCATTACTCATTCAATCTTGGAACTCATCAACAATATGTTGTTTGATCTCCTGGCAACAATGGCCCGCCTGGACAATGAAAAACGTATAGAACGTATTAAGCAGGGCCTGGAACGTTCGGGTTACAAGCCAACAGGTAAGAAAGCCAATGAGGCTAAGCACAAACGAATAAAGGAATTGCTAGTAGCTGGCAATATGACTAAGGAAGAAATTGCCAAAGCAGTGAATTGTGGAGTTGCAACTGTCTATCGAGTTGCTAAAGTTATTTAAAAAAAACTTATAATGCCCTGAAGAGGATACTTATACCCTTCCGCAGTAGGGTTACTTTATATAAGAAATTTTTAGGGTAAATATGGAAATAACTCTGATATTTTAAATTTGAAAGTTATGATTTAGATGTTTTATATGGAGCTCTTATACCTTATATTATTGCAAGTAAAGAAAGTAAGATATTGAAGGAAAGGTTATGAGAAAAATGAAATACTTTTTAAGTTTCATTATCTTATTTTCTACAATTGCTTATACCCAAAAAAATGAAAATTCATCTGAATTTGTTGTCCAACTTACCGTAACAGAACATTGTGAGATCCAGAGTACTCAGACTCAATCTATTGATTTTGGATCTATTCAACGATCAACAAATCACGTAACTAGCTCAGGAAGTTTGAATGTTAGTTGTAGTCAAAATACTCCATACTCGATTGCTTTAAACAGCGATAAGACTTTAAAGAATACACAAGACAATTCTATCCAGGTTCCGTATCAGCTCTATCAGGATGCTGGATTTAAAACTGTTTGGGGAAGCTCTTCTCAAGAAAATTTTGCAAGTACGGGAACTGGTACGGATCAGAACTTCAAAATCTGGGCAAAAATTAATGAAGGCGCCACGAATGTTCCTGCGGGTGTATATAATGATATTGTGGTTGCTACGATTACATATTAATACGTTAAAGTGACCGTCACAGTATCACTATAGTTTCCTGCACTTTTGAGAGGCTGTTGGGGGACATGTCCGTAAACAGAGATTGATTGCTGCCCATTTGTTCCTACACCTTGCGACCTGTTATTAGAACTATCCCATTTTTGAGTTAAGTTACTGTTTAAGTATAAATCATAATTTATATAATCCTTGCCATTAAACATTCTTCTCTGATTATTCAGAGCATATTTGCCATTATTTAATCCTACTCGCCAAGTAGTGCGTGAAGGGCATTGCAGAGAAATTTGACCACTTGTGTGTAAGTCTCTGTTCAAATTATCAATTTGACCAAAATCCAAATCTGTTGTTGAGAGTAATGCACAAACATTCTCATATTCTGCAAAAACACTCATATTGGCCGTATCCGAATATCTTAAATTACTAGCGTTATAGCCGTTAGGATAGTTCTCATTTCTTTCAAAATCATAAAGGATTTCAAGCGATAAAGTAGAGGATCTGTAATTACCAGCAGCCCCTGTCTGTCCTGGATAAAAAAGACCATAAACTGGGATCACTTCAGTCAATTGCTTACCACCCGTAATTGTATAGTCTCTACAACCCATAGCAGTTAATTGATCACGCGATTGGATTAAATGAGTAAAACCGGGGTCATAAAAAAGATTATATTTCAAAGATTGAAGTAGGTTCGGTATGCCTAAAATATTAGTATAAATATAACGGGTTGTATCATTATAAAGCCAACTTGTAGCGGTCAAACACACACGTATATTTGTTTTCATTATGGAACGTGGATCACAACGAAGAGTAATATTGGTAGAAGTCGTACTTAATGCAGGACTCACCTCACCAAAATCAAGCGAGGTAGAAGAAATACTGCATTTAGCAGCCTGACTTTCACCTGTAATCATCAAACCTAAAAATAGACCTGACATTAAAGTTAAATTTTTGCTTGATAAAAAAGGAGATTTTTTTTTGCTCATTATTCGCATAGCAAGTCTCCTAAATCAATTAAACCTTTCTGGGTATCTAAACCATTTATCTCAAAGCTACACATTTTGTCTTTTTGCTCTACAAAGAATTTAGTTACTTTAGGGTTTTCCATATAAATCATACCATCATGTGCAACCACAGTAAGAGGCTCTGGTATTGAGGACTTTAAATCTGGACTTGCCCAGACATTCGACCCGGCTTCAATTACGCTTCCATCTTTTTGTTTAATAACTGCTTGAATCGCCTGAATCTGGTAAACAGGAAAATCTATGAAGACTCCACTACCAAACCTTGGTACAGCATTCTTTTCTGTTGTTTCAATATAATAGTCAGCAGGTAATTCTAATGCATCGATTGTGATCTTGTTATTTTGGTAAGGATTCAGTGAGGTGACGACCAGTTCTCCGTTTCTATTGGTCCTTCCTACTGATCTATTTTCTAATTTCACTGGTACTTCAGGGATATTAGAGGTTGAAATCAAAGCAAATGAATCAAAAGATCTACGCATTGGGAATAAACTTCGATTCATCATTAACAGGCTTCCACTTAATGTACCGTTGGCTATTCGAGAAGAGCTGTTATCGGTTTTAAATTCCTGTACGCCTAAACTCCACTCCCCATAGTTGTGAATCCGGGCAAGTTGAGTCTGGATATTTCGATTATCCTGAGCCGTATCTACCTGTACTTGCCATCCCCACCCACCAACATCACGAGAGACGGACTGACGCGCATTAAAAGACAGCTTCTCTTGTTCCTGATCTTGCTGATAGGATAAGTTGACGGTTCGTCTCTTTTCTAATGGAACATTCAAGCTCAAATAATATCTGGTATCTGATTCATTTAAATCATGATTTGCGCTTAAGTTGAGATAATAATTGTTAGGGAATGAATAAGACCAATTAAATGTTAAAAACTCGTTAGTTGAATCCCAATCTTGTTCTTGATAAATATAACTTGCCCCGAACTGGCCTAACCTATTATTCGTACCTAGAAAAAATTGATCAGATCGCTGAGGAAGTGCTAAACCATTTAGATGCGCGATATCGTAATATTCGCCTGACTGCCGAGCCGTATTATAAGAGATAGTTAAGTACCTAGAATTCCAGTTATATCCTAATTGATAAATAGCTCCGGTTAATCCCTGATAGTCACTAAAAGAATATGCTGCATTTAACAGACCTGCGCGGTTTCCTAGTCTTTGGATAAATCCTGCTCCTCCCAAGTACAGATCAGGCGCTAACTCCAAATGTGTCTCTACAGTTAAATCTTGTGTTAAACCATACCGATAACTGGTATTAGTAACCAGATCCTTATCATATTTGAAGGAACGTTCCCCATATGCTAAACGTGTATAACCTAGGTTAAATGACCAGTCACTCAAATCTTCCTTTAGCAGTTGATTAGTTCCATATAAAGAAAAATTAAGAACTCTTTGTTGGCCATTGATATCAGTCACAACTACTTGAGCTTGTCCAACTCCAGTAATAATAGGGATCGCTTCAATTTCAAATTGACCAGGTATGATTTGCTGAGTTGTTTGCTTTAGCCCATTAATAAACAAATCTACTGTGGATGGTAAACTTACTTCACCTTTAAATGATTCCAAGGGAGTCGTGATTTGATAGGGTTGAAGAGCAAAATTTTTAGAAAGACTTACTCCGCTAATGCGGGTAGACCTACTCCAGCTCAATGGTTTGGACTGATCATCACCCACTCTGATAGTAAGCATTTTTTCAGGTAAATCACGCTGCCAATAAGTATCTAGAATTAAAGCATTTAATTCGGAATCTTCATCTGTTTTGATATAGCTATAATTTGAGGATAAATTTAAGATTCCTCCCTCTCCTAAGCCAAATACACGAAACTCATGGGTTCCACTTAAATTGAAATAATCTTCGGAATACTGGCTATAGAAATCGTAATTAAACAAAGCGCCTGGTCGCTCTTGAGCTGGGTCAAGTTTGACAGGTTCAATAATAGTATATGCAGGATAATAGGAAGTTCGTTTAAGTGCTTTAATATCTACATCAAGGTAAATTTTCTGGTTGGAATTATCGTATTTATATTTGACTGAAGGTATGTCTTCTAAAAGATAGTAGCCTGCAGGATTAGTTTGCAGATCAGCAGGTAAAGTTAATTTAAGGTCTTGTAAAGTTTCTGTAGATATATAAAGCTGATCATCTTGTTGGAGAAAATGGCCTAAAATATTTGAGTTAGATTGATTTAAAATAACATCTAAAAAAAGTTCCTGTTGAATGGTCGAATCTACTTCTTGAGAAGTCACTTCATTTGCTATTCCCTCTTGTACATAAAGAAGTCCAAGCAAAATTACACTCAAGTAATTAGCCCTAATCATATCAAGTATTTATTTATTTACAGGAATAACCTGTTGATTAATATCAGAATTAATAACTAATCGAAACTTTCCTGCACCATTATCTGGAAGACTGATCGGTAAGTTCCAAGACATCGTTTGTCCTGCCAAAACATAACCCATCAATCCAGATATCAAAGGTACGATATTTCCTGTCGTGGATACATAACTCAACTGACTTAAGCGTAAATAGGAACTAGAACGGTTCGACACTGAAATCTGGCCGTTCGTATATTTAAACTGAATATTATCAAGCGAGGTTAGACCTTGAGTAATTTTATGAGGTTGCGAAGACTTATAAAAAACAGGAATTGAGTATTGCAATAAAATATTTAAACCCGAGTTATTTTGCTCGGAACTACTTCCTGGCAACTCATCTACCAGTACTCGAAATGCCTGCTCCTGAGTACTATTAGTATTGGCTGGCTTAATCAAGCGTACTAATTGTCTTTGACCAGGTTTAATTTCAGTAATAAGTGGACTTGCAATAAGCTTCTTAGTCGGTTCCAGAATTTCCTGGTTATTAAGCTGAGTCCACTCTTGCATACGTACTTGAGCACGAATATTTGTTTTCCCCGTGTTTGTAAGCCAAAGCTCTTTTGCTTTTTCCTGGGAAGAAAACTCTACAAGGATGGGAGATACTTGTAGACTAGCTGCTTGTGCTAAAGAACAAAAGGAAGAAGCTAAGAGAGTCACCATATAGATATGCTGACGATTTAATATTTTTTCAAATATACCTTGCAATAGCCTCTCCTTGTTTACTTATAACTTAATTAGTAAGTAATTTTAGCAGTCACAACATCAGTATATACACCTGCCTTAACATTTGTGTTGCCTTTTAATTTCGCATAGACAGGCAACTCTTGTGCTTTACCTGTACCGGTTTGCTCTAGTGCTTGATCAACTGTTTTACCCCAGATCTTTTGTGCACCGGTATCTTGGAATAAATCATAAGCCACGACAGAAGTACTGTCAGATTTATGCTTCATTTGACGTTCGCTATCCAGTACCACTTTATAAGGTGTGCCAATGGTACATGTAGCTGTTAATTTACCTGTTTGGGTACGGTTTACGTCGGTTGAACGATCTAAACTTCCGAAATCAATATCTGTAGCTGAATTAAATTCACACGATTCATTGATTGTTAATTTCACTTCAAAGTTCTGTGTTGGGGCAGTAGCTGCTTGTGCTGCAGAAAAGCCAAGTACAGATGAAATGAGCAAAGAAACATATGTAATTTTTTTCATGAGATTGAATCCAATATTTAAGTTCAGCCTAACCTTAAAAAGTGGATGAACTTTTGATCAAAGTAGGCGAGGAAATATACGCTCATTAAACAAGCAAGTACATAATTTATTTAGAAAAAATTAGATACTTTACTCTAAATTACTCCAATTAAAAAATTGGCTTAATTAAAAATCAGCTTTTATTTTCCCAAAAAAATGTGATAAGTATCTCATTAAAAATGATTTACTTGCTGTACGGATCATATAGTAAATAAAAAACAAATATTATTGAAATCAATAAAAAACATGAAGATAATCTAAAAAAACAATTAATATGAATTTCGAGCTTATAATTTTTAAAGTCATTAATGAAAAATGCTTTGTAGGTAAATTTCTGTTAGCGGGGAAATGTTCATTTACAGCAATTGCCGTTAGAGCGTATTGAAAATAATTTTTATTATTCAATTCTTGATATTTTTAAAACTAAAACAGACGATAAAGTTATATTGAGTCGAGAGGGTTGGTGGAAAAATACGTTATTAACAAGAAGATTTGGCTATAACTCCAATTAACTATTTATTTAATATTTCTAAAATTAACATAATACGCGTTATACGAAACGTCCTGTAAAATCCATTTTAAAACAATGTCTTATAGATGTAAAAACAGCCTAAGCAGTCACTCTTAGGCTGTTTTAGTGATTTTTCATGTTCCACGATCAATAAATAAACAATGTTCCACGGTTTTGATTAGTCTGATTAAATAGTCCTATCATCCATAGGGCTTGAAAAAACGGCTCCAGAAGCCCCTTTTTTCTGGTTCTGGCTCAATATGTTCAGGGACTGGAATACGCTTATTCTCGATAACCTCTGATTCCTTAGGAGGCATAGCTATGACGTCCTCTTTTTCTTCTACTGTGGATTCTGCCTGTGTTGATCCAGGATCATCAGATTGTGTTGTATTGGTTTTTGGAGCTTCCAATAGGCGTTGCATAGTTTCAATTTGATTTTGATAGAAGCTTTCTCTATTTTTTGCATCATCTAGCTGATTTTTTAGCAGGTCTATCTGCTGTCTAAGGAGTAAAACTTCTGCCGAATTTGGACTGTCTACTTTTACAGTTTCTTTTACATTCTGTTTTTGTACTGGCTCACCAAATACCCGGATCGCTTCTGCAAGATCAATCTTATTATCAGAATTTTTACTTAAAATACCTTTCTTTATATTGTTGTAAATGGTTTGTCGATTAATATTGTAAAGCTTAGAAAGCTCAAGAACTGTAAGGCTTTTCATGTGTAAATCTCTGCCTAATCTTGTAAAAAATTAGTGTCTATTAGACTGTCTAATAGACAAATCAGCAAGTCTATCTTCTATGCAGCTTTGAAGCCTACTTTTTGGAGATAAGGATAGAGTTCTTTAAACTTTTCTGGGTTTTGAAGCATTTCTGCAATGCGTACAGCGAATTGCGGATAGCTTTCTGTACCATGAGAATATTTTCCCATTTCAGGAAGTTCTGACAGTTTGTGGGAAAACAGATGGCGTTGAGCATCTGTCATTTTTGAGAAAATATCTATAGTGTCTGGGTCACGCTTATTTTTTATTGGCAGATTACTCATTTTTTTCTGTTTGAAAGTGAATGAAAAACCTGAAATAGAACGCCCTTTTTTATGTTGCTCATATTTAGCTGTTATATCGGTTAACTCATTTACCTGCTTAAGAGCAAAATCTAAAACATATGTTTTAAAGTTACTCATTGTTTTGTATTGATGAGGTTTGACACCAAGTTGTTGTCTAAAGATAGATAGATCAAAAAGTGGCGTTTTTCCGGCAGATCTCCATTGAATTAATAGCTCGTATAGCCGAATAGCATATGAGCTACTTAACCTAGAAACCTGCTGCAATTCATATTTAGTGAAGTTTTCTTCAAGTCGAGTTATGAGTGGAACGATATCTTGGGTGAATCGTAGGAAAATAATTCCTGATTGAGATTCATACCCAATTTTGTCGACCCAACGACAATGAAAGCTACGATCCTTACCTGTCTTAGGATTAATGTCATGGTATGTGACATAGCGATCAAATAAGCTTTTAGATGCCTCTCTGAGTACGGTATAAGCGGTATGTTTCTCGACATTAAAAGTATTTATATAACTACTTGCATGTACTTCTAAAAGACTATTTTCAGTTATCCCATGTCCAGTTTCTCGAGCTTCAGCAATGGCTAATAGGATCAGTCTTTGTTCAACTGTATCTAAGGTATAACTTGCTTGAATTAGAGCATTATCCTTTACGATTAATTCACTCATTTCTAATAATAAATTTATAATTAAACTAGGTTGTACAATAGACTATTTTAATTGAGTTGTAAATTAACTTAATTATGGGTCGATAAACCTAGCTTTAAGGTCGATAAACCTAGTTTTATGGGTCGATAAACCTAGTTTTATGGGTCGATAAACCTAGTTTTATGGGTCGATAAACCTAGTTTTATTAACTATGAAACTATTATAAATAAAGGTTTACAGCTTATTTAAAAGCATTTAAAAGATTAAAAATAATTAAAAGCCCACGGAATGAAAAATTGCCCTTGGTTTTCGCTTCGCTCAAACTCTATTGAACTTCGCTTTCGCTCAGTTCGTTGGGGCAATTTTTTGGTTAATACTTGCGTGACTTTAAGAAAAAGCAAAAGCAACTCGGAATTCGCTTCGCTCATAAAACTTTTTTACTCGCTACGCTCGATCCAGGAGCAAATTTCTGCATGAAACTTACGCTTTCTTAGGCTAAAGAGGACAAAAAAATGTTTTTCAGAGGGTCTAGGCGCAAATTTTGATAGTTCGCTCGTAGACACTCGCTCTATGCATCTATCTAAAGTCAAAATACCTCTTTATTTCGCTTTCATTTGCGTTTTTTGAGCTGTTTTCTGTTTTTCACTATGAGATTATGTCTTTTAGGTAAAGGCTCTTAAATCGCATTTGAACGCGTTCTATGAAGCTTTTCATAATTAAAGTTTTGGGTTGAAATTTTTAACCTGGATGAATGGACAAAAAATTGATTTTTTACGTTTTTCTAAACAAGGAAATAAATACTTTTTTCCATGCAAAACCAAGCACCGGCCCTACGTCACTTTAGCCAATTTTCTAATCCAGGATCCGGCACACGCCGGGATTTTTTGTCACACACCACGCATCTAACGATGACATCCCTAAAAACCTTATAATATAAGGCTTTTAAGTGCTTTTCTTTATAGTAAAAAGCTGAGTCACGAAAAGACAGTTTTTTAATATAAGTATTTGATATTTTAAATTAAAATTTGACTCAGGTATTTGGGCTCAAAAAATAAGAAAATTTAATACAAGATATTGATATTTGTAATTAAATGGGGTGAGTCATTACTAAAATAAGAGGGTGAGTCACGGAAACTCAATAATTGATCTTAAGTGTTTGAAAAATAATATAAATAAACTGAGTCATAAAACAATCATAAGGAGTTTAATAAAAAACGTCAATTTGGTCAGTTTAATGAATTAGATAGGGCATGCTCGTGTGGCTTCCTCAGCCTTTTAAAAATTTTCAATGAAAGATTTTTAACCAAGTTTTTAAAGCCTAGAATTGAGTTCTTAATTTTAATATCAATAATTTATATTTCTATTTTCTACAAAAGTTTTCAAAATGGATCTTCTTCAATATTCAAGCTACGAAGTTTAAGAGAAGATAGTGAGAACTCTTATTCTAGGAATTGTGATGAATACTAATATTGCCACTACAAAAAATACAATTATGTTTCCGAAGACCTGTACCCTTTGTCTATTAAGAAAAAATGTACAGCTTTTTGCAGGACTGTTGGTATGCGATCAGTGCCAGGAAAACATCAGGCTCACGAATCCAAGTATTTTTTCGGCCAATGATGAGACTGAACAAAAAAGCCAGAGTTAATCTGGTTTTTTATGCAGTACTTTATTTTTATGTACGAAAAACTGTATTGCTATTGAAGTTGTTGAGCCGATTAATCCTATAGTAATTAAACCACTTACAGCAAGTTGATGAAGTTGGTCATATTCTTTGATAGTTGGAAATTTATGTAGAAAATGGAATAGCCCAACCATACAGCCTAAAATGGTCGAAAACATAAGATAGTAAAAATCTGTGACAGCACTAATTAGTCTATTTAAGATCGGTTGTATGTTAAGTTTTGAGTGTGTAGTCAGATGATTTACAAAGCATAAAATCCCCATCACGATAAATAAGCCAATGCTGGTGTCTATAAGATTTTCTATCGTAAAAAATTCAAAAACTAAGTTAAATGATTTACTGAAAGATTCTTCTGTTGCAAACTTTTGACTAGAAATAAATATGGAAAAATAAGAACCAAAGGTTATGCATAGAAAAACGAAAAATTCTTGGAATATGAATGTCGGGAAGTAAATTTTTTTCTCAACATGAAATAGGTCTTCATCGTTTGATAAATATTTAATTTCAAGGTCTTTTACTTCATTCATAAGCTGATAATAGAAATGTGCGAATACATATTAATAGGGACGGGTTAAACAAAAATCTGAAATTCAAAAAAGTAAAAAGCTAACCTATTTTAGACTAGCCTCTTAAGCTTGAAATTATCTTTCCTTATTGGATTGGGCGAGTACCGAAGCCGCTAGAGTTTTAGTGGTATCGTTATATTTCTCACTCTGTAGGATATTCGATGCTTTTGTTTCCATTGTGCTTCCTGTTTGCTTATCAGAATTTGCTTGAGATAAGGCCGAACCAGCTAACTGTCTCTGAATTGCTGAAGATGATGGATCGCGTAATACGGCAGATGCTAATGAACTAACATCTTTTGAAGTTTGTTTGCCATTTTTAGACATGACTATTTCCATGAAATTAAAAGTAATTTCATGATCATAATAAATATTTTCTTATGATCAATATTTGCCCCATAAGCGAGCGTCTTAAGTTGTCGTATATTTTTTGTGTTGAGAAACGAATGAATTGTGTATAAGAGATTTTATGTTAAATATGAATTTTATTTATAGACATTAATAAGATTCATATAATTGTTTTAGCTTTGAAAACTAAAGATTTTCATCTTTAGTTTATGGGATTGATAATTGTGCATAATTAAGGAAATAATCGAGTAGAATAGTTCGTTTTTATGGTTGAGATAGTAAATGATTAGGGAGGAAAAAGATCAAGAAAGTTGGAAGAACTTTAATCTTGATGACATTAAAAATACTCCTCTAGAAAAATTTCATCCATTTGAAGAATCAATGATTTTAAAGGCTGGTGATACTGAAGAAGAAGCTTTAGAGATTGTTTCTAAAGAATTTGAACTAGTTGATGGGATCGATTCAAGAAAAATTCTTCTTAATGCTATTCAAAGTTGGGCGATTGTTTCGATAGATAACTTGAGGCACGTAGTCGAGAAAAGAAGAGATGCTAGAGAACGATTTTCGAAATTAGCTCACCTTACATTATTGAATCCATTTGAAGTATGGAAAATTAAATATTCTGATGGAGGATTTAGACTTGCTTTTATTGGAATATTTGCTGGTTCCAAAAACCATATTCTACTGATTTTAAAAATAGATGTGAATAATAATGTTCTTTGGAATTTTATGCAGTGTGAGTTAAAAAAGCTCAACAAGCATAGGCTAGGTGAATTACTTTATAAGAAATAAAAAAAGGCGAGCTAACTGTTAGTTGCCCGCCTTCCGTCTCTCTTAAGGTCTCACACGACACTAATATCCAAGTATTAATGGTGTTCCTACGCAAATTATAGCTCTTGGAAGCAATTTGTTTCGCGCTTAAAAGAGACATCTAAATCGATTAGGTAATGATAACATATTATCATAGAGTGCAGCAATAACATCAATTTTTGACCAAACAAAGATGCGTGAAATATTATTCTTCACTTTTGATAAATCAATTGCTTAAAGATAGTGATGATTGATTTTTGCTAAGTTGAAACCAAGCAAATACAAAGAAATTGAATAAAGTTTAGATAATAAAAAACCCCGGCAGGATGCCGGGGTTTTTCGTATGGGTTCGCTCGGTATAACTCCTGTCGTACCTTACAGTCCTTGTGCGTATCTATGTTCTTATTATTGTGTGGAACTTCCTGTTCCTGATGAATCCATCATAGGAAATTGCAGCCAGGTCGTACAGGCGCAAAGGGCCGTAATTGACGTAAGCAAATGCGTACAAGACCGGCTAAAAACTCTCCCAGGTTTATCCGCAGGAAATGGGGATAATTTTAGATCCTGGGACGTTGAGAACATTGGAAAAACCGAAAAATTGACTACTTTTTAAACAAAATTATTGGCAAGAACTATCAAAAACGCTCATAAAAAAGCCGACTTGTTTCAAAATCGGCTTTTTGGGCATTTTTGGATTTTTATCATTTAAATAAGTATCTGATATTTATATTAATATACAAATGTACTTCGTATAATATCCATTATGTTAAATGGGTGGATTATTTTCATTAATGATCCCAAAAGCTTTTCTCCATGCCTGAGGGCTGGTGCCATATTTTTCACGAAAATTTTTTCTAAATGACACGGTATTATTAAAACCTGAAAGCTCGGTTATCTTTTCGATAGACAAGTTTGTCGTTTCTAAAAGTTCACAACTTAATCTGATTCTTTCAGTATGCAGCCAATCGACTAGGGTCATGCCTGTCGCTTTCTTAAAATGCCGTGTGAACGTCCTGCGTGTCATATGTGTCCGTTCAGCGAGGCTTTCAATATTATGTTGTAAAGCTAAATTCTTTCTTAAAAAATCAAGTAATACATTAATTTGTGCATCTTGGCTCGATTCTGCGACTGGCTGTTCAATAAACTGAGCTTGCCCACCTTCACGGTGAGGCGGGATCACCATTACTCTAGAGACTTTATTCGCAATTCGTGCATTATAGATTTCTCGTACCAAATATAGGCAGCAGTCTAATGCTGCACCTGTTCCAGCAGAGGTTACAATCCTTTGGTCTTCTACATACAGGGCATCATGATCAAGTTGAACCTGTGGAAACCGCTCACTGAAATCTTGTTCAGCCATCCAGTGCGTAGCTGCTTTTTTATGGTCAAGTAAACCAGCATATGCCAGTGCATAAGTTCCATAGCATAACCCTACAATTCTAATTCCAGTCTGATATGCACAATTTAGGGCATCGATAAGTACTTGTTCAGGCTCGTGATTAAAATCATCCCACCCAGGAATAATAATAAGATCCGACTCTTTAATGAGCTCGACCCCACCATCAGGGATAATCATCATAGACTGTTCTGTTGTTACGGGCTGGCCATCTATAGAAAAAATTTTCAGATCAAATAAGCGTTTATCTTCAATCTTGATATTGAAAATGATATGGGGGATAGAGAAGTGAAATGGATTTATATTGGGATATACGAACAATCCAATCACTGGTATAGCCATTCAATCTACCTCTCTAAAATAATAAATATAGCATGTTGTCCCAATAGTTTCGATGATTGTCCTTAAGGACAATTTTATTGCTTAATTTTTCCTATCATGATTCGAGTATGACTAAATGATTGGATCTGGAACATGAATAAAATTTTAAGTAGCTCTGTTATTGCACTCTCTCTGGCAATGGCTTCAGTCCATTTATATGCGAATGATAAGGTGGTTCAGCGAGATACTTCTAAAGTTACGCATATACAAGAAATTCGCAATGCAACGATTAAAGTAACCTATGCTGATACGACTTTTTTAATTGACCCAATGTTTGCTAAAAAAGGATTCTATGAAGGTTTTCCTGATACTCATCGTAGCTATTTACGGAACCCATTAGTCGATTTGCCTATCAAGCCCGAAACGATTTTAGAAGGTGTAGATGCGGTAATCGTGACCCATACCCATTTAGATCATTGGGATGATGCAGCACAAGCGACTATTCCGAAAAACATGCCGTTGTTTGTACAGAATAAAGAAGACCAGAAAATCATTCAGTCACAAGGCTTCAAAGATGTTCGTGTATTAACTCAAGCGACCTTTGAAGGGATTAAGCTCACTAAAACTGGTGGTCAACACGGTACTGATGCCATGTACCGTATTCCTAAGCTTAAAGCTGGATTAGGTGAAGCAATGGGTGTGGTATTTGAAGCTGCTGGCCATGAAACTGTTTATGTGGCAGGAGATACCATCTGGCGTTCTGAAGTTGATCAAGCGATTCAAACATTTAAACCTGATGTGATTGTCTTGAATACAGGTAACGCCTTGGTTGATGGCTTTAAAGAATCCATTATTATGGGCAAAGAAGATACTTATCATGCAACTCAGAAAGCACCAAATGCTAAAGTGGTTGCTGTTCACATGGATGCAATTAACCACATGTCGGTAACACGTGCTGAGCTTGCAGATTACGTAAAGGACAAAGGAATCCAAGATAAGGTTTTAATTCCTATCGATGGTGAAACGCTTTCTTTCTAAAGTGACTTAAAGAAGTGGAAGCATTCCACTTCTTTAAAACATAAGTAGAACAAAACAAATATTAGTTAAGTAAAGGAATAGGTATGTCAAAATCAGCTTTATTAGTTATCGACTTACAAAATGAATATCTACCTACAGGTAAATTACCATTGGTAAATATTGAACAAGCTGCTGCTAATGCAGTGAAAGTAATTGCGAAAGCCCGTCAACAGGGTACTCAAGTGATTCATGTCCAACATATTGCTGATGCTGAATCTCCTATATTTGAACCTAGCTCAAATGGTATTGAATTTCAGGACACAGTTAAGCCGCAAGAAGATGAATCTGTGATCATTAAAAATCACATCAATGCGTTCTTAAACACGAATCTCAAAGAAATTTTAGATAGCAATCAAGTGACTGAGTTAGTCGTGATTGGTGCTATGACGCATATGTGTGTTGATGCTGCTGTTCGTGCTGCTTCTGATTTTGGTTATAAGGTAAAAGTGATACATGATGCTTGTGCAACACTAGACTTGGAATTTAATGGCGTTAAAGTACCTGCTGGTCATGTCCATGCAACATTAATGGCCGCTTTTGAATTTGCATATGCTCAAGTAATATCAACTGAAGATTATGTTAGCTAAAGACTAAGATTTCCTAAAATTAACATAATACACGTTATACGAAGGCAAAAATGGGAGCTATAAGCTCCCATTTTTAGTCTTTAATTCGCTTTTTCGCTTCGTCATAAACTATGCTATCAGCTCGTTTTCCGACGGTAATGAGCAGGATAACTACCTGATCATCTTTAACTTGATAGACAAGTCGGACTC
>NZ_VPBT01000024.1:0-46221 GCF_013418555.1 Acinetobacter sp. YH12134 | reverse complement strand
ATTAATCAACCAGTAAAAATCCACACAAGTTGTTCTTCATAATCTCTTAATGATCTTCTCGATGCTTCGTCAGCATCAAGCTAGGTCGGCTATATTACTCTCTATTTTTAGAAAGTCAACATGCAATATTGATTTTATTTCTAAACTTACCACCTAAACCAGAACTCAACTATTTTAGCTAAATCCTTGTTTATCAACAAGTTTTTATCAACATCACCGCCGATGGATGTGCATTATAGAGCAAATAAAACCTGACGCAACCCCTATTTTTAATTATTTTGGGAAATATATCTTAACTGTATTTTTTATGACCAATTTCAGGTTTTTCAGTTTATTTTTTATCCTTTTCTTTCATTTTTATTTTAGTTAGACTGCGGCCATAATTTTATTTTTAATTTTTTATAAAAATGCCTTCTCTCCCCTTACACAAAACACTGTGTTTTTTGCTGTGTTTATTTTTGCACCCTGCCCATGCCAATAGCCCAACCACTGGTGCACCGCAAATGGTGTATGCCATTTTAAGTTATGCCAAATGGGAGCAAAACACGCCGAATATTTGTATTGTGAATAATCCAGCGCTAGCACAACAATTTAAAAGCCAGCGTAGCACACAGCATGTTTATAAAATCAGCCCACTACAATTAGACGATTTAAAACAGACCAGTTGTCAGGCCATTGTCTTTTCCAACCTAAGCCCACATGAAGAACAGAATATTCTGAACAGTACAGTGCGTTATCCCGCCTTAAGCATTAGCACCACCAATTCAGCCTGTGAGCTGGGCAGCGTCTTTTGCCTTTACCAGAAGAAAAATCAGCAGTATTCATTTAGGGTGAATATGTAAAGTCTGACGCAATCGCAGGTACATATTGACCCCCGGGTATTATTACTGGGTAAAAACGGGGGCCTAAAGCATGAATAAGCCCAAAGCAGTATCGCTACGACCTATTTTCCGTTCGTACCAGCTGGTGATTTTTATTCTGACCTTTGGTTTATGCCTAGGTATTTTTTGTGTGGTGTCTAATTACACCCTGGAAGTTATGCCAAACAGAGTTTGAGTATTTTATCCGGTTCTCTGGCAGAGCGGATTCAGCCCGCTGTGGTCTTTCATGACACCTATACAATTCAGAAGATTCTGACTGAATATGCCGAGCAATATCCGATTCATTCGATTCAAGTCATCGCAACCAATGGTGAGGTCCTGTCGACCATTCATCATCATCAAAATGCGTTACCGTTTATTCAGTATTTACTGGACTGGCTGTATTTTCGTGAGCCAGTGACAGTCGAGATTCAGCATCAGCAGCAAAATTTTGGACAACTGGTGGTCTATGGCAATGCCTCAACCCATGTCAGTTTTTTCTATACCATTCTACTGGCGCTGACCATTAGCTTTATTTTACTGCTGGCCTTACTGTTCTGGTCGGCAAATGCGGTTTACCGACATTTGATGAAAGCGGTCAATCCGCTGGTACAGACCACCCAGACCATCAGCACCAATAAAAATTATCAGCTACGCCTGCCCTCGTCTGAAATTTCTGAGTTTCAGGAAATTAATCGCGTGGTAAATGAACTGCTGGACAAAATTGAAGCCTCAACCCGGGCCCTGCAACATGAAAATCATCAATTGTCGCATCAGGCCCGTCATGATGGACTGACCCAACTTCCTAATCGTGAATATTTCCATCAAATGCTGGCACAGAGTTTTGCCCAAGGTACGCAAGACAGCATTGCCCTGCTGTTTATTGATAACGATAACTTTAAAGAAATTAATGATCGCCACGGCCATGCCGCCGGTGATGCCGTGCTGCTGGAAATGGCCAAACGCTTGCGCCAAGCGTTAAACCAGCATGATTTTGTGTCCCGCCTCGGTGGTGATGAGTTCGCAATTATTGTAAAAAATATTGAAGATCATCATGATTTAATTAGAATAAGTGAAAATTTACTCCACTGCTGTCGCCAGCCTTTAATTTTTAATCATCATCCTATTTATTTCAGTTTTAGTATTGGCATCGCACTCGCGCAGTCAGCATCATCTCCTGAAATGCTGATCAATAATGCAGATATGGCCATGTATAAGGCCAAGCAGCTCGCACAACACTGGTACATTTTTGCAGAGCACGGGCGCATGGCCAAAGGTTAGTTTATTCATGTTAAAACATATTTTTAAAACTGCTTGTCTGCTGCTTGCACTGACTACCCTCAGTGCCTGCATGAGTCTGGGGCAGCTCAATTACAAACAGGCCCGCATGCTCAAGCAGGAAGGTTTTAGCCTGACCAGCGAGGGCTGGAGCTTAGGCCTACCAGAAAAACTGCTGTTCGGTTTTGATCAGGCCGAGATCCAGGCGCATAACCAGCAAGCCTTACAGCAACTCTCGAGCAAGTTACTGAAATATAAACTAGATAAAGTCAAAATTATTGGACATAGCGACAATGTCGGCGACCTGACCTATAACCTGAAGCTGTCCGGAGAACGCGCTGAAAATGTCGCACAGATTTTTATGCAACAAGGTTTTCGACCAAACCATTTACCGGTAATTCCTCGCGGTGCAGAACAACCACTGGTGCCCAATACCTCTCCTGAAAACCGGGCGATGAACCGGCGTGTAAATGTGGTGATTGTGCCTTAAGTATTTTGCCACTTTGTAGAACTAGCCTCTTGCAGAGGCTTTTTTTATGGGGAGATTTGATCCGCAGACTCAAATTTCAGGCATAAAAAAACCGCTTAACGCGGTATCTTTTATCTTTCAACTTTAGGGAAATTGGTCGGAGCAGTAGGATTCGAACCTACGACCCCCTGGTCCCAAACCAGGTGCACTACCAGGCTGTGCTATGCTCCGATATTCAACTTTAAAAGTTGGGGTGAATGACGGGATTCGAACCCGCGACAACTGGAATCACAATCCAGGGCTCTACCAACTGAGCTACATCCACCATCAATTAGTTCTACAATACCAAGCCACCAAAATGGCGCGCCTGACAGGATTCGAACCTGTGACCATCCGCTTAGAAGGCGGATGCTCTATCCAACTGAGCTACAAGCGCTTAACCGATGATACCAAAAACACATCGTTGCCTTGAGAAATTGGTCGGAGCAGTAGGATTCGAACCTACGACCCCCTGGTCCCAAACCAGGTGCACTACCAGGCTGTGCTATGCTCCGTTTCATCTCAGCTTTTCGTGTATCGCACATCGTGCGGTACGGTGTGCATTCTAGGCGCGACGCCCGTGGACGTCAACACCTATCTTTAAAAAAATATGAAAAATCTCTTCAACCGCTTATTTATCAAGCATTTTAGACATTTTTCAATCAATTTTTAGCGTTTTAGCTGCGCACTGAAGTTTAACATGCGATCGAGCGGTAATTTGGCGCGTTCTGCCAGCGTAGGATCAACAAAAATTTCCTGATCACCCTGCTGTAAAACCTGCAAAATCCCATCTAGTTCGTTCATAGCCATCCACGGGCAATGCGCGCATGAACGACAGGTCGCGCCTTCACCGGCGGTCGGCGCTTCCACCAGAATCTTGTTCGGTACCGCCTGCTGCATTTTGTAGAAAATCCCGCGGTCGGTCGCCACAATTAAACGCTCATGTGGCAAAGTCTGGGCAGCCTTGATCAATTGCGAGGTACTGCCGACTGCATCAGCAATATCCACCACCGATTCTGGTGATTCTGGATGCACCAGCACCGCTGCATCCGGATAAAGCGCTTTCATTTGTGCAATCCCGCGGGCACGGAATTCTTCATGCACGATACAGGCACCATCCCAGAGTAGCATGTCTGCGCCCGTTTTTTTCTGGATATAACGACCCAAATGCTGATCCGGTGCCCAGATAATTTTTTCACCCAGGCTATCGAGATGCTCGACAATTTCAACCGCACAGCTTGAGGTTACCACCCAGTCGGCACGGGCTTTCACAGCAGCCGAGGTGTTGGCATACACCACTACGGTATGATCAGGATGGGCATCGCAGAATTGGGTAAATTCATCTACCGGGCAGCCCAGGTCGAGTGAACAGGTGGCTTCCAGCGTCGGCATCAGCACTGTTTTCTCAGGTGACAGGATTTTGGCGGTTTCGCCCATAAATTTCACCCCGGCCACCACCAAGGTTGACGCTGCATGATCACGACCAAAACGTGCCATTTCCAGTGAATCCGATACACAACCACCCGTCAGCTCTGCCAGCTCTTGCACTTCAGGATCGCAATAATAGTGTGCCACCAGTACTGCATCACGTTTTTTAAGTTCGGCCTGAATTAAGGCAAATTTGGCCTGCTTGGCTTCTTCAGTTAAATGATTTTCTTTCGGTTCACCCAAACGGTCTAAATGCGCCTGCACAATCGACTTTGCTTCATTGGCAATTAAATTGGTCGCATCATTCATAACAGCGTCTTCTCTATCGAAATGCTTGTTTGCACAAGCAGTTACATCAGCAATTGGTCAGTGTCAGTGCTTGACCAATCATTAAAAATACAGCGTTGTAAAAAAGCCTCACAACGGAGGCTTTTTCAGAAATACATCAGGGACTTAAGAACGGTAGTCTGCATTAATCTTGACATAATCATAAGATAAATCGCAGGTATAGACGGTATCTTGAGCCTGGCCACGACCTAAATCTACACGAATGGTCATTTCCTGCTGCGCCATGACACGTGCGCCGGCTTCTTCGGTATAGTCCGCTGCGGCGCCGCCATCTTTACAGATTTGTACATCATCTAACCAAACCTGAATTTTTTCAACGTCTAAATTTGGCACGCCCGCATAACCAATGGCCGCCAGAATACGGCCCCAGTTTGGATCTGAGGCAAAAATAGCGGTTTTTACTAGCGGTGAATGAGCAATACTGTAAGCAATATCGCAACATTCCTGGGTATTTTGTCCACCTTCGACTGCAACGGTAATAAATTTGGTCGCGCCTTCACCATCACGCACAATCAGCTGCGCCAGACGTGTCATCACCCGGGTTAAAACCTCTAATACTACGGCATAACGCGGATCTTCGGTCGAGCTGATTTCTGTACCACCGGCTTGGCCAGTTGCAATGAAGATACAGGAGTCATTGGTTGAGGTATCGCCATCGACAGTGATGCGGTTAAACGAGACATTAACCGTACTACTCAACAGTTGCTGTACCAGTTCACGGCTGATTGGAGCATCAGTGGCCACATAACCAAGCATGGTCGCCATATTCGGGCGAATCATGCCGGCACCTTTAGAAATACCGGTCATGGTATAAGTGATGCCATCCAGTTCAAACTGTTCAGATGCACCTTTCGGTGTGGTGTCTGTGGTCATAATACCGCGAGCAGCATCGTCCCAGGCATCAGCACGCAAGCTGTCTAGGGCCGGTTGTAAACCCGCAGTTAAACGCTCAATTGGTAACTGCTCGCCAATCACACCGGTAGAAAATGGCAATACTTCGGCGGTCTGTACACCTGCCAGTTCAGCCAGCTTGGCACAGGTTGCTGCTGCATTTTGCATACCGGTTTTACCGGTTCCGGCATTGGCATTGCCGGTGTTAATCACTAAATAACGTGGATTACCCGCCTGCAGATGCGCTTTACAGATATGCACAGGCGCTGCACAAAAGGCGTTTTGGGTAAACACACCGGCGACATTGGCACCTTCGGCCAGTTCAAAAATAACAAGGTCACGTCGGTTCTTATAACGAACATAGGCTTCTGCTGTCCCAATTCTCACCCCTTTGACCACATGCATCTGTGGCATAGAAACGTCACCTACTGCCATTTTTAAAACGTCCAACCAGTTAATAATTCAGTGTGCACAGCTTAGAACAAAATCAGGAAAAAATCGAGCAGAACCCATCATCCACAAAATTGTGGCCAGACTCAACTGCCGTGCAATAAAAAACCAGCCCGCAGGCTGGTTAGTGTTGTGTGCTTGATCCTTAGTTTTTGGCCAGTTGCGCAGCTTCGTTTAATAAAGCCTGTTTGGCTTTTTGCTGGCTTTCTGCAGACAGGGCCGGGTTAGAAGCAACAATGCGGTCGGCATTGGCAGCATTGGCCGGAGCAATGGCTGCAGTCTGGAGCACAATCGGACGTTTATTCGGGTTGGCAAAGGTATAACGGATACCGGTACGTGGGCTTGCAACCGTCACCTGGTCATTATTGACCACTGCTTGGGTGGTGCTTACACCGACTGCGGCCTGTACTTTTGCCGGCGTGGTGGTTTGGGTATTGGCAAAAGCCAAAGCAGGCGTTGCTAAAGCAACAATCAGTAAAGGTTGTAATACTTTTTTCATTGTGTTTTCCACTTTTCGGTGTGCAATGTGCAACTAAATACCATTTAATTTCCTGCACTGCAATCTGTATTCACATCTTGCAAAACTATTCAAACACTTAGCGGAATAAAAAAAGCAGAATCGAAATTCTGCTTTTTGCGAGATGTTTTGAATGGCTTAGATTTTACCGTGGCACTGCTTGTATTTCAGACCTGAACCACATGGACATGGCGAGTTACGGCTTGCCGGTGGCGTAAACACCGTTTCGGTTGGAGTCGTCTGCTGCGCATCGGCTTCGAAAGTTTCACCGGTCAGACTGTCCACATCGGCATGAGACAGATTCAGCTGCATCGCCTCGGCTTGTGCCTGTTTCTGTGCTTCAAGTTCAGCCAGCTCTTCAGCTGTTGGTACGTGTACGCGGGACAAGTCTGTCACCACATCAGACTTGATCACAGCGAGCATGTTCACAAACAGGTTAAAGGCTTCTTTCTTGTATTCCTGCTCCGGATTCTTTTGCGCATAACCACGTAAATGAATGCCTTGACGCAAGTAATCCATTGCCGCCAGATGGTCTTTCCAGTGACGATCCAGCGAGTTGAGCATAAAGTGACGCTCCAGCATCGCTGCAGATTCATCGCCCATTTGCTGACGGCGGCTGTTATAACGAGCCACCAGCTCATCAGAAATACGTTCGACCAGACCTTCTTCATCCAGACGGCGATCTTCTTCTAACCATTGGTTAATTGGCAGATCTAAAGCCAGATCTTCACGTAACGCCTGCTCCAGACCGTCAATATCCCACTGATCATGAATCGACTCTGGTGGTACATAGTTGGCAATCACGCCCTGAATCACTTCACGGTGCATTTCTTCGATGTAATCTTGCAATGAGTTTGCGGCAAGAATTTCATCACGCTGTGAGTAAATAATCTTACGCTGTTCATTGTTGACGTCATCGTATTTCAACAGGTTCTTACGGATATCAAAGTTACGTGCTTCAACTTTGCGCTGGGCATTTTCAATCGAACGCGACACCATTTTGTGTTCAATGGCTTCATCTTCTTTCAGGCCCATGGCACGCATCATGGCCACCACACGATCACCGGCGAAAATACGCATCAGGTCATCTTCAAGTGACAGATAGAAACGCGACACACCCGGGTCACCCTGACGACCGGCACGACCACGCAGCTGGTTATCAATACGGCGTGATTCATGGCGTTCAGAACCAATAATATGCAAACCGCCTGAGGCCAGTACCGCTTCGTGGTTCTGGTCCCATTCTTCTTTCAGACGTTGTTCATCTTCAGGTGTCGGGTTTTCAATTTTGGCCAGCAGAGCTTTCCAGTTACCACCGAGCAGAATATCGGTACCACGACCCGCCATGTTGGTGGCAATGGTCACCGCACGTGGTGCACCGGCTTGGGCAATAATATCGGCTTCACGTTCGTGCTGTTTGGCGTTCAGAACTTCGTGATGAATACCGGCCTCTTTCAGTTTGTCCGAGAGGATTTCTGAGGCTTCAATGGTGGCGGTACCAATCAGGATCGGCGCGACACCGGATTCCTGCACGCGCAGGATTTCCTGAATAATCGCATTGTATTTGCCTTCACGATTTAAATAGATTAAATCGTTATGGTCCTGACGGATCATTGGACGGTGGGTTGGAATAATTACCACATCCAGACCATAAATTTCTTTCATTTCTGCCGCTTCAGTATCGGCAGTACCGGTCATACCGGACAGTTTTTTGTACAGACGGAAGTAGTTCTGGAAGGTGGTGGTGGCCAGAGTCTGGTTTTCAGGCTGGATTTCCAGACCTTCTTTGGCTTCAACTGCCTGATGCAGACCTTCAGACCAGCGACGACCCGGCATGGTACGGCCGGTGTTTTCATCGACAATAATCACTTCACCATCATGGATGATGTAATGCACATTGCGCTGATACAGGAAATGGGCACGAATGGCCGCAGACACGTGATGTACCAGATTCAGGTTGGAAGCAGAATACAGGCTTTCCCCTTCTGCCAGCAGCCCCATCTGAATCAGCTCATTTTCTACGGTTTCATAACCGACTTCGGTCATTTCAACCGAACGCTGTTTTTCATCAATCCAGAAGTGACCGCCATCTGGCACTTTCTCTTCTTTTTGCGGATGCAGTTTAGGCGGAATGGTATTAATCGCCGCATACAGCTGTGATGAGTCTTCGCTCTGACCCGAGATAATCAGCGGGGTACGTGCTTCATCAATCAGGATCGAGTCGACTTCATCGATAATGGCATAGGTCAGGCCACGCTGCTTTTTCTCTGCCAGCGAGAACACCATGTTGTCACGCAAATAGTCGAAACCAAATTCGTTGTTGGTCCCGTAAGTAATATCGGCACGATAGGCTTGCGCTTTTTCGGTCGGGTCCTGCATCGAATAAATAATGCCGATGCTTAAACCCAGAAATTCAAAGAGTGGACGGTTGAGCTCGGCATCACGCTGTGCCAGGTAGTCGTTCACGGTAATCACGTGTACGCCTTCACCACTTAAGGCATTCAGGTAACAGGCCAAAGTCCCCATTAAGGTTTTACCTTCACCGGTACGCATTTCTGCAATTTTACCTTCGTGCAGGGTAATACCACCAATCAGCTGTACATCATAATGGCGCATGCCCATGACCCGTTTCCCGGCTTCACGGCAGACTGCAAACGCTTCTGGCAATAACTTATCTAGACTTTCGCCCTTGTTATATCGTTGTTTGAATTCTTCGGTTTTTGCAGATAAGTCTGCATCGCTTAAGGCTGATATCGTCGGCTCGAGCGCATTAATCTTGTCTACGATTTTACGCATGCGTTTGAGTTCGCGCTCATTTTTGGTACCGAAGATTCCTCCGATCAGACTTGCCAACATGAATAGACTCTCTAAATCTTGCTTGTCAAAAGAATAATTTGTTCTCAGTCGTTATTATGGTGCTAGAAATTTGAAGTACAAGGGTTTTACACACAACCCATCAAAAAATTCTGATGATTTCTATCCGTACAGCGAAGCTAAGGCAAAATAATGTAGCAAATTTTAATCAGATGATATAGTCAAAGCATGACAATATGACTGCATGTTTTTTCAGCATTTCATGCAACTACTTATTCCATATACTCATAAAGAATTACAAAAAAAGTATTTTCAATGCTAAAAGAATTGCGCCATAGTCAATTCCATCCCCCAATACAACAACGATATGAGGCAGTTAAAATGAGTTTACGATTAGGCGATACCGCACCCGACTTTACTCAGGAATCAAGCGAAGGCACCCTGAACTTTTATGAATTTCTGGGCGACAGCTGGGGCATCCTGTTTTCACATCCTGCCGACTACACCCCGGTCTGCACCACCGAACTGGGCTATACCGCAAAACTCAAACAGGAATTTGAAAAACGTGGCGTCAAGGCCATTGCCCTGTCGGTCGATGATGTCGAGTCACACAAAGGCTGGATTAATGACATTAACGAAACCCAGAACACCAGCGTGAATTTTCCGATTATTGCCGATCAGGACCGTAAAGTATCGACGCTATATGATTTTATCCATCCCAATGCCAGCGAAACCCTGACGGTACGCTCCCTGGTGATTATCGACCCGAATAAAAAAGTGCGTTTAATTATTACCTATCCGGCCTCTACCGGACGTAATTTCCATGAAATTTTACGCGTGGTCGATTCCCTGCAACTGACCGACAACTATAAAGTGGCCACCCCGGCCAACTGGCAAGAGGGTGAAGATGTGGTGATTGTGCCTTCACTGCAAGATGAAGCCGAATTAAAACAGCGCTTCCCGAAAGGCTATACCGCAGTAAAACCATACCTGCGTTTAACCCCGCAGCCGAATCGTGACTAAATAATCAATATCCGTTCATCTTCCTGTATGCCTGTCTTCGGACGGGCATTTTTCATGGTACAAGGTCAGCACCTCAGCCGTGCTACACTGGGATGGTCCAGCACAACCAATTTCAGCACAACCAATTAGAACACTATGCTCAAAAATCTGCTTGCCCTGGTCCTGACCTGTATTTGTTGCACGGGCTGCATGACCACACCGGCCTTATCTGAACAGCAACGCCCGAGTACCTGGGCTCAACCGCTGGATGCGCAGCACAATTTTTATCAGGTCAGCCCGATGCTGTTTCGTAGCGAACAGCCCGATCAGCAGCTGGCAACATTGTTACAACAGCATGAGATTGATGTGGTCATCAACTTGCGTCCCAAAGCGGCAGAGGCTAAACCGCTGCAGCAGCATGGATTGCAATCGGTGCATCTACCGATTCACACCTGGGCCATTGATCGGGAAGATTTATTGCAGGTGATGCAGCAGATTCAAAGCGCCCAAGCCCAACAGCAAAAAGTGCTGATTCATTGTTATCATGGTGCAGACCGGACCGGGGCCAGTGTGGCCATGTACCGGATTATATTTGAACACTGGCCGGTGGAACAGGCGCTGGCAGAAATGAAATATGGCGGCTTTGGCTTCCATCCGATCTGGGTCAATATTGATGCCTTATTTCGTCCTGAAAATATAAAATGGATTCGACAGCAGCTGTCGAATCTATCAGATTAAAACTAAGGGCAAAATGCCGAAGGATACTTACAACTAGTTCCGCTTGTCTAATGGCACCCAGTCAATCACCCAGGCCGATTTCATGTTCAGGCTGGCATCCGCCGCAATTTTCTTGCGTGCTGCATCGGCACTTTCACGGTCTTTAGATGGCCCCACCATAATCCGGATCCCTTTAGAGGTTGGACTCTTGGTGACTTTATAGCCCTTGGCTTTTAAGCGCGCAGCCAGTGCATCGGCATTGGCTTCATTGGCTGCCAGTGCCACCTGCACCATCCACTGTTTGCCATCATCTTCGCCTTCCAGCAGTTTACGTGCTTTCTCAGCTTCAGCTTTCTTTTTGGCTTCTTCTTCGGCTTTACGTTTGGCTTCTACCTGACGCTTTTCCTCAGCTTTACGCTTCTCTTCTGCGGCTTTCTGTTCTGCGGCTTTCTGTTCAGCAGCCTTGCGTTCCTGCTCGGCCTTGCGTTTGGCTTCTGCCTGACGTTTCTCTTCGGCTAAACGTTTTTCTTCCGCAGCTTTTTGTTCTGCTGCTTTTTTCTCGGCAGCAGTACGTTCCTGAGCCGCTTTCTGCTCGGCAGCTTTTTTGGCTTGAGCTGCTTTTTGCTGTTCCAGCTTTTTCTGGGCCGCCAGTTTTTCTTCAGCCAGACGTTTTTGTTTGGCCTGCTCATCTTCGACCAGTTCTGGCGGAATATTGTCGGAACTTTGCTGCTGGCCATTACGTAGCGCATTTAAGGCCGCATATTCTTCTGCAGCCTTACGTGCGGCTTCTGCTTCTGCCTGCTGCTGCATGGCCAGGAATTCAGCGGCACGTGCTTCCTGTTCAGCCACAGCTTTTTCACGGGCACGGCGCTGCTCTTCCAGCAGACGTTTTTCAGTTTCTACATCTACCGTTAACGGTTGTAGCTGAATCATTTCGGCTTCAGGCGCAGTATTTTGCTGTAACTGTTCGACCCGTTCTGGCGTTTTGACATTATTTTGATGTATTTCTTCTTGGCCTTTCAGGAGTAATGCTGCCAATAACACACCACCACCCAATAAAACAACGCCGCCCATCCAGCGCTGTTTGTTATTCATTGACATTCTTCCAAATACTCCCATACCGCTTCTAAGGTATGAAATGATCCACATACCAAAATCAGCTGATTATTGTTCGTTTCATCCAGCGCTGATTTAAAAGCTAATTGAACACTATCAAAGTGCTGTACTGTTTCGCCCTCAAAGGCCGCATCCAGTTGTGTGATGTCTGCCGCACGAGGAACATTTAATTGTGCAATTTTCCACATTAAAACATGTTCTTTCAATAAGGCAACGACAGAATTCACATCTTTATCGGCCAGCATGGAAAACACACTGATCACTTCGGTGTACTGTTTATTGTAATTTAAATAATTTCGCAATTGCTTTAACAAAAACTCTACACCGTGCGGATTGTGCCCGGCGTCAAAGATTACGGTCTTGCCGGCAATCTGGCGAATTTCAAAACGGCCCGGGAGCTGGGCCTGTTGGATGCCTTCGGCAATCGCCTGCTGCTGGATGTTCAGACCGCTAAGTAACACGGCGGCAACTGCGGTCGATATATTTTCCAGCGCCAGCGTGCCAAGCGGTAATTTCAAGGTGCTGCCACTGCTGGCAAATAACCAGGACTGGCCATCTGCAGCGGTGCGATAAAAATAATCACGATTGGCGACATGCAGCGGGGCCTGACACTGTGCTGCCTTGTCCTGAATGGCTTGCGGTAATTCCTGCACGCCGCCAAAGATCACCGGAATATTCGGGCGGATAATGCCGGCTTTTTCAAAGGCAATTTTTTCAATGGTATCGCCCAGCCAGTCGGTATGATCCAGCCCGATATTGGTAATCACGGCAACATCAGGATGTACCACATTGACCACATCCAGACGGCCGCCCAGGCCAACTTCCAGCACCCAGACATCACAGGCCTGCTGTTTAAAAATGACAAAAGCCGCCAGCGTGGTGGCTTCAAAAAACGATAAACTTAAATTGCAGTCGCGACGCGCCTGATCGACCTGTACAAAGGCCTCAATCAGTTGCTGGTCATCGACCTCGACGCCGCCCAGTTTGACCCGTTCATTAAAACGGTAAATATGCGGTGACTGATACAGCCCCACCTGATAACCCTGAGCATTTAAAATCGCGGCCAAAGTGGTGGTGGTGGAACCTTTGCCATTGGTACCCGCGACGGTAAACACTTTTGCGTCCGGGTGAGTGACGCCCAGCTTTTCAGCCACAGGAATCACCCGTTCCAGACCTAAATCAATCCCTGTAACGTGAACATGGCTCCAATAATTGAGCCATGTTTCTAAAGAGTCGGTTGCAAGTGGTGCTGTATTCAAGACAAATTCATCAGTTTCGTGACAATGCGATATACAGTATCACGTAATGCATGACGATGAACAATCTGATCGACCACACCATGATCAAGCAGGTATTCCGCGCGCTGGAACGGTTCATCCAGTTTTTCACGTACGGTTTGCTCAATTACACGTTTACCGGCAAAGCCAATCATGGCTTTTGGTTCCGCCAGATGAACATCACCCAACATTGCCAACGATGCCGTTACGCCACCATATACCGGATGGGTTAAGACCACGATATATGGTAAGCCCGCTTCTTTTAAACGCTGAATGGCTGCTGAAGTACGCGCCATCTGCATTAAAGACAGCATGCCTTCCTGCATACGCGCACCGCCCGATGCGGCAAAGCAGATTAACGGCTGACGTTGCTGAATGGCACGTTCCGCTGCAAGCACAAAACGGTCACCGACCACCGTGCCCATAGAGCCGCCCATAAAGTCAAATTCAAAGGCACAGGTGGTTACCGGCACGCCTTTTAATAAACCTTGCATGACCAGTAAAGCTTCAGTTTCACCGGTTTTCTTTTGTGCTTCGGCCATACGGTCCGGATACGGCTTGCTGTCCACAAATTTCAGTGGATCTTTGGCAGAAAATTCCTGACCCAGTTCGGCATCGACCTGATCGAGGAACCAGGTTAAACGGTCACGCGCTTTCATGCGTAAATGCTCGTCACATTGCGGGCAGACATAGGCATTGAAAGACATGGCTGTACGAGTCACCAGTGCATGACACTCCGGACATTCGATGGTTGGTTCAGTGAATGTCGCCTTTAAGGCTTGCTGCTCATCCGGTACATGAATTCCCGGTACGCCGCGTTCTGTCCACGGCGTAGTTGGGCTTAAGATTTTCCCTGGCTTGACTTCTTGACTCATACTAACTCATCGAGCGCGGCTCGAAGCTCCTTGACTTTATTAACCGTTTCAACCACGGCTTGTTCTGGTTCGAGGTTGGCAAACTGTTTTACGAAAGCACTGCCGACGATGACTGCATCTGCCACGGCACCCATGACTTTGGCAGATGCCGCATCACTGATACCGAAACCGACACCAACCGGTACATCGGTGACTGCCTTGATTTTCTCAATCCGCTGCGCCGCTTCAGAGACATCTAAAGTGGCTGCACCGGTCACGCCTTTGAGCGACACGTAGTAAATAAAGCCGCTGGCCTGTTTCACTACATGCTGGATACGCTCATCGGTAGAGGTTGGTGACAGCAGGAAAATCTGGTCCATATCGTACTGCTGTAAGATCTGGTCTAAATCGGCAGCTTCTTCTGGCGGCAGATCCACCAGCAAGACACCATCTACCCCACATTCATGCGCATAGGCGACAAACTTCTGGTAGCCAATGACCTCAACCGGGTTTAAATAACCCATGAGCACCACTGGTGTTTCCGTGTCTTTTTGGCGGAATTCCTTGACCATATTCAGTGCATCGAGGGTATTGGTTCCCCCTGCCAATGCACGTTCTGCAGCCAAGGCAATGACTGGACCATCGGCCATCGGGTCAGAGAATGGCAGTCCAAGCTCAATCACATCTACACCCGCCTCAACCATTTGATGTAACAGTGGTACCGTTACCTGTGGCTGTGGGTCACCTGCCATGACATAAGATACGAGGGCCTTACGTTGTTGAGATTTCAACTGTGCAAATCGGGTGGCTAAACGTGACATAGGGCTGTGCTTTCCTTGAATAATTCAAAACTGATAAGTTGCTATTGTCGAAATACAGGACATCGCATTGTAACGCTATTTTTTGCTCATTGAACAGAGCACAGCTGGTCGATGCCCGATTTCATCAGCAAAGCGCGAATTCCAGAACAACCCGAAAGCTACATTTACCGATATTTCGGTTTTTTTCTCAATGATCAAAGATGCCTAATTTCGCTATTCCCAGCAATCTCAAGCAGTTAGAAAAACCCAATGACTGAGCAAAAAAGATGATAAAAATAGGACAGTTAGCATTTACATTTAAAGTTTTCAGAAATAGCAAAAGCTGCTTTATACTAGCGCCGTTTTCAGACTTTTTCTTATTTCTATGATTTCCGACTCCCAGGCAAAAGTGCACGCTCGCGGGCTTGCGCTGTTGCCACTTATTGTATTTTTAGCCATTTTTTTAGGCAGTGGCATTTACCATTCCCTGATTGGGACCGAGTTTGCCTTCTATCAGGTCAAGGCGCCGGTGGCAGCCATTCCAGCCATTATCCTGGCATTATTGCTCTATCGTGGCCAGCTGAACCGGGCCATTGAAGAATTTTTGCAGGGCGCCAGCCATCCGAACCTGATTCTGATGTTTATGGTGTTTATGCTGGCCGGTGCCTTTGCCAGCACCAGTGGCGCCATTGGCAGTGTCAATGCCACGGTACAGCTGGGCCTGTCGATTATTCAGCCGGAATTTGTACTGCCGATGCTGTTTCTGATTTCAGCCTTTGTCGCCACCGCCATGGGCACTTCAATGGGCACCATTGCAGCCTGTGCGCCCATTGCCTTTGGTTTTTCCGAAGCCACGCAAATTGCCACGGTCTATACCATTGGTGCGGTGGTTGGCGGTGCCATGTTTGGCGATAACCTGTCGATGATTTCTGACACCACCATTGCCGCCACCAGCAGCCAGAAAGTACAGCTGCGTGACAAGTTCAAGGTCAATGTCTGGATTGCCGTACCGGCCGCGCTGATCACAGTGCTGATTTATATGCTGATCAACCAGAATACCCAGGCCATTGCCTATCAGGAGTATAACGCCTGGCTCATCTTGCCTTATGTGGCGGTGTTTGTGCTGGCCTTTTCCCGCCTGCATGTGCTGGCAGTGTTAACCATCGGGATTTTACTCTCGGCACTGATGGGACTGTTGATGCTGCCCGAGTTTGATCTGCTCAAGCTGAATGGCGCTATTTATGATGGCTTTGTCGGCATGTTTGAAGTGGCGTTGCTGTCGATGTTCCTGGGTGGCTTATCGGCCATTATGCAAAAAGAAGGTGGCCTGGAATGGCTGATTCAACGCATCTACAAGCTGACTCGCCTGTTTAAGGTTGGCGCGCAACGTGCTGGTGAGTTGGGGATTAGCTTTCTGGTGGTGTTTTCCAACCTGTTTGTGGCCAACAATACCGTGGCGATTATCCTGTCTGGAGATATGGCGCGGGAAGTGGCGCAGGAATATGGCGTCGATCCGAAACGCGCTGCCGCCCTGCTGGATATTTTCTCCTGCGTGGTACAGGGCCTGATTCCTTATGGCGCCCAGTTATTGCTGGCCTGCTCGATTGCCAAAATGTCACCGGTAGAGCTGATTGGCAGTGTCTATTATTGCTGGGTGCTGGCGATTTTTGCGATTGCCGCTATTGCCTTGCGTTTCCCTAAACTGCGCACGGCTTAAGACTGTACTTTTTAATTTTCCAAGCGGCTATTCAGCCGCTTTTTATTGGTGGTCTGTTGCTGACGCAGTACCCGCCGCCGCTCGGTTAAGGTCTGGCCGCAATGCGCTTTATAGGCACGCGCCAAAGCCGACTGATCGGAATAACCGAGCTGGCTGGCAATCTCGGTCAGACTCAGCTTTTGCGGTAACAGTAATTCACAACGTTTGATCCGCTCCATGTCCAGCAGCTGTTTAAATGAGGTCCCCAGTTCACTCAGTTGACGCTGCAAAGTGCGACTGGACATACACAGCTCGACAGCCAGCTCATCCAGCTTGGGTGCTTGTTGCTGCAGCCTTAAATAATCGGCAATCAAATGACGCAGCTTCTGGTCCAGCCCTTCCAGCAAAGGTTTGGCCGCCATCGCTTCTTCAGCCTGTTTTTTTAAAATCCCGATTAAAGTTGGATCAGGCTGCTGTGGTTGCAGCTGCAGGCTGTCGATGCTCAGCACCAGCTGATAATCCGGCTGATCAAACAACACTTCGCAGCCATAAAACTTTTGATATTGATACAGCGCCGTTTGCGGAGCATGGGCAAAATGAACCCGGCGCAAGGGAAAGTGTTCGGCCGCAAACATCTGCCGGGCCAGCTGCAGCATACAGGCAAAGGTGATTTCGTGAATCAGCGTGCTCTGATCCTGCGGATTCGGCCAAGACACAATCAGCAAATCATCCTGCTGCTGAATCTGCATGGGAACCGCTTCGTTAGCATCAATCACCAGCCGGCTAAACTGGGCAATATACTGCAAGGCCTCGGCCACGCTATTACTGCGCGAGGCCATATAGCCGAGCACACCAAAATGTTCCGGACGGATAAAACGCGCCAGTTCAAACACCAGATAGGCTGTGTTCAACTGCTGCCGGGTCTGTTCCAGCAGCGTAATAAAAGCCTGACAGGAAGATTGGCCATCAATCGGCAAACTCAGTACATGCTGCACATATTGCTGCAAGCTGTCTGACAGCTCGAGCTGTTGCGGCTGCACACCTTGTGCCTGCAGGTAGGACTGCCACAAGTGTACATAGCCGTTTGGAATCTGAATATCACTCGGGTAAGTTGTCATCCTGACATTTCTTATTTTCACTATGGCATAAAATGTATAAAAACTGGCAAGACTTGTCAAAACAAAGCCGCTAAAGCCCGACATACTGCAGATATGAACGACTAGATAAAGTAAAACAAGATGAATGCCATAGTCCAATATCAGGCGCAACCAGTGGTGCGCAGCAATCTCGACTTTAAGCTGGAACAGATTCCACGCTTCTGGTTTGGTGGAGATCCTTTTCTGACCCGCATGTTTGATGCCTTAAGCCTGACCTTTCCCGATGGGGAACGCTATTTTATTCAGTCGGTACGCTTGTACCGCGAGCAGATTCAGCAGCCAGAACTGCAGCAACGCGTGGCCGACTTTATCCGCCAGGAAGCCCAGCATGGCATCGCGCATGACAAAATGAACCAGCTAATGAAAAATCAGGGTATGCCGGTGGATCAGTTTATCCGCCAGCTCAACCGGATTTTTAAATTTGAACTGGAAAAACGCTCCCCGGAATATAATATTGCCACCACGGCAGCAGCCGAGCATCTGACCGCCCTCATGGCTGAAACCTTTTATGCCCATCGCTCGACGTTAGCTGAAGCACATCCGTATGTACGCGCCTTGTTTGCCTGGCATGCGATTGAAGAAATGGAACACCGCGATGTGGCCTTTGATGTAATGCGCGATGTGGCCCAAGTTTCTGAAGCGATGCGGCATTTTTCCCTAGTCTGGACCACGTTCCTGATGTTTGGTTTTACCATTTATCGGGCCAATATCATGTTAAAACAGGATGGCTTTAGTCTGTGGCAACGCCTGCAACTGAATGCCAAAGGTTTGCCGTGGTTCTTTGGCAAAAAAGGCACCTTAACCCGGATGGGCCGGCTATATAAAGACTGGTTTAAAAAAGATTTTCATCCCAGCCAGCATCCGATTATTGCCCAGTATGAGGTCTGGATTAACACCCTGGAACAGACCAATGATCCGATTCAGGCCGGTGAAGCCTTCTGGCAGGCGGCTAAAGATTAAAGAAGTTATGGTGGATTAAAAAAGCTGAATGTCAGGTTCAGCTTTTTTATTCGATGGATGAGCCGTAGCTTTTTGATGATCAGGATCAGCGACTAACAATTACCATTTGGCATAATGCTGTTCCAGCAAGGCATATTCATTCAGGAACACAATTTCCTGATCATCCTGCACAATGGTGCCGCTGACTTTGGCCTGCCACTGGCTAAACTGGCTGCCCACCAGGCGCAGGTTCAGATTTTCATAACGGCGCCAGCCGGTGGTCACGGTTAAATTCAGGCTTTGATCCAGCGAGACAATATTCCACTGGTTATCTGACTGCTGCTCAAATAACACATCTGCCAGTGGATACAGGCGGCCATTGACCCACAGGCAGTTTTCATTGCCAAAGCTTTCATTGACGCCAGAAGCCAGATTAATGCCGACCCGCTTGTTCTGGGCATCCCAGAAATTACAAGACAGCCAGAACCAGGCCGTTTCCGGTCGTAAAAAACCACAAGTATCATCCAGAGAAACAAAAGTTTTGTCATGAAACTGGATGGTTTGTCCCTGTTTGTTGATAAAAAAACCTTCACAGCCGAGCGTGGTCAGCTTTTGGGTATAGGTCCAGCCATTAATCCCATTCGGACTGCACATGCTTAATGGATCAGTGCCGGCACAGAAAATTCGCGCACTCAGACGCAGTTCGCCGTATTTAGTCACCCGGATATAACGCACTCCATTGGCATGCTGAATATCCAGCTGATAACCGGCTTTATGAAAATGACTATGGTTAAACAGCGGCTGCTCGTCCAGCACCGTATGCCGGGCCAAAAAACTGATCGCATCCCATTCCAGCACTTCACCGGTCAAATGATTGTAGATATAAACAAAACCATGCCCGGCCCAAGCAATATCAACAATGGCCAGGCCGATGGTGTAGTGCTCATGCTGAATACAACAAAATTTAAACTTTTTATATTTTAATCGTTTACGCCAACCAGACAGCACATCACCATAGGGGCTTTTATATTGATAATGATGGTATTGGATACTGGTCGGTAATTGCTTAAAACGTCCGTAACGTGGCTGTCCATTCTGTTGTATTAAATCCATGTACGACATTCCATGTGGTTTGAGACACTGTAGCTACCGCTTTATTATGCCTATAAAATCTGGCCAGAAAAATAAAAATAAGATTATTTTATCTAAACAATAACAAAAACATAGTTTGCTTTCTTTCACAATATCCAAGCCAAACCAATTGCTTAAGTCTGCTACAGTCAGGACTCGGCAATAGGCAAATAGGTATTTTCCCAGCGGTTTCCGGCAAATTCCCCGGCCACCAGTTGTACATAACGGCCATGCACCTGATCAATGGCGATGCAGTCATCAACATCCAGCACCCGGTCGGTATGCTGCTTTTGCCAGTGTGCAGCAAAATATGCCTTGCCACGCTGTTTGGCCACCATGGTATTTTGTGCAACCACCAGAACATAGCGATGCAATTCACCAAACTCACGCGCATCGTAGCCGCCTAAATTAATCAGCCAGAGTTTTTCATGCGCCTGATTCGGGGCCGCATTACTAAATTGCAGCTGATATTGTTGGCCTTCAAATTCCACCCCATTGATTTGCGCCCAGGCATCAATATGTAAGCCTTGTTGTTCGCCAAACCAGGCCTGTCTTAGCTGAGGGAAAGTCTCTTCCAGCGTATCAGCCACAGCAAGGACCACATCGTGCACTTCGGTATTGGCGCGGGCATGACGACCGCCTAACATGACGATAAACAGACTTGGCATGGGAAACTCCAGAAGATGGTTTTAACCAGGTAGAAGATAAATCAGCAATATGATACGCGTTGGCGATCGGGATGTCGCCTGTTGAGCAGCATGACAGGGACGTCAGATCTGCTCAACAAAAGTCTTTGCTTACTTTGGGCTTTTCCAAAGTAAGGGAAAATCTGGATGAATTATAATTGCCTGAATTTGTGTCAAAAATCGGATCTGAATAATCATCCTCCCCTCGTCCCTCCTTTAAAAAAGTGGGGAAGTTTCATTACAACAATAAAAAAATCGCACCCAATTGCTTGAATGCGATTTAAACCCTCCCAACCCTCTTTTACTAAGGAGGGCTATTCCCTCTTTCTTAAAGAGGGTTAGGGAGATTTTTTACATATCCACCATTTCCACGCCATCAATACGCGCTACCGTCATCAAGTCTTTATCACCACGGCCTGAAACCGTTGCAATAATAATTTGATCTTTCGACATGGTCGGCGCCAGCTTGGTCACGTACGCCATCGCATGTGAACTTTCTAATGCCGGAATGATGCCTTCAATCTTGGTCAGGTCACGGAAACCTTGCAAAGCTTCCTGGTCATTAATTGGCACATAATCCACACGATGCATATCTTTCAGGAAGCTGTGCTCAGGACCCACACCCGGATAATCCAGACCAGCAGAAATCGAATGGGTTTCAATAATCTGGCCTTGTTCATCTGACATCAGGTAAGTACGGTTGCCGTGAAGGACACCGACATGACCGGCATTCAATGGCGCAGAGTGTTTACCCGTTTCAATACCTAAGCCCGCCGCTTCAACCCCGTACATTTTCACCTCCTGATCATTCAGGAATGGATAGAACAGGCCCATAGCATTAGAACCACCTCCCACACAGGCCACAAGTGCATCCGGCAGACGGCCGGCTTGTTCCTGAATCTGACGGCGTGCTTCACGGCCAATAATGGACTGGAAATCACGCACCAGTTGCGGATAGGGATGTGGACCCGCCACAGTTCCGATCACATAATAGGTTGAATCGACATTGGTGACCCAGTCACGCATCGCTTCATTCATGGCATCTTTTAAAGTTTTAGAGCCACTTTCTACCGCGACGACTTTGGCACCCAGCAAACGCATACGATACACGTTCATGGCCTGGCGCTTAACATCTTCCGCACCCATGAACACTACACATTCAAGACCTAAACGCGCCGCGATGGTTGCTGTCGCCACACCATGCTGACCGGCACCAGTTTCGGCAATAATACGTTTTTTACCTGAAAGTTTGGCCAATAACGCCTGACCAATGGTGTTGTTCACTTTATGCGAGCCGGTATGGTTCAGGTCTTCGCGTTTTAAGTAAATCTGTGCACCACCCAACTCTTTCGACCATCGCTCAGCATAATACAGTGGACTTGGACGACCGACGTAATAAGCGAGATCACGGTCGAATTCTGCCAGAAACTGTTCATCATTCTTCATGCGGAAATAGAGCTTTTCCAAGTCTTCTAAAGCCGCCATCAGGGTTTCTGACACAAAACGTCCGCCATGGATACCGAAGTGCCCTTTTGCATCAGGGAACTGGGTATAGTCAATTGCCTGTTTTTCTGTATTAACAGTTTGCTGATCCACGATGGACTCCTTGCATAAAGCGTTCTATGAGTTGTTGGTCTTTAATACCTTTTGCGGATTCTACGCCTCCGCTCACATCTACAGCAAACGCGGCTGTGGTGTGAATGGCGTCTTCAATATTGTCAGGGTTTAATCCACCGGCCAAAATCAGTGGAATATCCAGTTGGGGAAAGCTGCTCCAGTCAAAGCTGTGCCCGGTTCCGCCCTTTAATTCAGGATGCCAGGCATCTAAAAGTACAGCGCTGGCACCGGCCTGCTGATATTTTTGAATTTCAGCCACCACATCTAGGCCCGGTTTAACCTGAATCGCCTTGTACCAGCGACGTCCAACCTGCTGCGCAATCGACTGGCACTGTTCCGGGCTTTCATCGCCATGAAATTGCAGGATGTCCAGCGCGACTGTATTGAGAATGGCCTGAATCTCACGGGCTGAGCTATTTACAAATAAACCCACCACCTGCACATAAGGCGCAATGGCCTGTACCAGAACGCTGGCCTGTTCTGCGCTCACACTGCGCGGACTTGGAGGATAAAATACAAAACCAATTGCATCTGCACCACTGTTGACGACGGCATGTACATCTTCAACCCGGGTGATGCCGCAAATTTTGGCACGGGTTCGCATAACTTGTTTGGCTCTCGTAATGCCCGCTTTATAGCCTATCTATAAATATGGGGCCGGCTCATTGTAATGCAATTTTTTTCACTTGAGTAAAGTTCAGCCTGATAATTCTTGCACAAGTTGTTTAAAATGCATACGGCACTTATACTGCGCCCGTTTCACAGCAAGTTTAAGCCTTGGCTTTAGGGAAGTTGGTGAAAATCCGACACTGCCCCCGCAACGGTAACAATGAAACATATATCAGTTTAAATCATGCGATTTACACCACTGTATGCAGATATGGGAAGGTGGATATATAGGTCCAGGTCATCATCAAGATGCCTGGCGCCACATTGAAGTCCGGATACCTGCTTGTTGTGCCCTTTAACTCAATCATTCACGTGGGGTGAATGTATGGAGCACATATCATGTCTATTCAATTTCAACCTACTGCCTTGGTAGGTGCAATCGCTCTTGCGATGGGGTTTTCATCTTCAAGTTTTGCCAACGAGTCCCTCACAGCGCAAACCAAGTTCAACACCATTGTCGTCACGGCGACTCGCTCTGCAGAAAACATTGAAGATGTGCCTGCACGTATCAACGTGATTGGTGCAGATCAAATTGAGCAATCACCCATTGCCTCTTTTCCTCAACTGATGATGACCGATGCCTCCATCAATATGGTGCAATCGGGCGGTTATGGTCAAATTGCCTCTTTATTTATGCGCGGCACCGAGTCCGACCACACCTTGGTACTGCGTGATGGTGTCCGTTTAAATAACGATGCCAGCGGTCTAGCATCGAATAGCTTTATTGATACCACTGAAATTAAACAGATTGAAATTTTAAAAGGGCCAGCATCAGTACTGTACGGTACCAATGCCATTGGTGGCGTGGTGCAAATGATTACCAAGACCCCAACCAAAAACTCGGCATTCATTTCTGCTGAAGTAGGTGAAAACAGCACCTATAAAACCATTTTAGGGCTAGATGCTGTAGAAAATGGGTTTTATGCTCAACTGCGTGGACAACGTCTTGAAACTGACGGCACCAAAATTTTTGATTATGCAGGTGCAGAACCTGCAAGCTACGATCAAAAAGGTTTTTCGGGCAAATTCGGTTATACCAGTGATGCTTTCGATGTATCGCTTGAACACTCTGAAAATGAAGGTCGCTCACAGTACGAAAACTACAGTTGGACGACTTATGCCTATAGCTCACGTGCACATGACTTTTTAAACCAAGTCACGACTTTAAGCACGCGTTATCAATCCAGTGAACATACTGAAATCAAAGCACGAGTATCACATTTTAAAGATGTGTTAACACAATTGAATGTGGTGGAAGAAACCACCTTTGTGTCTGACGAATATGACCTCAGTGTTCGTCAAAACCTCACCCCTCATCAAAACCTCACGCTGGGTGTTAACCATAAGGTCTTAGATACTGAAACCCGTAAACCGACAGATTCATTTCAAGAACAATTGGATAGCACAGGCTATTATGCCCAACACCAATTGCAGACCGACAAGCTAAAAACCCAAGTGGGTGTACGTGTTGAAGATAACCAAAAATATGGCTCTCATACCGTAGGGCAAGCAGCTGTACGTTACTTCTTCCAGCCAAATGTCAGTGTCTACAGCAATATTGGTTCGGCATTTAAAGCCCCAACCATGAATGACTTGTATTATGGTTACTATGCCAACCCCGAACTTAAACCAGAAGAAAGCCTGTCTTACGAAGTTGGGACAGACTGGCAGATGAATTCAGCTTGGCGCAGTGGCCTATCAATCTATCGTACTGAAATTGACAACTTGATTGATAGCGATCCAGCCAACGAGTGGAAGCTTGCCAATATTGATGCTGTGACCATTGATGGTGCTGAGGTTTCTGTGCACTTTAATCAAGATCAATGGTTTGCAAAAACCAGTTATAGCTATAGCAAAGCCACCAATGATGCTTCAGGTGAAGACTTAAGCCGTCGTCCACGTCAAAAAGTTGCCTTATCGCTGGGTTTAGCTGAAGACGTCTATGGTTTATCTGCAACGCTGACTGCTAATAGCCGTTCAGACAGCAGTGCCTACGATGAAGATATGATTCCAGGTCATATGCAAATTGATTTACATGGTTATTACCATGCCAATCCATACACCAAATTGTTCTTTAACATCCAAAATGTGGGCGATGTAAACTACAAAATGGCATCTCCGGGCAACTACGATGGTCAGTATTACTTAAGCGGCGGCCGCCTCGCTTCTGCCGGTGTGACCTTTAAATATTAAGCTTATCCAAGTTCAAGCAAATACTTTTGGGATCATGTCGTGACTGTGGCATGATCCTTTTTATATTCACATGATTAAAAATTCAAGGAACAGCTATGGGCCACCGTTTAAGTAAAATCTATACCCGTACTGGCGACTCAGGCACCACCGGTCTGGGTGATGGTTCACGTGTTGCCAAAGATGATTTACGCATTGCTGCACTCGGCGATGTTGATGAACTGAATGCCACCATTGGCGTACTGCGCGCACAGATTACCGCTAGCACCATTCAGGACAAAGCCAGCTGGGATAAATCTTTAAGCCTGATTCAGCACTGGCTATTTGATTTAGGCGGTGAAGTCTGCATTCCGGGCTTTACTCTGGTCCAACCGGTGTCAATCGAGTTTCTGGAAAACGACATTGACCGGATGAATGAAACCCTGCCGATGCTTAAGGACTTTATTCTGCCTGCCGGCACCTTGGCGTGTAGCTATGCCCATCAGGCCCGTGCTGTCTGCCGCCGTGCCGAACGTAGCGTGATGTCGGTGCATAGCCGTGACCAGAATATTCAGGCCACCTCTTTACAGCTCCTAAACCGTTTATCTGACTGGTTATTTGTGGCTTCACGCACCCTGCAACGCAGTGAAGGTGGCGCTGAAGTGCTGTGGCAAAAAAATATTAACGAAACGATTGAATAAAGCCGTCATTTTCATAGAAAAAATTGATGAAAATATGCGCTGATCTGACTTGTATAAATTTAAGATCAGCGCACAATAGCGCTGTCACATCCCGGTCATCTTAAAGGCTCACAATGAAACTTCCTCCCCAAACGCTGAGCCTGTTATGCGTATAATTGGACATCGTGGTGCCCGCGGCGAAGCCCCGGAAAATACCCTGGGCGGTTTTCAGTATATTCAGGATTTAGGCGTACGCGCCGTCGAGTTTGACGTACGTCAGCTCAAAGATCAGCAACTGGTCATTATGCATGATGATCATTTGATCCGGACCACCGGTCAGGACCGTCCGCTGTATGAATGCAGCACGCAAGATTTACATCATTATAATCAGGCCTATGGTTGGAAAAACTGGTTGAACTTTGAAATCACCCCGTATTTAAACCAGACCCTGGCCCTAATCCAGAACTTTGAACATATCGAAGTTGAAATTAAAGCGGTGGAAACCCAGGCGCAGGCTGAACAGCTGACTCTGGCCTTGCATCAGCAGCTCAAAGGCTTTGAACATTCTGCTGTGATTACCAGTTTTGACCTGAAAATCCATCAGGCCTTACAGGCGCAGCAGTCGACCTTTAAGCGCGGTTTACTAATTGAAGAAGATATCCAGGAACAGGCGATTGAACAGGCATTGCGCTTTGGCTGCTGTCAGATTGGCTGGATGAATGAACTGGCGACCCCGCGCATGATTCAGGCCACCCAGCAAGCACAACTGGGGGTGAGTGTCTGGACGGTCAATGAAGTGGAACGTGCCAAACAGCTGAAAGATTTAGGCATTAACGGTTTAATTACCGATTTCCCAAAACTGATGATGCAACATATTTAAAACAACAGATGCTCAATCAGCCTGCATGTTACAGGCTGATTTTATATTGATTGAACTTCTATTTAGCGTTGATTGGCCTGAATCAGCATTAGCCCGCGCTCATCCAGCAAATATAAGGTTTTACCCTGTAACTGGAAGCGTTTGACCCGTTGCAAGGCATCCATCAAGTCGGCTTCCTGTGCCAGCGCATGATCACAACTATTATGCGTGGCACGGCTGTTCAGGCTTAAACGGCCCTGACTGAACTGCAGCTGATAGCGGCCGAAAAGAGAATTACAGCCGGTATTGCCCTGCAGATTCTGAAAACGGGAATTGAGCATTAAATACGGGCTGGCATGAAAATAACGTGCCTTTTTCCCCTGAATGGTTTGAATTTCCCAGCGAATATCCTGCAGACCATCGCTACTGCGTTTAACCGCTGCCGGTGCTTTTACCGCACGTGGCTGTGACTGGACTTTGGAGGCTGTAGAAGACGGCGGTGTGCTTTGACAGGCCGTAATGAAAACCACCGCGATCAAATACGGCAAAATTAAACTAATTTTACGGTATCTCATGTGATTGATTTCGCATTGATCAAGGATTTATCTTTATCATGCCGCAGCCTTCGATAAAATCAATGAAGCTTCAATCTTATTCTGTTACTGTTTAGTACAATACATCTGTACAATAATGCTAGTGACGCCGAAACGCGCATGCTAATATGCTCAAATCTTATTCCATACATAAAGTAATGGATTAAGCACTTCTTTACACCTCCCCAGCTTTCAGGAGTACTGTTGGAGATGAATGCTCCCCTACCCAAAGCCCCAATTAACTGGGTTGCCGTTTTTGCTCTGGTGTTCTTGCCAATTGTCGCAATCATTGCCATCCCGTTATATGCTTACCACCATGATTTTAGCCTCGCAGCTTGGATCAGCATGTTTGTTTTACTTGGCGTTAGCAGCTTGGGTATTACAGCAGGTTATCACCGTTTATGGGCGCACCGTGCCTATGAAGCCACTTTACCTTTGAAAATCATTTTAATGATTATGGGCACCTTTGCCGTACAGAACAGTATCCTGTTCTGGGCCTCAGGTCACCGTACCCATCACCGTCATGTCGATGATGTCGATAAAGATCCGTATTCGATCAATAACGGTTTCTGGTACGCCCATTTAGGCTGGATGCTGCGCGACTATCCGGCAGCAGAACCGAACTATAAAAATGCGCCAGATTTGCTGAATGACAAACTGGTGATGTTCCAGCATAAATACTATGTACCGTTAGTGATTCTGGTGCATGTCGGCATTTTACTCCCAATTGGCTGGGCTGTTGGCGATATCTGGGGTGTTCTGCTATTAGGCGGTTTGATGCGTCTGATTCTGAGCCACCATGTGACCTTCTTTATTAACTCGCTGTGTCATATGTGGGGCAAACGTCCATATACCGACGAAAATACGGCGCGTGACAACTTCTGGCTGGCTATTGCCACCTGGGGCGAGGGTTATCATAACTATCATCATATCTTCCAGTACGATTACCGTAATGGCGTGAAATGGTGGCAATATGACCCAACCAAATGGTTAATCTGGAGCTGTTCGAAACTGGGGCTGGCAAAAAACCTGCGCCGTATTCCAAGCTTTAATATTAAAAAAGCGGAACTGGCGATGAAGTTCAAATATGCCGAGCAGGACCTGGCGGTATATGGCCACAATGTCAATGACGACATCAGCAGCGTCAAACAGCGTCTGGCACAAGAATATGAAGCCTTTACCCATACCCTAAATGACTGGGCCAAGTTAAAAGAGCAGGAAATTCAGGCCAAGAAATCGGCGGTGGCAGAAAAAATCCATCAAATGGATGACAAGCTGAAAGTTGAATTCCAGCTG
Organism: Acinetobacter sp. YH12134; assembly: GCF_013418555.1. Lineage (NCBI taxonomy): Bacteria > Pseudomonadati > Pseudomonadota > Gammaproteobacteria > Moraxellales > Moraxellaceae > Acinetobacter > Acinetobacter sp. YH12134. Next base: position 17,869 of record NZ_VPBT01000024.1, on the reverse strand, counting down.
GTAGAACAGCGTCTAACCCATCATCGGGAAACCCTGAACATTCTGATGCGTAACCTGAAAAAGAATCCGGTTTCACAATAATACCAAAGCCCTGCAAAAAGCCTCCTGATGGAGGCTTTTTCTATTCGGAAACACGACACTTTTCTCCAGCCAAGTTTGTTATAGTGAAGGCCTGTTCTGAATGGCTGTTCTGCAATGCAATTTAACTCGCGCTATCCTACCCTGCCTTCCCGTCTGTATCACCAGCAACAACCGCTGCCTTTAAAAGGCGCCAAAGCCGGGCATTTCAATGCAGCACTGGCCGATGAACTGCAATGGTCAAATGAAGACAAAGCACAGTGGGTCGAAATCTGTAGCGGCCAGAAAACATTTGCTGAATTTCCGGCATTGGCTATGGTTTATGCCGGGCATCAATTCGGGCAATGGGCCGGTCAGCTCGGTGATGGACGTGGTTTACTGATTGCCCAGATTGTTGACCAGCATCAGCAGACCATTGATCTGCATTTAAAAGGTGCCGGTGCCACTCCCTATTCACGGATGGGCGATGGTCGCGCGGTGTTACGCTCGGTGATTCGTGAATATCTGGCCGGTCATGCCTTAAATGCCTTGGGCGTACCTTCCAGTAATGCCGTGGGATTTACTTCATCCACCCAAGGGGTACAGCGTGAAAAACTGGAACCGGGTGCAATGATGTTACGTACCTCGGACTGTCATATTCGGCTGGGGCATTTTGAATGGATCAATCAATATCAGCCAGATTTACTGCCTGAATTTACCCAGAAATGTATCGAATGGCATTATCCGGAATGTCTGAAGGCCGAGCAGCCTGTTTTAGCTTTTGCCACACAGGTGGTGCAGCGTACCGCAGTGATGATTGCCCAATGGCAGCTGGTCGGCTTTGCCCATGGGGTGATGAATACCGATAATTTAAATATCACCGGTTCTACCCTGGATTTTGGCCCTTACGGTTTTATGGAGCGCTTCCGTCCGAACTGGATCAACAACCATTCCGATTATCAGGGACGTTATACCTATCAGCAGCAGCCGAGTATTGGGCACTGGAACTTGTGGACCTGGCTGAACAACCTGATTCCACTTTGTCCGGCAGACGATGACCAAGAGCAATGGAAAACGGATCTGGCTCAATGTCTGGCCCATTTTGAACCGACCTTCCTGGAACACTACAAGCATGGTTTAAACCAGAAAATGGGCTTACCCAGCTTCCATAAAGACAGCTTTGACTGTGCGATGGCTTTTTTAAGAATCTTGCAAAGCGAGCAGCTGGATTACACCCAAAGCTTTATTCGCCTGCAACATAAAGACTATGAAACGATTAAAGATGATTGCTTAGACCGTCGTCAGTTTGAAGCCTTCCTGACGCAATATGAGCGTATTCGTGAACATCAGGATACCGATGAACTGGATGCAGCCATGACCACCGTCAATCCACATTACATCCTGCGCAACCATATGGCGCAAAAAGCAATTGAACTGGCCGAGCGGGATGATTTTTCTGAAGTCGAGCGTTTATTTCGCCTGCTCAGTCAACCCTATACCCGACAGACTGCGCTGGAAAAACCGGAAGATTTAGCGCCGCTGCCAAGCGATGTGCCTGAAGTGATGGTCAGCTGCTCGTCTTAAAGTATCCACATTAGCCTGGTAAATTGTGGATAATTTCAGCATTATCCACAAAGTGCCCTTCAACCTAAATTGCGTATGGCTTTGCATCCACTTGCGGCAAAAGTCGCTACTACCCTGCCTGAAGTCACAGTGACCCAGCCTTTTGGTGAGGGTTGTGATGTGTTTAAAGTGCAGGATAAAGTCTTTATGTTACAGTTTCATCTGCACGGACAAGCGGCCATTAATTTAAAAGTAGCGCCAGATCATGGTGCCATGCTGCGTGATATTTATCCGTATATTCGTAGCGGCTGGCATATGAATGAACAGCACTGGATTTCAGTGTATGAAGATGAAGAGCTGGATGAAGCTTTAATCGAAGATTTAGTGCTGAATTCTTATGCGTTGGTGGTGTCCAAACTCAAGAAACTGGATCGACAACGTATAGCGTTACTCAAAACTGTAGGCTCGCGTGTTTAGCTCGGGCAAAAACACAGAGATAAATCGTGCCCACAGTTTAATCCTGTCTCTCGTATGTAAAATCAGCGATTAAACTTTATATTTATCATTGAACAACTCAAAGGCTTTGCGCCACCCTGAATGTTCACTGCTGTGCTGGCTTTTTGCAATTAAATACTGCAATAGTGCTTTGATGGTGGCCACTGTATCGGAATTTAAACAGACAATAATCTGCTGTACACAGAAGTTAATCTGATGTTTCAGGCGGGAACTATCCTGGGTTTGTTCAAAATAGTGTATCGCGGGGGTGATATTGCGCTGAATTAAGCGTGCGACAAGCTCAGTATTGACGTGCATAGAAAAATTCCCAAAAGCGGGCTGCGGATTATACCGGAATTTTATTTACTTCAATTTTCAGGCTTATTAAAATTTACAAAATATTCTTGTTAAAAATTAAATTCATTTAAAAATTATAATATTAGAAATCCCCCCCTTTTATCTTGGTCTTATGCTTGATCAGTCTGTTGATTTATCACCATCCTGCCCCTAAATACTGCACAACCTACTCTCATAAAAAAAGCGAATAGGCACATATCTATTCGCTTTTTCACTCCGCATGAAATTAATCTTCCGGATATTCAAAACGGTAGCCAACCCCATAGACTGCCTGAATCCACTCATGACGATTACCGGTTTCTGCCGCTTCGGAAATCTTGCGGCGCAGGTTTTTGATATGACTGTCAATCACCCGATCTGCAACATCAAAACTGTCCGGGTTAATATGGTCCAGCAACTGGGCACGGGAATAAACCTGCCCAACATGCTCTAAAAACAGTTCCAGTAAACGGAATTCCGTTGGGGTCAGGTTCAGTGCTTTTTGCTGATACCAAATGCGTTGCTGGGCTTTATCCATCCGGAATAAATCATTGGTTTCCGGTTCAGCCTTGCGGTCTAAGCGACGCAGCACTGCCTGCACACGTGCCACCAGTTCTTTCGGACTAAATGGCTTACAAATATAGTCATCTGCACCCATATTCAAGCCTAATACCCGGTCAATTTCTTCGGTACGCGCCGTCACCATAATAATGGGTAAATCAGACTGCTCACGTACTTTACGGCAAATGGTCAGCCCATCCATACGTGGCACCATCAGATCCAGAATCATCAGGCTCGGTTTACGCTGCAAAAAGCTGTTATAGGCTTCTTGTCCATCATGAAACATACTGACCTCAAACCCAGCAGCTTCAAGATAGTCGCGGACCAATTGAGCGAGTTCAACTTCATCTTCAACCAGCATGACATGTTTCATGAATATCTTTTCCTTTTATTGTTTGGTCGGAATCGGGAAAGTCAGTTTGCAGCGCAAGCCACCCAATGGCGAATGCGCAAAACTCAGCTGGCCACCCATGGCCTGCGCAATTTTAGCAGACAGCGCCAGACCTAAACCGGTACCGCCAGTGCTCCGCGTACGCGAATCATCCACCCGGTAAAAACGCTCGCCTAAACGGGCCAGCTGTTCATCGGTCAGGCCAAATGGACTGTCATCGACATAGACACTCCATTCTGTTGCCGTCTGCTCACTATGAATATGAACCTGCCCACCGGCCTCAGTATAACGAATACTGTTCGCAATCAAGTTCACCATAATTTGTTTAAAGCGGTCTATATCTAATTGTAAAGGCACAGCTTCACCTTCTAGACGCACGCTTAACTCGGCCTGTTCAAACTTCGGCCGGAAATTCTCGACTTCCTGTTCAATCACCTGCCAAGGGTTGGTTGAGGCCAGATAGAATTTCAGCTGCATGGCTTCGGCCTGGGCTAAATCAGCCAGGTCCTGAGTCAGTTTTTTCAGGCTGCTGACCTGACGCATCATTGCATCTAAGTGTTCCGGTGTGGCTTTACGGATACCATCCTGCATAGCCTCAATTTGGGCCTGTAATACTGCCAGCGGGGTTTTTAATTCGTGTGAGGTATCAGCCACCCACTGCCGGCGTGAGGTTTCATGTTGATCTAAAATGACTGCCAGCTGATTCAGCTCTGTAGATAAATCACCGAGTTCATCATTACGGTTTACTTTCACCTGATACTGATAATTGCCTTTGGTCAGTTCACGGGTCCCATTGAGCAGACGCTGAATCGGCTTTTTAAAATAGGTCGCCAATAACCAGGCCACCAGTAAACTGGCAATAAAGGACAGACCATAAATCAGCAGCAGATAACGCTTTTGTTCGCTAAAGAAATTAATGCTGAGCGCATCATCCTGATCCAGCACCGGTTTTAAACCCAGATAGCCGACCACCTGATTGTTCATTAAAATCGGGCGATACGACATTTGTCCTTCTGCCGGCTCACCGACCACAAACTGACGCTTGGCATCATATAAAGCCAGACGTGAACTAAGACCCAAACGGTCCGGCATGGAAATAAACTGTTTTTTGCCATCCGATTGTGGCTGATTCGGACGCGGGTTCTGGGCACTGCCCTGATTAACCCGGGTGGTATTCTGCTGCGCGCTTAAAGGAAATTTCAGGCCTTCAAAGGGGCGATACTCGGAAGGCAGATTCATTTCCAGCCATTTCAATTCCTCCTGCGAGGCCTGGCGTTTTTGCGGATCTGGTTCAGCCAGCGTTGGCGCCACATTCATTAAGGTATGTTCTTCAAAATAACGCTGCTGCAAGGCAATATCGTACTGACGGCGCAACCACCAGCGCGACAGGCGGTCATAATCTTCCGGGCCGGCCTGCCCTTCAATTTGCAGGATTTGTGCCTGAATGGCATTGCCCCAATCATGATAGACGCCATACACACCGGCCAGATTATGAATCACATGATCCAGCTTCTGCATTTCGACATCGGCCACGTATTTGGTGAAATTGCGTTGCATATTCCAGTGCAGCACCCACAGGCTGACCGTGGAAATGACCAGCGCGGTCAATAGCACAGTCAAAAACAGGCGCAGGGCGATTGGAATCCGGCGTATTTTCAAAACACTCATCTCAATTTTTCTTTTATTTCACTATTGTAGCGAACAGTGTTTGAAAAAACTCTCCATTGTTTCTTCATCTTTATTATTTATTCTTGTCGCAGGTAAAAATAACTGTATCGCGGTTCTGTGTGGAGACAATAATCATGAAAACGATGACAAAAATTGCGCTTGTTTCAGTGGGTTTACTCAGTGTCGGGACACTGACAGCCTGTCAGTCAACCAATAGTACAGCAACGCCGGAACGTGAAGGCCGTATGGCTCATTCCATGCACGGCAAACATGCACACCTAAGCCAGGAACAACGTGAACAATGGCAGCAGCTGCGTACTGAACGCCGCCAGATGATACAGCAGATCAAAACGGCCTGTGAAGGCAAAGCTGCCGGACAGGTGGTTCAGGTTAAAGCTGGTGAAAAAACCGTGAATGGGACCTGTACCTTGGTATTTACGCCGGAACGCCAGCAGCTTAAACACAGCCGTGAACATCGTCCAATGCGTGGTGATGTACGCCAGTTTAAACAGCATGCTGCTCAGACGGGTGCCTTAACCGATGCCAAACGTGCCGAACTGGTGAAACAGTATGATCAGCGCCTGGCACAGCGTCAGGCTCGTCAACAGGCTATGGCCAATGCCTGTAACGGTAAAACCACCGGTCAGACTGTCCAGATTAAACTGGGGGATAAATCGGTCAATGGTCAATGCAGCCTGCGTTTTAAACCGAATACCGCTGTGACCATTCCGGCCAAAGTGGCTTAAGCGAAGTCAGCAAATAAAAAAAGGCGCATGGTGCGCCTTTTTTATTGGACATATCTGTTTACGTTTTTGACTATTTGTCCACTTCCTATACCGATAAATCTGTTTACACTCAATACACTTAGCTATTTCAAGTTAAAAATCTTTGACTTTACAGTCACCAAGAAAAGCCATTGAAATGCTTGTACCCAATTAGAAGATGTTGCACGATTAAAACATTCAAGATGCGCCTGTGAAGGCGCGTGAACTCACTGATTTAGGATTATAACCGCTGGTTAAACCAGTATTGAGGAACCCGATATGCCACAATACAAAGCGCCACTACGTGATATGCAATTTGTTTTGCATGAATTATTAAATGCTGAAGAACATTATGCAAAACTCCCTGCATTCTCTGGAAACGTAAGCCGTGAGTTAGTTGACCAATATTTAGAAGCTGCTGCAGACTTCTGTGAAAACGAATTATCTCCTTTAAACCAGGTGGGCGACCGCGAAGGCTGTACCTGGAACGATGGTGTAGTCACCACGCCGACCGGCTTTAAAGAAGCGTATCAAAAATATATCGAACTGGGTTTCCCATCGCTTTCTGCTGAAGAGCAATATGGCGGTCAAGGTCTACCTGTTTCTTTAGGAAACGTGATTTCAGAAATGGTGGGTACTGCGAACTGGGCATGGGGCATGTACCCAGGTCTTTCTCATGGTGCTGTACGTACTTTAGAACATCACGGTTCAGATGAACAAAAAGCAACCTATCTGCCAAAGCTTGTTTCAGGTGAGTGGACGGGTACCATGTGTTTAACCGAATCTCATGCAGGTTCTGACTTAGGTATTATCCGTACTAAAGCTGAACCACAAGCAGACGGTAGCTATGCAATTTCTGGCGAGAAAATCTTTATCTCTGCTGGTGAACATGACATGGCAGAGAATATCGTGCACATCGTATTGGCACGTTTACCAGGCGCACCTAAAGGTACTAAGGGTATTTCTTTATTTATCGTACCAAAGTTCAATGTAAATGCAGATGGCTCTTTAGGGGAGCGTAACGCAGTTCGTTGCGGTTCAATCGAACACAAAATGGGGATTCATGGTAACGCAACTTGTGTGATCAACTTTGATAACGCGAAAGGTTTCTTGATTGGCCCTGAAAACCGTGGTCTAAACTGCATGTTCACGTTCATGAACACTGCGCGTATTGGTACAGCCGTTCAAGGTCTTGCAGCATCTGAAGGTTCTTTCCAAGGTGCATTGGCTTATGCCAAAGACCGTGTGGCAATGCGTTCACTTTCTGGCCCGAAAGCCCCTGAAAAAGAAGCAGATCCAATCATTGTGCATCCTGCGGTACGTAACATGCTGTTGACGCAGAAAGCATTTGCAGAAGGTGGTCGCGCACTAGTGCATCTGTTGAGTCTACACGCAGATATCGTTGAACAAGGTGCAACTGAAGAAGATCGTAAATTCTCTGACAACATCTTGTCTTTATTGACGCCAATTGCCAAAGCCTTCCTGACCGAAACCGGTTCAGAAGCTGCAAAACACGGTGTACAGGTGTTTGGTGGTCACGGCTTTATTTCCGAGCACGGTATGGAGCAAATCGTACGTGATACACGTATTGCTTGCTTATACGAAGGTACTACTGAAATCCAAGCACTTGACTTGTTAGGTCGTAAGGTTCTGGGTACGCAAGGCGCGATGCTGAAAGACTTCACCAAGATCATTCACAAATTCGCAGAAGCCAACAAAGACAACGCAGCAATGCAAGAATTTGTTGAACCGCTTGCAGCGCTGAACAAAGAATGGGGCGATTTGACCATGCAAATTGGTATGCGTGCAATGCAAAACCCTGAAGAAGTCGGTGCTGCGGCAGTTGATTACATGTATTTCTCTGGCTATGTAACGCTTGCTTACCTATGGGCTCGTATGGCACTGGTTGCACAAGAAGCCTTGGCTGCGGGTACTACCGATGTCGACTTCTACAATGCCAAAGTAACCACTGCACGCTTCTACTTCAAGAAGATCCTGCCACGTGTACGCTCGCATGTTGACGTGATTGCGACTGGCCTGGATCCATTGATGGCGCTTGATGCTGAACACTTTGCCTTCTAATGCACGTGATGTGTAGTAACTTGTAATGGATGTAAAAAGGACGGCCAGCTGTTGGCGGTCCTTTTTCTCTATTTATCGCGCTATATTAACCTTTCGTCGTCTAATCAATTGAAATCTCATCGTTTAGACTGACCTGATCACTATGAATAAACAAGAAACAGGTGAAATGAACTATGCCAATTTATAACGCACCGCTTGCCGATATGAAATTCATCCTGAATGATGTCTTCCAAGCAGAACAATTCTGGCAAAATAACGAAAATCTCGCCCACCTCGATGCTGCAACCGCAGAAGCCATTCTTGAAGAAATGGCCAAATTTACCCAGAACGTTACCCTGCCCTTAAACCGCACTGGTGATGAAGAAGGTGCTCAATATAACAATGGCAGCGTAACTACCCCGGCCGGTTTTAAAGAAGCATTCAAGCAATATGCTGAAGGCGGCTGGATTGGCCTGGGTGCCGATGAAGAATGGGGCGGTCAAGGCATGCCAAAAATGCTGACCGTTCTGTCAGATGAAATGATTTTTGCTACTAACCCGTCATTCATGCTGTATCCACTGCTGTCAGTTGGTGCGGGTATGGCGCTGAGCAGCTATGCTTCTCAGGAACAAAAAGAAACCTATTTACCAAAAATTTATTCAGGTGAATGGTCTGGCACCATGTGTCTGACTGAACCACATGCCGGTACCGATTTGGGGATTATTAAAACCAAAGCGGAACGCAACGAAGATGGCAGCTATAACATTACCGGGACCAAAATCTTTATTACCGGTGGTGATCATGACCTGGCTGAAAACATCATTCACCTGGTACTGGCCAAAACCCCAGATGCACCTGCCGGTTCACGCGGTATTTCGCTGTTTATCGTGCCGAAATTCCTGGTCAATGCCGATGGTTCACTCGGTGAACGTAACCCCGTTGGCCCAGGCTCTATCGAACACAAAATGGGGATTAAAGCCTCTGCCACGTGTGTCATGAACTTCGATGGTGCCAAAGGCTATCTGGTCGGTAAAGAAAATGAAGGCCTGGCAGCCATGTTCGTGATGATGAACTATGAACGTCTTTCAATGGGCATCCAAGGTTTAGGTGCGTCTGAATTTGCTTATCAAAATGCAGCACAATATGCGACTGACCGTTTACAGGGCCGCAGCGCTTCAGGTGTACAATCACCAAACAAACCGGCTGACAGCATTTTAGTACATGGCGATGTACGTCGTATGCTCTTGAATGTGCGTGCCAACAACGAAGCATCTCGTGCATTTGCAGTGTACGTCGGGCAACAGCTGGACATCACCAAATTCTCGACTGATGCAGACGCGGTGAAAAAAGCCAATGACCGTGTGGCGCTACTAACGCCAATTGCCAAAGCCTATTTAACCGATACCGCTTTACAGGCAACATTGGATGCGCAAATGTGCTTCGGTGGTCATGGCTATATCCGTGAATGGGGCATGGAGCAATGTGTACGTGATTTACGTATTGCGCAAATTTACGAAGGTACCAATGGCGTCCAGTCACAAGATTTAATTGGCCGTAAAACCATTAAATGTCAGGGAGCCTATATTGCAGAATATATTGCTGAAATCCGTGACTTTGCCAACCAGTTAGATGCCGATCTGAACTTCATTAAAGATGCGACCTTAGATGCAGCCACAGAAGTCGAATCGGTAACGCAATACATTCTGAATGCGGCGTCTGAAAATGCGGAATTCCCGAATGCGGCAGCGGTCGATTATTTACACGCGGTTGGCCTGCTCAGCTTTGCCTATATGTTTGCCCGTATTGCTCAAGCAGCGCAGGCCAAACAGGGTGAGTTCTATCAGAACAAACTGGCGCTGGGTCTGTACTTTGTACAACGCATTCTGCCAGAACTGGAAATGCGGATTACCCGTATCAAAGCCGGTTCTGATGTGATCATGAAATTCTCGGAAGATTATTTCACTCATCAGGCTTAAGCTTTTTATCTCTAAAAAACGCCTGCACTGTCAGGCGTTTTTTTATAGCATCCATGTTTTCCTGCTGTTTTTACACCACTTTTCCTGTAGTTGTGCACAGTTTTTGCATGAGTTTGTCTCATTCATTCAGCATCATCATCAGGAGGAGCATATGACAGCACGGCATCCCAAAGTAGAAAAAATAGAAACCCTCCTCGACCGGCTGGGTAATCTGGCCGTTGAAAGTTTTCACTATATTGCCCTGTTCGTGATTGGCTGTATGGTGATCTGGTCGGCCGGCCATACTGTGGTCGATATTCTGACCGTCAAACAATATGCCACGATTGATGATATTTTACTGCTGTTCATTTATTTGGAGCTCGGTGCCATGGTGGGTATTTACTTTAAAACCAACCACATGCCAGTACGCTTCCTGATTTATATTGCCATTACCGCCCTGACCCGGCTGCTGATTTCCGATATCCAGCACGACCATAAAGCGGATATTGACCTGGTGATTATTACCGGTTCGATTCTGATTCTAGCCTTTGCGATTCTGGTGGTACGTTTTGCTTCCTGGAATTATCCATCGGTGATTCGGGATAAACACAGTGAAAAACCATTGCCACAAGGCAAGACCCCACGCCCGGAAGATGATGAACTGGCCTAAACACCAAAATCACATCCATCATTCAAATCTGAAGAACAAAAAGCGCGCCTGGATACCACTACGGCGCGCTGATTTTTGAGTGAAGATTCATCAGATCATCAGTTTGGTTCAAATAGTTTGCCTTAGCGCTTAAGCGCTCCAGATGATCTAACGGTTCGGCACCAAAATATAACGGCCATTTTCATAAATCCAGTAGCTGCCATTTGGCGGAGCCGGCAAACCTAAACGGCGCCAGTCGGTAATGATGGTCTGCGTGCTGCTTTCAATCCGGGCCACATTCGGGTCACCATTGACCCAGCTATAACTTTGCGAATTCTGGTAAATGGTGGTGGGCGCCTGATATTGAATACTAATACCCGGACGTACCGGTTGATGGCCCCAATGCGGACGTGGTGGATAATATTGTGGCGGCCTGTGCTGCGGATAAGACGGGCGATGCTGTGGATAATGCTGCGCATGCGATTTACGCTCCACACCCTGATAACTGGCCCAGCGATTGGTATCGGCCAGCGACAATGTCGAGATGGCAGATAACCCAATGCCCAACCATAAACCTGTTTGCATTCTTTTCATTACCCGACTCCCAAACATCAGCCCATTGATTTTACTATAAAACAGGATTAAGGATAAAAAATGAACATACATACTTTATCCAGCTTTTTTAGATGAATGGTGGCAGATCGGCCGTATTTCTCAGTGAAAATAATGGCCTACTTTTATGCTACACTCGCTTTTTTTCATACTAGGTTCATGCTTGTGTCTGATTTAAGTTTTGATCGTCTTTATGAATATTTCTGCAAAGTACCCAGTGTTCAAAAAAACTTGATCGATGCCTATGGCACAGATGGTGCTCAGGCATGGTGGTTTAAATTTCAGATTAATGTAGCGCATCCACTGGCCTGGCAAACCGTACAGGAACTGGGTCATGTGCTGAACTATATTTCCAAGAATGAACGTTTGCCAACGCAGTTTTTACCGGTATCGCCACCACCTTATATGAATGGTGAGGCCAAAGATTTTCTGTCCTGGGTAATTCAGTGTAATCATGCCGATTTCCCGCCCGATGTGGTCTGCGACTGGCTGGAAGCGCGTTTGCCGAATCCGGTTGAGGATGAAAGCCAGTGGAAAATTAAAACCGACCTGAGCGAGCTGGATGAGCTGTCTGATAAAGATCTGGATGAACTGGTACCACCGAATCCGGGGCAAAACTAAGCGTTAAACCTTAATACTGACCTCTCCCTGACCCTCTCCTACCAGGAGAGGGAAAATGTGTCTCCCTAACCTTCTCTTACGAGGAGGAGAAAAAGCTATTGTTCCTAACTCCCCTTGTAAGAAAAAGGAAATTGCTCCTGTAGTGGTTTAATAAAGTTGGACACCAAATTAGGTGATAATAGATTCACCAATGAGGTGCTTATGAAACCAAGACGTACATTTACTCCAGAGTTTAAAGTTGAAGCTGCTAGCCTTGTACTCGATCAGGGCTATTCTATCTTACAGGCTTGCCGCGCTTTAGATGTTGGTCAAACTGCTATGAGACGCTGGGTTGACCAGCTTCAACTCGAACGTAGCGGACAAACTCCAGTAGTAAATGCTTTAACTCCTGAACAGCGCAAGATACAAGAACTTGAAGCCCGTATTTATCAGCTCGAACAGGAGAAGATGATTCTAAAAAAGGCTACAGCTCTCTTAATGTCAGACGAGTTCAAACATATGCACTGATAGACCAGTTAAGAAAGTTACGTCCTGTTGAGTTGGTCTGTCGTGCCTTTGGTATTCTGCGTTCAAGTTACTATCACTAAAGCAGACATTGGTTTTTATTTAATGCAGTACTACAACCGCATCCGACCACATCATTTTAATCAAGGGATCAGCCCTTATGAGGCTGAACAAAAACTTAAAACTGTGTCCAATATTTGTTGACCACTACATCCTCCTTAACCCTCTCTACAAGGTGGAAGAAAACTCATTCTTCCAGCTCTCTTATAAGCAGAAGCCACGGCTCCCAAACAGAAGCGTGGAATAAGGGAGATTAGAACGTCGACCAGCCACTCCATTCCATCAAACGATACAGCCCATATTTCAGCGTCGATTCATCGGCATACTGGGCATAATCCACGCTCATCTGACGGCCATTTAAGTTTGACCAGGCGGTATCAAAATACTGCTGGGCATCTTGAAATACCGGTGCTTGAGCCGGGCCTAACACGCGTAAATTGGTTTCCAGATTATAATTTTTTAAATTCCGCGCGGTGAAATTGGCCGAACCTAAAATCATCTCCTGTTGCTGGGCATTGCGCTTGATCAGCATTTTGCTATGACATTGCTCGCCTTGGGTATTACACCAGCGCAGTGGAATACCAGCCTGATGTAATTCTGCTGCCACTGGCCGGTTCGGTACACCATTTTTTTCCAGACCAAACGCATCTTTATTGGCATCCAGCAGCACCCGCAATTTCACCCCACGCTCATGGGCTGCAAGCAGGCTTTTGATAATCTGGCGCTCGGACAGATAGAACATCACCAGATCAATCTGTTCATTGGCTTTAGCGCTATTGATCAGGTTTAAGGTCGCATCATAAATGGCTTTTTCAGTTAGTACCTGCACCTGAGGTTCAGTAGCAGCGGCCTGAAACTCACCGACAATCACCCCGGGAATATTGCTGCCGGACATGAGCGCCACCGACTGCTCGGTTTTCAGAATATCTACCGCGGTGTTGCCTTTGACCACCAGCGCCACATTGGAGTGATGGGAACTGGCATCATGCGGATTCATTGAGGTCACCAGAGCTTCCCAGCCGTCCGAGGTATCAACCACAATGGTTTTACGGTGATTAGCCTTAAAATTCAGCAGCTCGGAATAACTACGCAGGGTGATTTTGCCCTCACCAAACGGATTGGCCAGCCAGCCGGCATCCGGATTATTGCGGATGCCCTGACAGCAGATGTACCAGAACCCGGACCACATCGGATTGGAAGCGCGTAGCGGGGTTAAATTGGTTTCAATCACATCAATTCCGGCCTGGCGCAGTTGCCGATAATGCTCTGGCGCAAGCCCGCCATAAACCGAGTTAATCGGATCGGTAATCAGCTTGATTTCAATATCCGGCTGGGTACGGCGTTTTTGAATCAGTGCATCGGTCAATTGCTGACTGAGCGGTTGATGCTGGGCCTGTGATGCTCCGGTTTGCGGATTAAATAGAAACATATCCAGCACAATTAAGCTTTGTGCTTCATCAATCAGGCGCAGCATTTCATTAAAAATCTGATGATCATAATGCTGCTGGCCCTGTGCATCCAGATAGGTCTGATCGGCCAGAAATTTGACTTCGGCATGACGTAGTGGTCCCGCATAATTCAAACCATCCGGTAAGGGCTTATAGGTATGATACAGTGCCGAGGATAAATAGCTTAACGCCAGCAGGCCCATCATCACGCCCAGATAACGCCGTGGTGACCAGTTCAGTTTATTGTGAATTCGTTGAAAGATACGCATAAGAAAAAACCTAACCCAATCAGCTCAGGCTAGGTTTTCTTCAGGCTTTTTTCAAGAGGATTTCCGTGACATCCTCTTGATTTTGGCAATAAATTTAAGTTCTGCTTAGAAGTTATATTCTAAACCAACGGTAAAATTACGGCCCACTTGCGGAATATTGGACAGGAATGAGGTGTGTGAATAAACCTGATCATCCAGCAGGTTATTGGCTTTAAAGAACACGCGGTAGTCCTGGTTATTCGCCATGGCACCTGCATACGCCAGACCGACATTGACCATGTTATAGCCTTGGGTTTCCTGTTCATAGCTGGCGATCTGGTCCTGTTTAAAGACATGATAGTACTCTGCCAGACCTGACCAGCCATCAGCAAAATCGGCTTCTACTTTGGTACCTAAACGGCCTGCGGGTACACGCGGGGCATTTTCACCATCAATTTTGCCACGCACATAGTCACCAAACAGGCTAACTTTATAAGCATCGTTAATGGCATAGCCTAACTGCGCTTCTGTACCGTAGAAACGGGCTTTGTCTTGTTTATAATCAACTAGACGGAATGTTCCTTCGCTGTCGGTTGTTGAGCCATAAATATAGTTATCAAACCAGTTGTGATAAACATGCACATGATAGTCGAGTTTTTCACCTTCATAATGCAGACCTAACTCAAGGTTATTTGACTTCTCAACATCCAGATCCTCATTTCCACGCTCATAGGTATTGGTGGCAAAGTGAATACCGTCCGCATACAACTCTTGTGCCAGTGGTAAACGTTGCTGATGCGAGCCAACCGCAGAAAGCTTATAGTTTGGAGCAAATTCCCAATTGGCTGCTGCTGAACCTGACACACCGGTATCCGAATAGTCTTTTTGAGTTGAATCTACATCAATTTTTTGATGTTCTACACGTGCACCCAATTCCACATGCACATCACCAAACTGCTTATGTTCTAAACCGAACAGGCTATATTTTTCGGTCTTGGTGTCTGCCATCAGCACGCCACTATGAGAATGCCCATCATGTTCTTCCGCACCACCCGCAAGATTAATTTTCTGTTGGCTATATTGGGTACCAAAGACCCCTTCCCAACCCGCGACTGGTTTATGAACCAACTCTAAACGGGCATCATAGCCTTTGCTTTTAAAATTACTGATAACTTCACTTTCTTCCAGCTCGTCATGTTCATAATCGGTATAGCTGGCATGGGCACGTAACTTGTCAAAACCGGCAAATGGCTGATCCAGTTCTGTACGGACATCATAACGGTGTGATTCCAGATCGACCCATGGACCACCATGAGCATGTTCGCCCCCATCCTCATCTGGAGCTGAAACGCCATGTCCGCCGCAATGAATTTCATTACCATGAGGATGGCAGTCATGATATTCATGACTATGCCCTGGTAAACCGTATTTGTCCTGACGGTTGCTATAAGACACCCCGACAAAACCACGGTCATGAATCCATGAGCCGCCAATATTCACGGTTTGCCCTTCTGCAAAGGTATTGTCTACACGACGGGCTTTATCAAAATGTGTTTCATGTTCTTCTTCAGCATCATGTCCATGATCATGATCTTCATGGCCAGCTTCATCATTATGATGTTCTACCCAGTAATCCGGCGTAATATAGTTATTTGCTTTACGTTTGGAGCCTTCTACACGTAAGGCAAAGTTGTCACCAATTGCTGCTGTTACCCCCGCACTGGCCAGCTTCTCATCGCTACCCGAGTTATAGCGCACGCCGACGGTGCCCTCTAAGCCATCTGCTGGGATTTGGGTTGGAATTTTCTGATCGGTTACATTGACCAAACCACCGACGGTACCAGCACCATAGAGTAAAGTCGATGGACCGCGAATCACTTCAACCTGTTTTGCCAGAATTGGATCTACCGTAACCGTATGGTCTGGAGATAAAGTCGATACATCGGCAGTTTCAGATGCGTGTTGTAAGACTCTGACACGCGGGCCATCTTGACCACGAATCACGGGACGGCTTGAACCTGTGCCGTACTGATTTGAATATACACCCAGTTCATCAGCCAGTGCATCACCAATGGTTGTTGAGCGTTCCGCCAATACTTTCTGTTCCACCACCTGATCTGCTACCGCAAAGTCTGCTGCAGTCTGAACCAGAGGATGGGCTTTTAGCTGGATGGTTTCAAGTTGCTGTGCATTGGATAGATTCGCCTCATCTGCAAAAACTACAGGGGCCACAACAGCGAAAATAGACAGTGTTATTAAATTCTTATGGAAGGACATGACTCAGGCTCAGAGTAACAAATTCAATGAAATGTTATAATATAACATTTCAACTGTTTTGCAATAAAAAACATAAAATTCATCTTTGCTTGGTTAAGCTATAGGGCCTCGCGGATTTTTCTGTTTTTATTGTCTACGCCTGTATGCCCTTTACCTTATCTCATGCGGTTTTAGCACCCCCCATTGCCCAGCTGACAGGTCATCGTCTTCCCGTTGCGGCCCTTGCCATTGGCTGTATGCTGCCCGATTTAAGCCGTTTATTTACCACCGATCAGGGCGGCTTGAACCATTTATGGAGTTCAATTGTTCATCCAAATTTATGGCTGGGTCTGGCTTTTTGTGCGGCGTGGTATCTGATTTATCGTCCGGTGCTGTATCGGGCGCTAGGCATACAACATGAGCTCAATCTGGATTCGTTCAAGTCGACCCTTGGTTTTTTGCTTGCGGTAGTCCTCGGGCTATTGCTGGGCAATGCCACCCATTTAATTTGGGATGGTTTAACTCACGTCGACTTTCGCACTTTTGCCTTTCATAACGTCTTAAGCCAGCCGGTGTCCTGGTTTTCCCAGACCTATCCACTGCATTTTATTTTGCAGATTGGCAGTTCGCTTCTGGCCCTGCCGTTTTTGCTGTGGATGTGCTGGCGCTATTATCAGCGCTATCGTCAGCACTGGCCAGTGAGCCGACAGGTCAAACAAGCGGCAGCCATCCTGATTGGCCTGGCCATTTTGCTAGGTACTTATTCGGTCTGGGATTATGCCCGCTATTTCAGTGATGAACTGTGGTATAGCCATCGTTATTATTTTCTGGGCCGGGCTTTTAATGAGTTTAGTCAGGGTGCACTCATAGCTTTAACCCTAGGTTGTATTTTATTTTTAGCATTGGATAAAAATTAATGACCTAACTTTAAAATCTAGGCCATTCTTTACAGTTATTTCGTCAAGATTGCTTGGCGAATTCAAACATGAGGTGCGACAGTTTCAAAAGCCTTATGATAATCAACAAGCTGAGCAAACTTCTCTAATGGTGTAAGCCAATCTAACGCTTTTCTAGGACGAGTATTCAGTGACATGGCAACTTGATTTAAATAATGCTGATCTGCCTGATTTAAATCAATCCCTTTAGGTAAATATTGCCTAATTAAACCATTCATATTTTCGCATGTACCTTTCTGCCATGGCGAATGTGGGTCACAGAAATATACATCTATGCCTAAATCTTCTTCGAGGATTTTATGTTCTGACATCTCACGTCCACGGTCATAGGTCAACGTTTTACGTAGTTCTGCAGGTAAATATTTCAGAGCTTCAGTTAAAGCCTTGCGCACTGATTCTGCCTTTGCATCAGGTAATGTTGCCAAGATACAGAGCCGTGTATTTCGTTCAATAAGTGTTGCTATCGAACTTTTATTGTCTTTACCTTTAATTAAATCGGCTTCCCAATGACCCGGTATTTTTCTTTCTTGAACTTCGGCTGGGCGCTCATGAATAGTTTTAATATCCTGTAATATAGAATCTTTTTTAGGTTCACCGTTAGCTTTTCGCTTTTTATTTTCATGACGCAGACAGGATAATAAGTCTTTTTTCAACTCACCCTTTG
>NZ_VPBT01000023.1:0-49554 GCF_013418555.1 Acinetobacter sp. YH12134 | reverse complement strand
ATAAGGGTTATGACTCTGAATCCTTGAGAGAACAGATAGAAAAAACGGGAACTCAAGCTAATATTCCCAAGAAGTCCAATACACTTTCAAATAATGATCATGTGGATTGGTATTTTTATAAAATCAGGCATTTAATTGAGAATGCCTTTGATGGATTAAAGCAATTTAGAGGAATTGCCACACGCTATGACAAGCTAAAGCAAAGCTATGAAAATTCTGTTGCCTTAGCTTGTATCTTTATTTGGCTACCATTATGAAATGTCAACAGATCCTAAGCATCATGATCAAATAAATAGAAAGACAAGTATTCGGTCGCAAAAACCGGTCTTTAAATTGTCACTGAATCATCCCAACACTGTCATTTTTTCTTGTTTGAATGGTTTCCCCAATTGCTATTTTTAAACTTTATGAAAAAAAGATCTATTGGCCTTTTTATGGCCGTTGTGTTGGGCTTGAACGGATGTAATGATTCTGATGAAAAGACGCAGGTGACGCCTACACCCTTGATCAATGAGCCAACTTTGGTGGCTTTTGCAAAACTGGATGTGGCCACCTATGCAGAAGGACCAGATTCCGGTGCATATGTGACCGGTGCAAACGGAATTTTGCCGCCATTTTCTGGGCAGCCTGTGCAAGGTTTTTCGGCTGCTTTAAAAAATAATGATGGGACTTATCTGGTGATGTCTGACAATGGTTTTGGCACGCAAGATAACTCGGCTGACTATCTGCTGCGTTTGCATGTGATTCAACCGACCTTTAGAACAAAAATAGCAACTAACACTGAAGTGAAGCATTTAAGTTATGTGCAGCTGCGTGATCCGAATAAACTCATTCCCTTTTCTATTGTCCATCAAGATACTGCCGAACGTTTGTTAACCGGGGCGGATTTTGACCCGGAATCGATGCAGCGTGCACCGAATGGCGAGATCTGGATTGGGGATGAGTTTGGACCCTATTTACTGCATTTTTCTGCCGACGGTATATTGCTGAGTCCACCAATTCCATTACCGAATCCACTGAATCCGGCGCAAGAGCTGCGTTCACCTCAGAATCAGTTCAATAAAGAACAGCTGAATTTTGTTGAACCACTGGTACAGCGTAGCGGTGGTTTTGAAGGCATGGCGATCTCTCAAGATGGAAAATATCTGTATCCGCTGTTGGAAAAGCCATTACTGAACGATAGTTCTAATCGTTTAATCGTGTCTGAATTTGATTTGGCAAAAAAAGCCTATACAGGCAAATATTATTATTTTCCATTGCATACTAGCGCCACCGCGATTGGTGATTTTCAGCTGTATAGCCCGACTGAAGGAATTATTATTGAACGGGATGATAGTGAAAACGATCTGCTGGGCTATAAAAAGCTGATTAAAGTCACGCTCAGCACCGCTGGTCAGAATATGCAGAGAGAAGATCTGGTCAATTTGATGGATATTGCCAATCCGGATTTACTTTATGGCACTGCGCGAGCGGGCGATATTGCGACCGGTGAGCGTTTTGGTTTTCCGTTTCAGACCATTGAAGATATTGTCATTGAAGGTCCAGACCTGATTACTGTGCTGAATGATAATAACTTTCCAGGTTCAAGCGGGCGAAATGCCAATCTGGCCGATGATAATGAAATTATTCAGATCCGTTTGCCAAAAGCATTGTTCTAAATTTATCAGCAATTACAGAAGGTCACCTCGGGTGGCCTTTCTTTATGAAAATTTTTTTGTATATTTTTTAATAAAATCATGCTATAAAAATTAAAACAGGCATAAAAATTGCTTATAAAATGCGGTATTGAAAAAGGTGGGTAGTATGAAGTTATCAGTGGGATTAAAAGTTGCCAACTCCCTGTCATTGACACCCCAGTTGCAACAGGCCATTCGTTTACTTCAATTATCAAGTTTAGAACTTGAGCAAGAAATTCAATTACAGCTCGATAGTAATCCATTATTAGAGAAAGTTGAAGAACAGTCCGATGTTGAGAGTCTGTCAGCGGCAGATACAGATCGTGATCAAAAAGATTTAACCAATGAATTAAATGCCGATCATCTGCCAGATGATTTACCGGTCGATACCGACTGGGATGATGTTTATACCCATCAGCCGACTAGTTTAGGTACGCCAGAATATGAAGAGCGTGAAGATAACCGTCAGGGTGTACTGGGTTTAAAAGAGCATATGCTGGAGCAGATTAACCTGCTGCATTTTTCTAAAATTGACCAGCTGATTGCTTACTGCATTATTGATTCTCTGGATGATAAGGGCTTTCTGGAAAGCGATATCAGCGAGATTACTGCTTCAGTCCAGCATCTGCTCGATTCGATGGAGTATGAAGACAGCATCGAAGACGATGAAGTGCTGGTGGTGTTGAAACATATTCAACGGCTGGAGCCGGTGGGGGTTGGCTCGCGTCATCTGGCGGAATGTCTGTTGATTCAGCTGGAAAGTCTTCCGGCGAATACCCCATGCCGTCAGGATGCTATGCAGCTGATGACCCATTATGAGTTATTAATCAGCAATGAAATTCCAAAACTACTCAAGCAGACCGGTTTAAACACCGATCAGCTGAAATGTGCGGTCGAGTTGCTGAAAACCTTGAAACCGCATCCGGGTATGGAGTTTGAAGATAAAGAGTCGGATTATCAGATTCCAGATGTGGTGGTGATGAAAAAAAATGACAGCTGGCAGGTACAGCTGAATCCGGATGTCATGCCAAAGCTCCGGGTTAACTCGTTTTATGCCAATATGATTCGTCGTGCCGATCAGAGTGATGACAATCAGTATTTACGCAATCAGATGCTGGAAGCCAAAAACTTTATCAAGAGTATTGATGAGCGGCATAAAACCTTACTGAAAGTGGCAACCTGTATTGTTGAGCATCAGCGTACTTTTCTGGAAATTGGCGCAGAAGGCATGAAACCTTTGGTGCTACGCGATATTGCCGAAGAGGTCGAGCTGCATGAATCTACGGTATCCCGCGTGACCACCAATAAATATATGCTGACCCCGCGTGGCCTGTTTGAGTTGAAATATTTCTTTTCAAGTCATGTTGGCACTACATCGGGTGGTGAAGCATCGTCAACTGCGATTCGTGCCAAGATCAAAAAACTGATTGCTGAAGAGAACTTACGTAAGCCTTTGTCTGATAACGCAATTGCCAATATTTTAAAAGAAGAGGGAATTGATGTGGCGCGACGTACGGTTGCAAAATATCGCGAATCTTTACATATTCCATCTTCTTCTGAAAGAAAAGTCTTGATCTAGTTTTGAAAATCTGCCTATTCTAGAGATTCATTATGACAACATAATGAATCTTTTTTTCTATGAGGATGAGTCAAAATGATTGCATGAAGGTATCACTGAGCAGCAGTTCTGGTCCTGTACGTGAATCATTTTGATGATGACTCGTCTAATCCTAACGAAGGTGAGGGATAGAATTATGCAAATAACAATTCGTGGCCATCATTTATCAATTACACCTGCAATTGAAGAAAATATAAAAGCAAAGTTCGCGCAAATGACCAAACATCTGGATCAGGTCAATAGTATGCAGGTGAAGCTCAGTAAAGATCATCAGATCGATAAGCATTCTAAAAAAGGCAGTGCCAACCATATCGCAGAAGCGATTATCCGTTTACCTGGAACGGAGCTGTTTGCCCAGGCCTGTGCTGATGATATGTATACATCGATTAAGAAAATGTCAGAAAAATTAAAACGCCAATTAGACAAGCATCGCAAAATGCAGCTGGTTTATCAGCCTGTCGCGATTTAGCTGAAACAATCGGCAAAAAGAGGTTTTTAAAAAACCTCTTTTTTTATATATATAATGTATGTGACTAATGAATTATTTTTTTCATTTATAGTAAAATGACCGGTTTTACACCGTTGGTCCTATAAGAGGTCTTGTGATGAATAATGAACAGCTCGCTGAAATTTTAAAAGCTGCTTTTCCAGAGGCAGATGTAGTCGTTAGTGGGCAGGGTGGTAAATTTGATCTTCGTATTGTCGATGATCAGTTTGAAGGCAAACGTCTTGTTGCACGCCAACAGGCAGTGTATGCGCCGATTAATGCCTTGATCGCCAGCGGTGAAGTTCATGCGGTAACAATTAAAGCAATGACCAAAGAAGAATGGCGTAAAGCAAGCTTATTCGGAGCTTAATAAATTAATGGATAAATTTTTAATTCAGGGCGGTATTAAGCTCGAAGGTGAAGTGCGCATTTCTGGTGCAAAGAATGCAGCATTGCCATTACTGGCTGCCATGATTCTGGCCGACTCACCTATTACCCTGACCAATGTGCCTAATCTGAAAGATGTAAACACACTGGTTAAACTCATTGCGGGCCTCGGTATCACCATGTCTTATGAAGGCGATACTGTGGTGGCCGATACCTCAACCCTGAACAACCAGTTTGCACCGTATGAGCTCGTTAAAACCATGCGTGCGTCTATTTTGGTGCTTGGACCGCTATTGGCGCGCTATGGCAGTGCACAAGTATCACTCCCGGGCGGCTGTGCGATTGGTTCGCGTCCGGTCGATCAGCATTTAAAAGCTTTAGAAGCTTTAGGTGCAGAAATCCAGGTCGAAAATGGCTATGTACATGCCAAAGTCGATGGCCGCTTAAAAGGCGGCGAAGTGGTTTTTGATATGGTAACCGTAGGCGGCACTGAAAATATCTTGATGGCTGCCGTGCTGGCGGATGGTGTCACCACCATCCGGAATGCTGCGCGTGAACCGGAAATCACCGATCTGGCACAAATGCTGATTAAGATGGGTGCCAAAATCGAAGGCCTGGATACCGATACTTTGGTGGTAACTGGTGTAGAAAGTCTGCACGGCTGTGAATATGCGGTAGTGGCGGACCGGATTGAAACCGGTTCCTATCTGGCGGCGGCAGCCATTACTGGTGGCAAGATTAAAACCACGCATACCGATCCGGCCCTGCTGGAATCGGTGCTAGACAAATTTGAAGAGATGGGCGCAGAAGTCACCCGTGGGGATGACTGGATTGAACTGGATATGATGGGTAAACGTCCGAAAGCGGTCAGCTTCCGTACTTTGCCACATCCAGATTTCCCGACCGATATGCAGGCCCAGTTGATGGCGGTGAATGCCGTTGGTCGTGGTTTTGCCACCATCTCTGAAACGATTTTTGAAAACCGTTTTATGCATGTTCCTGAATTGGCACGTATGGGCGCCAATATTCAGGTTGAAGGCAATGATGCTGTGGTAACCGGTGTAGAAAAATTATCTGCAGCACCTGTCATGGCTACAGATTTACGTGCTTCGTTCTCTTTAGTGTTAGCAGCTCTGGCGGCTGAAGGGGAAACACTGATTGACCGTATTTATCATATTGATCGCGGTTATGAAAATGTCGAAGCGAAGTTACAAGGTTTAGGTGCCCAAATTAAGCGAGTAAGTTAATGAGCGATATGAGAAACGATGATCCAAACTTTGACGTAATGGGCAATTTTGATCATGGTTTAACTTTAGCATTAAGTAAGGGACGTATTTTAAAAGAGACACTGCCGCTGCTGGAAACAGCGGGCATTAACTTGCTGGAAGATCCTGAAAAATCCCGTAAGTTAATTTTTCCAACCACCCATAAACAGGTGCGTATTCTGATTTTACGTGCTTCTGATGTGCCGACCTATGTGGAAAATGGCGCAGCAGATTTAGGTGTGGCAGGTAAAGATGTCTTGATGGAACATGGCGCACAAAATGTCTATGAACCATTAGATTTAAAAATTGCCAACTGTAAACTGATGACAGCGGGTAAAGTCGGTATGGTTCGTCCAAAAGGCCGCTTAAAAATTGCGACCAAATATGTGAACCTGACCCGTCAATACTATGCCAGCCTGGGTGAACAGGTTGATGTGATCAAGCTTTACGGTTCGATGGAACTGGCACCGCTGGTCGGCCTGGGTGATTACATTGTCGATGTGGTCGATACCGGAAATACGTTACGTGCCAATGGTTTAGAACCACTGGAAGAAATCTGTAAAGTATCTTCCCGTTTAATCGTCAATAAAGCCAGTTTTAAACGTAAACAGGCGTTGTTAAATCCGATTATTGCCCAGCTAGAACAGGCTGTGGCTGATCGTGAACAGGCCAAACAGGCGTAAGTTGTTCAAATAAAAGACCGCTCTTGAGAGCGGTTTTTTATGGCGGTCTATGAGAACAGTCCTGTTAATACTTTTCTTCAATTTGAGCAAAAGTAATTTTCCATAAAAGTCCGTGGCCCAATGCGCGATTGATACCCACAAAAGCCTTGAAAACAGGTAAACTAATCTTTTCCATATCAACCTTGTGGGTAAATTGATGCGACGTTTATCGACTCAAGATCAGAACTTCAAGCAGGTGTTTGCTGACTTGTTGGCTTTTGAAACAGTGAGTGATCCAGAACTGTTAAAAACCGTAGACCAAATCATTGCTGATGTCCGTCAGCATGGTGATGCTCATGTTCTTAAATTAACTCAGCAGTTCGATCGACATCCCGCGCATCAATTTTCAGATCTAGAACTGACCCAGGAACAGCTTAAAGCTGCCTTTGACGCATTAAACACTGAAGTGCGTGAGGCACTGGAGCTGGCTGCAGCACGTATCCGTGAATTCCACCAGGCGCAAAAGCAGGATGGCTGGACCTATGTTGATGCCTTGGGCAATACCTTGGGTCAGAAAGTCACGCCACTGGACCGCGTGGGCATTTACGTGCCGGGTGGTCTGGCGTCTTATCCATCTTCAGTACTCATGAATGCTGTTCCTGCGCATGTCGCGGGTGTGCCTGAAATTATCATGGTGGTTCCGGCGCCGAATGGTGAGTTGAATCCACTGGTTCTGGCGGCGGCCTATTTAGCGGGCGTGACACGTCTGTTTACCATTGGTGGTGCACAAGCGGTCGCGGCGCTGGCCTATGGTACAGAAACCATTCCATCGGTCGACAAAATTACCGGTCCAGGTAACCGTTTTGTCGCAGCAGCAAAACGTGCGGTATTTGGTCAAGTCGGTATTGATATGATCGCCGGACCTTCGGAAATTTTAGTTTATGCCGAAGGCGAGAATAATGCAGAGTGGTTGGCGATGGATTTATTGTCACAAGCCGAGCACGATACCGTCGCACAAGCAGTATTCATTACACCAGATGAAGAATTATTGAATGCTGTTGATGGCTGGATTGAAAAGCACCTAGAAGCATTGCCAAAAGCTGAGATCGCCCGTACCTCGATTGAAAACCGTGGTGCATTGGTATTGGTGAAGGATCGTCAGGAAGCGATTGAGTTAATTAATCAGGTGGCACCTGAACACCTGGAATTATGCATGGATGATCCGCAAGTGATGGCAGAAGATATTCGTCATGCCGGGGCAATCTTTATGGGACGTTATACCCCTGAAGCGATTGGGGATTACTGTGCTGGTCCAAACCACGTGCTGCCAACCTCAGGTACTGCGCGTTTCTCCTCACCGCTGGGTGTGTATGATTTCCAGAAACGTTCTAGCCTGATCATGTGTTCGCAAGAAGGGGTGAAAACTCTGGCCAAAACTGCGGATGTATTGGCGCAGCAAGAGAACCTGGATGCACATGCGAGATCAGCACGTTATCGTTATCAGTAATTAATGTGACTCTTTCCCATATAATTTTAAGCCCCTTCTCTTGCGCCATATATGGCTCAGGGAGAAGGTTGGGATGAGGGGATAAAGAAAATAAAACCTCTCCTTGTGCAGCAGTGCTGCTCATCTCCTAAAAGGAGAGGGAACTTTGAGAATTTAAAAATGAATTTCACAGCAGAACAAATGCGTTTCTGGAGTCCGGCAGTACGTAAATTAGAACCATACGTACCGGGCGAACAACCGAAAATCCAGAACTTACTTAAACTGAATACCAATGAAAACCCGTATCCGCCATCGCCAAAAGTGGTGGAAGCGGTGCAGAAGGTACTGGCAAACTCTGCGGATGCGTTGCGTTTATATCCAGACCCGGATGCCTCCGAGTTAAAACAGGCCATTGCCAAACAGCAGCAGGTGCCGGTTGAGCAGGTTTTTGTCGGCAATGGTTCTGATGAAGTGCTGGCACATATCTTTAAAGCCTTCTTTGTTCAGGATCTGCCGCTGTTGTATCCGGATATTACCTATAGTTTCTACCCGGTCTATAGCCAGTTTTTTGGGGTTAATACCCAGGTCATCCCTCTAAATGACAATTTTGAAATTGTGGTGGATGATTATAAGCAGCCAAATGGCGGCATTATTATTACCAATCCGAATGCACCAACCAGTATTGATATGGGCCTGGCTGCCATTGAGGAAGTGCTTCAAGCCAATCCAAACTCAGTTGTGGTGATTGATGAGGCCTATGTAGACTTTGGTGCCGAATCTGCGGTCAGCCTGGTGGAAAAATACGAGAATTTAGTGGTATGTCAAACCACATCTAAATCGCGTTCTTTGGCTGGTTTACGGGTCGGTTTTGCGATTGCCCAGCCACATTTAATTGCTGCGCTGGAAGCGGTGAAAAACAGCTTTAACTCTTATCCAATGGATCGTTTCGCGATTGCAGCAGCTGTCGCATCGTTTGAAGATCAGGAATACTTTGAAGCGCAGAACCAGAAAGTGATTGCGAGTCGCGAAACACTGGTAGCTCAGCTGGCTGAGCTGGGTTTTAAGGTATTGCCATCGAGTGCCAACTTTATTTTTGCTTCACTGCCAAGTAAAGACGCGGGTGAATTGGCAGCTGAATTGCGTGAACGTGGCATCATTGTGCGTTATTTTAACAAGCCACGGATTAACCAATTCCTTCGGATCACCATCGGTACCGATGAACAAAACCAGCGTTTAGTGGATACTTTGAAAAACGAGATTTTGGCTTAAGTGAATCCACCCTAACCCTCCTTTGATAAAGGAGGGAACTCTTCCCTCTAGAAAAGGTGAGAAACAATGGTTCTCAAGGGGAGGGATTCATAAAAAAGCGACTCAATTGAGTCGCTTTTTTATTTATTCAGGTGTGTACCAGGTATTGAGTAAATCCAGCATCGCCGAAACCTTATCAAAACATTCCTGATATTCTGCATCACAATCAGAGGCAATGGTAATACCACCACCGGCCCATAACGAAACTTCGTGTTGATATTTTTGAATTGAGCGAATCAGAATATTCCAGGAACCGGTACCATCAAAATTAAAATAACCCATTGATCCGCAATAGGCCCCGCGTGGTGTGCCTTCCAGCTCTTCAATAATCTGCATGGCACGAATTTTAGGGGCGCCAGTAATCGAGCCGCCCGGAAGTGCAGACAGCAATACATCTAGTGGATTGATCTCTGCTTTTAACGTCGCGGTGATTTCACTCACCATATGATGTACTTGTTTAAATGATTCAATATTGAATAACTTCGGCGTTTTTACTGAACCGGTTTCGGCATAGACACTCAGATCATTACGCAGTAAATCGACGATCATCACATTTTCAGCTTGATCTTTTTCAGAATTTTTTAAGGTCTGTTTAGATTGTTCATCTAATCGTGGATCTGTATAGCGTGGCATGGTGCCTTTAATCGGTTTGGTGAGGAGTTGCCGATGAGGCAGAAAATCAATAAATAATTCAGGTGAACAGCTAAGTAATTCAAAGTCATTTATTTTTAAATAACCAGCATAAGGAGCATGGGTTAGCGCCCAAAAATCTGCAGCGGTATTTAATAATAATCCTTCCGCAGAACCTTTAAATTCCTGGGTTAAATTAATCTGATAACAATCACCTGCAACAATATAATCCTGGACTTGATTAAAGGCCTGTTGATATTCAGTTTTATTCCAGCGTGCGGTACAGGCCTGAGTTAATTTAAATGAATTCTCCTGTTTTTGAGCCAACAAATTTTGAATATAAGTCAATAAAAATTCGGCTTGCTGCTCATCGCTGGTGAAATACCAGTGCCCATTTTCCAGAGTTAGAAAACTGTGAAATTGTCCTAGAAATAAACACGGTTGAGCTTTGCTTTGAGTATGAATGTGCTGTTGGGCGGCATAATCGTAGCTGATAAAACCGATCAGCCCACCTTTAAAATAACTGTCGCCAATACAAGCAGTTGCCTGCAAAAAGTCATCTAAAGAAGGCGCTGCTGTTTCTTCAAGATAATGATTAAAACTGTGTTGCTTAAAATACTGCCATTTATTTTGTTGAATAAGGTAGTAATGTTTTGCCGATAAGCCAATAATCGGTTGGCCATTATTTTCTAAATAAACAAGATGTGAGAGTGAACCCAGCGCTTTTAAAATTTCTGCTGGGGTATAGGGTGATTCACAAAGTACTTGTTTGTAGAAAGATGAGGTGGCCATAAATTTGGAGAAAATCAACAATAAATATCTATTTTACCTGATTCTGCGCCAAGAAAATGCTTATGACCGTTTATCGGCAAGCTGAAAAATATGATCAATAGCAGTTGAACAAAAATTGACAGGGGGATAACTTTGTTAGTGCTATCCAGCCGCTCAAGGAAATACGTAGCAGGTTGCTAAAAACAAATAATCAGCCTGCTGCACAAGAGTGGTAACAATCAAAAAAATAATACTCTTGGGAGAGTAAATATGAAAACATTTACTAAACTAGCTTTAGTATCTTCAATGGCATTAAGTGCAAATGCATTTGCAATGCAGGCAATGGATGATTCAGCACTTAGCGCAACCACAGGTCAAGATGGTTTATCGATTGGTATCGGTATTTCAAAAATTGAAATTGAAAAGCTCTTTATCCATGATAATGATGGTTTAAATGGTACCATTGATAATGCTGGTGCGATTGTTATTCAAGGGAATGGCATTGCTGGTGATGCGAATGAAAACTTTGGTATCGTCGTTGGTGCTAACTATGATGATGGAGGTGTTTATCTACTTGACTCTCGTAACTTGGCAGATTTAAAAATTGACTCTGATGCCGGTGCAGGTGGTGGTAACACAGCCTTTATTAACATCGCAGCTGATGTGTCTGGTCTGGATATTAAAATTGGTGAGATTGGTGTAACTGCTTCGGGTGTGCAAGGCAGCGCAAGCGCAACCTCAGCACTTCGCCGTGGGGGTGACGAAAATAACTACAATGCGATTATTTCAGGTTTATCGCTTAAAACTGGCCCAATGTCAGCCAATATCCAGTTAGGTGCTGCGCCACAAGGGGCGATGATTAAACTGAATACTACGATGATTGGTGGTCTTGAAATTAATAATTTGGGTATTCTGGATAACTCAACAGCAAGTGCTGAGCGTGCAGCTGGTGAGATCTTTATTGAAAGTATTAAAATTGCCGATGCAGATGCTAATGACTTAACCATTACACAAGATGTGCGTGTTATGGGGGCAAGTGTCAGCAACCCGGATGACAAAGGTTATATCCAGATGATTAGCCATGGTGGTGCTAAAGATCACTATGTACAAGGTGTTCATTTAGGTAGCCGAGATGCTGCATCTATCGGTGATGTTGAAATTCAAGGTATGCAAACCTATTTCAGCCCAGCGGCTGGTCAATATCTTCCGGGGGCGGTTATCACTATTCGTGGTCACTAAGTCTTCTATTGAAAAAGCGCGTGTTTTCACGCGCTTTTTTTTACACAAAAACTGTAAAAGTTGGCAAAAATATAAAAAAATACTGTTTTTTTTCTAAAAAAAAGGTATCTTGCTAAATACATGGAAGTAGAGTTCTTACTCTAAAAATAAAAAATGAACTGGCAGAGCTGCCTGGAACTTGAAAAGTAAAAAATTATGTTAGAGATCGCATTAGGCTCGGCATTGATGTATTACGCTGCCACACAAGCCTTCGACTTAAAGGAACAACATCCGGAAACCGTACGCTATACGGAGACACTGGATTCCCGCAATTCTTCTTTTACCCGTATGCATCGTGAGCCTGTACGTATTCAACCTGCTTTACAAGATCAATTCCGGGGCATTGTACGTCAGGCTTATGACTATAGCTGTGGATCGGCCGCTTTAACCACGCTGTTAAATGGTTATGTCGGAACCCGATTGACAGAGCAGCAGACCATGAGTGGTTTGCTACGTTATGGGGAATATGAGCGCATTATTGAACGGCGTAGTTTCTCTTTGCTGGATATGAAACGTTTTGTTGCTGCATTGGGCATGGAAAGTGGCGGCTATCGTGGGGAATTTTCAGATCTGGTCAAGCAGGGCCAGCCCGCAATTGTGCCGATTTCCTATGCCGGTTTTAAGCATTTTGTGGTGTATAAGGCCTATAAGGATGGCCGGGTCTATGTGGCCGACCCGGCACTGGGGAATATCAGTTTTGATGAGCAGCGTTTTAAAGAGGTGTGGGAAAACAATACCTTGTTCCTGATTAATGTGGCGCCTGAATATCGTAAAGACTTCTTGGCTTTACAGGATAGTGATATGCGCCATGTTGAAGATGCCACTGTTAACCATCATGCCTTTGTCAATATTCAATATCCACAATTCTATATGGACAAAATTGCCGATAAAGCCTCGACCATTCGTTTAGAACGAAACATGAATCCTGAGTCAGAGAATTTCGGCGAACATCAGTACAACTTTTTAAGACTCTATTATAAAAGTAAGTAAATATTTACTTTAAAAACGAAAAAAAATTAAAAATTGGAAGGGAAGAAGATGAAATCTAAATGGATGAATAAAACCGTATTGGCCATCAGTATCCAAATGGTCTGGGGCGCAGCTGCTTATGCTGCAGAAGAGCCACAATTAGGACAAGATGAAACAGTAGAAGAGCAGCAGCTTGCGTCAGAAGCCACAGCTCCAGCAGAAAACTCAAGCCCTGAAGAAGTTAGCACTGAAGCAGTTGCTGAGGCCAATATTGAAACAGCAACAGCGACTGCACCGAGTGCTGAGCAGGCTGCATCAACTGCGTTACAGCAGCAGGAAGGGGATGCTACCAAAGAAGCCAATCTGGAAGAAGTCTTTACCTCCAATGAACGCCAATATTCCTTAATCAAAAAAGGCAATATCTCATCTTATTACGATATTGATTATACCTATTATCGTGATACGCAAATTGATATGGAAATGGCGCAAGGCCAAATCTATCAGTTACGTGTTCAGGAAAATGCATCGCATGCATTGACCAATACTTTCACCGTTCAATATGGATTATTGGATAACCTGACCTTAACCGCCTCTTTACCTTTGGTGGCTAAGACCGATCAATTAAAAGATGCGAATACCGCGGGTCTGGGAGATATTTCTTTAGGCGCACGCTGGGAACCTTTCCCTTTAAAAGCCGGCCGTTTGCCACTAATTTTATTCGGAAATCTTTCTACCAAAACCGGTGATAGTCCGTATGAAATTAATAGCACCACCGAACTTGCGACCGGTAAGGGCTATTATTCTGCAGGGATTGGAGCCAGTACGCGTAAATATATCGACCCAGTGGTGTTATTCGCTTCGGTCTCCGCCAATTATGGTTTTAAAGAGTCGGGCTTAAACCAAGTTCGTGGCCCACGTATTATTGAGGAATTTGAGCCGGGCATTAGTGGTGGTTTCGCCTTTGGTTTTGCCTATTCCTTTAACTACGATGTTTCAATGACCATGTCGTATCAGCAGAGTTTTAATACTGGCGCTGAATTCCTCTATCACACCGGCGAAAGCTATTCTCCGGCCGATCAGACCAGTTCTACCCTGGCCATTTCTTTAGGGGTGCGCGTTTCTCCTGAAACGATTGTCAATGGTACTGTTGGTATTGGTTTGACAGAAGATGCACCGGATGTGTCTTTAGGTCTGTCTTTCCCACTCGATATTCTGGGCTTTGGTAAGAAACTTCGCTAAGAGGCTGGTCGTATGAAAATAATTCGACTTCGCCCGTTAGTGTCTGCGCTGATCTTATCGGGCTGTTCGAGTGCTGCTTTTGCACAATTGGGACAAAACCTGTCTGTCGATATCCGTTCCCTGACCATGGGGAACGCGGTCACGGCAGATCCACCGGGCATTAGTGCCATCCATTTTAACCCGGCAGCCTTAACCAAAATTGAAGGCTTGCAAACCGATGTACAAGGGGTGCTGGCGCACTTTGATGTACAGCGTGAGTTTTCTGCGCCAGCCGACTATAACGTATTTGGTTATTCCGATGATCCACTGGTCTGTCATGATGGACCGGAAATTCTGGCTGACTTTTGTACCGACTTTAAAGGTGAAGTATCGGGTGATGTGGAATATGCATCGCTGTATGTGCCGGTACTGAAAAAGTTTGTTGATCTGGGTGAAGGCATGCCACTGGCCGCACCAACAGCAGGGATTGCCTACAATCCGCCGGGGTCTAAAACCACCTTTGCTACTGCGATGTATGCGCCGTTAATTGCCGGTTTTGGTGCTGAAGATGGCAACCCAGGTAACTTCATGGGGCAGCAGGTGGCACTGGAACGGATTACCTATCTCTCACCGTCAATTGCCTATCAGGTCAATGATGAGCTATCAGTCGGGGCATCGGTGGGAATGTCCTACCAGGCCATTGCCATGAATACCGACTTGCGTTTCCCGAATGACCTGATCGGGATGCTGCGGATGATTGATGAAGTCGTCTGCACCCCGTTTAAAGAAAACTCCGATATTATTACCGATATTCTGTTGCTGGGGATTTGTAACGCACAGGAAGGCATGAATCCGTTTGGTCGTTTTGGACAAATGGATCTGGCCGTCGAGCAAAGTCTGAGCCCAAGCTATAACCTCGGGGTGTTATGGGAGCCACGTGAAGATTTCAGCTTTGGTATGGTCTATCAAAGCTCCGCCAAAATGCGGCTCAAAGGTAAATATCATATTGATAATGCCAAGGCGCCGAGTGAGCTGATTAAAGGCTTGATGTCTTCCCCAACCGGGCAAATTTTGGCGGCAATTTTAGGCTTCCCGAACTATATTCCGGCCAGTGAGTCAGGGCTGGTGGCGATGGATTTTGAATATCCAGCGCATTTCCAGGCCGGGATTAAATACAAGGTAATGCCAGATTTACAGGTGAACTTTGATGTCGGCTGGACCGATTATGCTGCTTGGGACAAGTTCAAGTTTGAATTTGACCGCCAGATTTCTGCCCTGAAAATTGCCAAATTATTGTCTGAACATGTCTCTGACAGCTCACTGGCCTTGCCGATGGGCTTCCAGTCACCATGGAGCTGGGGCATCGGGATTGAATATTCTGCTACCGACCGTTTAAAGCTGCGTGCCGGTTATGAACCACGAACCAGTGCGATTCCAGATGACAAGCGTAATACCATGGTACCCATTAATAATGCACGTCTGTTTGGTTTAGGTGTGGGCTATCGTTTTGATGCCGATACTGACCTGGATTTATCGATCGGCTTTCTGCAAAGCCGGGACAAAATTCCAGCCAATACCAGTAGCCTAGCCAACAAAGAAGGGGTGAATAACTTATTACTCAACCCGTATGCGGGACTGAATGTCAAAACCGCTAGCAACATTACAATTTTAGGTCTGAGCTATAGAACACGATGGTAAAAGTGACAAAGCGTTTATCTGGCTTGATTTGCCTGTCTTCACTCTGGGCGCTGTCTTTGGGCTCGGCCAGTGTAAGTTATGCCAATGAGTTTTATACCATTATTGGCCCGGATGGCCGGCCGATGGTGGTACAGCGTAAGGCCGAAACCCGGCCGGCCGCGAAAAAAGAAGCTGTGCCGGTAAACAAAACGCAGGCACAAAGTAGAGCATCCTCTGCTTTGAATCCGGCGCAGCCGCAAGCGCAAATTCCCGTTTCTGAACCTGTCAGAGCTCCTGCTGTTGCAGTCGTACCCACAGTTAGTACTGTACCGACTCAACCAGTCACTACGGTAAAACTCACAGAAAGTATCCCACAAAAAACACCAGATACAGCAGTTGTGGAACAGCCTGTCGTCACACCAGTTGTATCGGCAACCACAAAACCGGTATCAGCTTCATCATCTCCAACGATTACATCTGTCATCCCGCAAACTGAATCTCAGAAAGTATTGAAGACTGTGCAAGCTGATCAACCAGACCGTACTTCATCTTCCGGTTTTACCGAAATGGAAGGGGAGCAGTACGTCAATAATGAATACCTGGAACACAGTGAATTTAACCTGGAGGGGAAAAAGCGTTTTTATATGATGCCGGAAGGCGTAGTTGACAGTAAATTGGGCGGTGGTGCGACCCGGGTGCAGGTGGTAGAACGTGAAAAAGGAGTCGGACAATCGGTGCTGGATCGCCTGTTCAAGAAACGCCAGCCAGAAAGTGTCAAGCCAATGGTGCTGTCATCGACTTATTATCGTATTGCACAGGCCGATGCCATCAGCAGTTTAGGCCAGTCCTGTTTTAACAATAAAAAAATTAAACATGCCAAGACCCTGGCCGTACAGAAAGACGTTAATCTCTGGCCACGTGCACCATTAACAGATGAATTTGATTATGAGGTGGTGAAGCTGGAGGGAGATTTACGCCATCTTCAGGTGAATTCATACGCTTCTAAAACCCGGCAACCTACATTTTACTGGCCTTTTGCCGTTTTTCTGGATGCGCAAGGCTGTGTGATTGAAGGTGCAGGCGGCTACAAGAGCCAGGATACTCAATCCACCTTATTGCAACATGAGCAGGTGGAAGGGGTGATTCAATTGCCGGCTCAAACCCGTTATCTTCTTTTAACCCCGCTGGCATCGGCAATCGATATGGAAAACCGCCAGTTAAGTAATCAGGGCCAATTGAAAATTATTGCCTTAGATCAATAAAAAACATGAGACATCAGGATGAAGAAATCAAATATTTTAGCCTTGAGCAGTACCGCTTTGATGATGGCACTCAGTGGCTGTGGTGGTGAAAGTGCCAATGTCATTCCAGAGCCGAATATTGTG
Organism: Acinetobacter sp. YH12134; assembly: GCF_013418555.1. Classification (NCBI taxonomy): domain Bacteria; kingdom Pseudomonadati; phylum Pseudomonadota; class Gammaproteobacteria; order Moraxellales; family Moraxellaceae; genus Acinetobacter; species Acinetobacter sp. YH12134. Next base: position 32,737 of record NZ_VPBT01000023.1, on the reverse strand, counting down.
TCGGAAATTAATGGCAGTTGTGTTAGCGGGCAAAACTGTGTGGAGTTTGCCCTGGATTATCCGGTGGATGGCCTGAATTTCACCTGTAGCAGTGATCCAAGCAAAACCTATATTACCCTGATTGCGCCAACCACCAATGCCGCCACCGGTAAATGTAGTGCCGGTGATAAAGTCCATTTCTTTATTCAGGAAAAAACAGAAAAATCAATTAATCTGGGGACAGTAAGCCTAGCTGATATTGGTCTGGCCAATTCGGTCAGTGCCAGCTTGCCGCGTTTAACCCTGCTGGATATTGCCAGTGGCTTAACCGGACAGGCCGCAACCGAACTGACCCCATCGGATTCAACTGTTCAAGTGGCACAGGCAATTACACGTATTTTACAGGCTTTATCAATTGAAAGTTCCAAGAACCAAGAACGGCCGACCATTGCCGGTGATGTGCAGCCACTTTATATTTCTGCGCTAAAAAAAGAACAGCTGGATGATATTTTGGGTTCGGTGACGCTGGAGGATTACCGTTCCGGTGCCTATGTCAGCAAGTTAAGTCCTTGGGTTGACTTGAGCACCGTCAGTGATGCGCAGGCCTTTGACGCGCTGAAAACCCTGGTTTATATGACCAACTCTGCCTCTTATCAGGCCAACTATCCGGTACTGGCTGTGGAGGGTTCGACCTTACCACAAGGTTTATATGGCTGTAATCAGGATGATTGTAAACAGAACTCGAATACCTTAAGACACCTGATTGGCCAGTTCCAGTTGATGACCGATCGCTCGGGTTATACTTTCGGTTATGGCATGCAGTGGCGTGGAACCATGTCGACCAGTAATGAAAACCCGTTATTGACCATTACGGCCGATTTCTTGAAACGTGTCCGTCCGGAACTGATGACCGCAGCGGCACAAAATAACTGGATTAATCCACTGAATGAAACGATCCAGGGGCCTTATCGTTTTAGCATCAACAGTAACCGGACTGAAGATTTTACCGTGACCCAGGGGAAACTGTATAACGATTATATGATTGCCGGCACCGAAGGCATTTATAAAACCCTGACCAAGTTCCCGACAGGAAAGCCGGAAGAATATGGCCGCTGGACCCAGACTATTGGCACGGATCAGTTTAAGGGCTCACTGGATATCTATAAATATTTTCAGGTGAATTTCCTGGATAACCGGATTTTTACTTCGGCGAAAAATGTGGCCTTGGGTGAGCGTTATATTTTCCCGTTATATGCCACTCTGAATTTCAATTTTGCTAATAATGCCGCGCCAGCAATTAAGCTCGGGATTGTGCTGGATGAGCAGGGTAATATCCGTACCGATATTGGCCCAAATCCGACCGCAACCGATCTGTCGGGGACCTGCGCAGTCGCTACAGATAGCAGCACGCCAGAGATTGTGGATAGTAATAATGTCACGCAATATCGTATTGGTGTGCTGGGAGCAACCGATCTGAGCAATCAGGCGATTACCCTGCGGATGATTCTGGCCAATCCGGTCTTTAACCAGCTGAATGGTGCCGTAATTGGTCTGAATACCCGGGTTGACAATACCCAGGGCGAGCAGGCCATGGTGGTAGGTGGTGCGCGGCTGAATATGGGTAATCTGGTCAATCATACCTCGACCCGGATTAGCCTGAGTGACTTCTCCGGCAACAATACCGTGTCATGGAGTAACCTGTATACCTTGCAGCTCAAGACTTTTACCAATCAGGATAGCAACAATGCTACGGATGCCGATAAAGAACTGGCTAAACTCACCGGTGGAACCGTGAGCATCGAAGTGGCGGACTGTTATAACCCGGAACAGGTGCGTATCCAGTAACAGCAATATATTCATTAAAATACAAAAGCCCATCTACGGATGGGCTTTTTCTTGGCGGGGATATTTATTGTTAACCAGTATGATCCAAACGCGTACCTAAGGTTTCCAGATGAGTCGGGAAATGCTGGTTTTTGCGGTCTTCAAAATAATGTCTTAAGGTATGTTCCACGCTTGGGAAGGCTAGTTCTGCCCATGGAATTTCATCTTCGCTAAACAGACGCGATTCAATAGTTTCTTCACCCGCCCCAAATTGACCTTCAATCAGCTGCGCTTTAAACAGCACATAAATCTGGCCAATCCGTGGAATGTTGTACATGCAGTACAGCTGCTCAATCTCGATTTCCGCTTCTGCTTCTTCACGGGTTTCACGTGCCGCGCCTTGTTCCATGGTTTCAAACAGTTCCATATAACCGGCAGGTAGGGTCCAGAGTCCATAACGCGGTTCAATGGCACGGCGGCATAATAACACCTGATCTTCCCACAGCACCAAAGCACCGCAAATCACTTTCGGATTCACATAATGAATACTGCCACAATGGCTGCAAACACGGCGTAACTGATGATCGCCTAAAGGAATTTTTTCCGTTGTTTTATGTCCACACGTTCCGCAAAAGTTCATATTCAGCATCAACGATAAAGTTGCTGATCAGCATAACTGAAAAAATGAACTTTGGCATCATTTCTATCCTTTTGCCCAGAATTTCAGCTATGATGAAAGTCAGGCAATCAGGATAATAAAAGATGGTAGAGCATTCATTGACACAGGAATTGCAACAGCGCTTACGCTTCTCGCGAAGTATGCGTGAGGCGCATGCGGCCGTGTTGATTGCGATTACCGATGAAGCTCAGCCGAAAGTCCTGCTGACTCGCCGCTCGGCCTATTTAAACAGCCATGCCGGTGAGGTGTCTTTCCCGGGCGGCAAGCGCGATCCACAGGATACCAGTAATATTGTGGTGGCACTGCGCGAAGCACAGGAAGAAACCGCGCTGAATCCTTTTGATGTGGAACTGATTGGCGATTTGCCAATGCAAAAATCGCGTAATGGCATGCTGGTCAAACCCATTGTCGGCCTGATTCCACCCGAGGTGCAGCTGTCAGCGCAACCGACCGAAATTGACCGTATTTTTTTCGCCTCTTTAAAAAATCTGATGGAAGCGCCGCCGGTGCCATATGAGGTGCGCTATGCCCATCAGTCCTTATATTTTCCCAGCATGCGCGTTGAAAATGAGATTGTCTGGGGATTAACTGCACGGATGCTGGTGGCTTTATTTCAGTATGGGCTGGATTATCAAAAAGAATGGCCATTTTTACTGAATTCACCGACGTTTCGATTTAAATCATCTAAATAGGGAATTTTAATGTTGTATAAATTTCAGGGCATTGCCCCAAAAGCATTACATCAACCATGGGATGGTTGGGTCGCCGAAACCGCAACGGTCATTGGTCAGGTCGAGCTGGGCCGGCAGGTGAGTATCTGGTTTGGCGCGGTGGTGCGTGGCGATAACAGCCTGATTCGTCTTGGAGATTTTAGTAATGTCCAGGAAAATGCGGTGCTGCATACCGATGCGGGTATTGAGATGCAGATTGGTAACTATGTCACTATCGGTCATCAGGCCATGTTGCATGGCTGTACCATCGGCGATAACAGCCTGATTGGTATTAACGCGGTGGTGCTGAATCATGCCGTGATTGGGAAAAACTGTATTATTGGCGCCAATGCGCTGATTCCGGAAGGCAAAGTCATCCCGGATAATTCGGTGGTGATGGGTTCTCCCGGCAAGATTGTAAAAACCCTGGATGAAGCAGGGGCAGCCCGCCTGAAACTGAGCGCCTTACATTATGCCGAGCACTTCAAGCATTTCCAGCAACTGGAAAAAGTCGAACTTTAAGATACCTAAAGGCCAGTTTGAAACTGGCTTTTTTTCTGTGTGAAAGCCGGTGAAGTTCTCGCCTAGTGTCTAGGAGTGGAGTATGATAGCGGCCAGTTTTTAAAATTTAATTTTAAGGTTGTGCATGAAGTTACTGGCATTGGAAACTGCCAATGAGCAGTGTTCCGTTTCGATTGTAAATGACACGCAGGAACTGTTTTTTCAGTTGGATGAGCGCGCCAAGGCACAAACCCAAACCATTCTCCCGATGATTGAGCAAGGTTTTGCTCAGACCGAAACGGCTACTGTCGATTTAACCGCAGTGGCCTTTAGCCGTGGCCCGGGCTCATTCAGTGGCGTGCGGATTAATGCCGCAGTGGCACAGGCGCTGGCCTGGTCACATGATTTACCGGTCATTCCGGTATCGACTTTGCAGGCGCTGGCGCAAGCGGCTTATCGGCTGGCAGGTTTAAGCGCGGTAACGGCAGTGCTGGATGCGCGGATGAATGAAGTCTATATCGCCAGTTTCCAGTTAGATGCAGAAGGTATTATGCAGCCGGTGAGCGAAGAACAGTTATTGGGCTATAGTGATGCGGCGGCCGTAGCGCAGTACCCATTGGTAGGCTCAGGTTCAACCTTATTGCAACAAGAACAAACACAATACAAAGACTTAAGTGCAACGGCGCAAGATATTGCTACCATTGCACGCGTATTGGCCCAACGTGAAGCATGGGTCAGTGCGGAATACGCATTACCAGTGTATTTGCGGGATAATGCTTGGAAAAAAATTCCAGAACAAGGCAAATCATAACTAGGATTTTCTATGGATTTTTTACTGCTGCTGAAAGCGGCAATTATGGGAATTGTTGAAGGAATCACAGAATTCTTACCAATTTCCAGTACCGGCCATTTAATTTTGGCTTCAGAACTGATGAACTTCTGGACCAAAGAAAAAAGTGATGTTTTTGTAATTGCCATTCAAATGGGGGCAATTGCAGCAGTGATTTATGAATACTGGACCCGGCTTTGGGGCGCAGCCACCGGCATGTTCACCGGCGAAGAAACCGGACGCCGTCTGGGCTTTGGCCTGATTCTAGCCTCACTGCCGATTATGCTGATTGGTTTGACTTTCGGGCAAACCGTGAAAGCGATGTTGTTTAATGATATCGCCGTGGCCATTGGCCTGATTATTGGTGGTCTGATCATTATCTGGATTGAGAAACATCCACCTCAAGTACGGGCGCAGGAAGTTGAAGACCTGACCTATAAAGATGTGATCTGGATTGGTCTGATTCAGGTACTGTCTTTAATTCCGGGCACTTCCCGTTCGGGTGCGACCATTATTGGGGCGATGTTCTTGGGCGTATCGCGTAAAGCAGCGACGGAATTCTCGTTCTTTCTGGGGATTCCGGTGATTATTGGCGCCGGCCTGCTAGATTTATATCAAAGTTATGATGTCTTCCAGACCACCCAGGACTGGACCGTACTGAGTGTCGGGATTATCGTTTCTTTTATCTCTGCATTACTCTTAATTCGTGCGCTGGTGGCCTATGTGGCCAAACGCGACTTTATGATTTTTGCCTGGTATCGTATTGTGTCAGGCCTTCTGATTTTACTCTTTGCATATACAGGCTGGACCTTATGGTAAGCGAACTTCGCTGCTATACCGAACCCGCATTTTTTGAGAAAGCACAGCACTATCAGGCTGTGCTTTCTTCACGTGGGGTTACCCTTCAAATTGATGTCATCGACAAACTGAATGCACGTTTTTTAAGACTGCATCCGGAGATGGCGCTGTGCGTTGATGCCGATGGCCTGTGGCTATGTGCGCTGGGCATGAAAATGCAGCCAGACTGGCAGACTGAGATTCCGCGTTTAAAACGCGCGTCATTAAAGTCAGAAATGCTAGCCCGTGCCTGTAACCTGGCGGAAAAACCGCAGCTGACTGATGCAACTGCAGGTCTGGGCCATGACAGCTTGCTAATGGCACATCTTGGTGCTGAGGTGACGCTGGTGGAACGGCATCCAATTTTGTTTAGTTTATTGGAAGATAGCTACCAGCGCGCCCTACAGGACCCGTTTTTAAGCAAGGTTGCCGCACGCATCCACTTGGTCTTTTCTGATTCGGCTGATTACTTAAAAGCGCAGGCAGAAGCAGGGCAGGCTGTTGATGTAGTGTATCTGGACCCGATGTTTCCACAGCGTGACCAGAACCAGCAGGCGGTAAAAAAACAGGCGCAGGTCAAAAAGCAGATGCAGCTGCTGCATTTGTTATTGCCGGAACATGGCGAAATGGATTTGGGCGATGCCTTGCTACCGCTGGCGCAAAAAATCGCCAAACGTGTGGTGGTCAAGCGACCACGTCTGGCGGTGTATCTGGCCGGGCAAACACCGGATCATCAATGGACGGGAGATGCCTGCCGCTTCGATGCCTACTTCCAGCAGGACGCGACCAAAGTAAACGGGTAATCGCTTCAAAACTGGGCAAAGATTTGTTATATAGTTAAAAAGAGCATTGATAATTATGACATCAGGCATAAACTAAGTCTGCACAAAGCGAGCCACTGCTAACGACAATCTTATGATCGATTTTAAACCCTCCATCAATTTTTGGCATGATTTTAAAAGCAACCAAACAGCGGGGATGTGGTTATTTTTTGGTTCGCGCCGATCTTTACAGATTGTCCGTCCTTCCATTTTGCAACTGATTTTCTGGGGCATTTTAGGCGGTCTGGCCAACACTTTATTTAGCTGGCTCAGCGCCGGTGAAACCGGTGATTTTAACCCGCAAGGTCTGGTCAGTTATGCCTTATGGCCGTTTATTGCCTTAATTGTCGGGATTTTCCTGTCCCAGCGCGTTAATAATCCACGCCTTATGCTGGTACCGGCTTTACTGTGGCTGGTGTTAGACACCCACATCGCCTTATTGCAAAGCCTGATCCAATATCTGGGCATGATTGATGTGTTGCCTTATGTGTTCTATGACTATCTGCCACTGATTTTTATGGTGCTGTTTGTCTGGCAGAGTCTGGCCGTGGTCTGGGTATTTTCCCGTGAACTGAAATGGCCGTGGTGGGAACGTGCGCTGATTGTTCTGGCCACGCTGTTTACCCTGGTGGTGTGGCAGATGTCGGTCAAGAGCCAGCCAATCTGGAAGGTGGAAGAGGTCCCGCCGACGTTTAGCGAAGAAGCCTTTTATGCACAAAGCAAGATACTGAATCAGGCGCTGGAGAAGATTCAGTATGGTGAATTTGCACAATCACACTGGTATTTTCTGGGCGTGGCCGGGGCCAGTTATCAGGATGTGTTTATGTCCGAAGTCGAGCGGATTCGGGAACAGTTCGATACCCGCTTTGGCACTTTTGGCCGCTCGATGATTCTGGTCAATAACCCGATGACACGCAATGTCACCCCGATTGCCTCACGCACCAGTATGGAACTGGCACTGCGCCGTATAGGCCAGCAGATGAATCCGGAAAGCGATGTGCTGTTTTTATACATGACTTCACATGGCTTGCCGAACCAGTTTGAAATGGAAAATGCGCCGCTGGAACTGCAACAGGTTGATCCAAAATGGCTGCGCGATGCGCTGGATAAATCCGGTATCCGCTGGCGCGTAATTGTGATCTCGGCCTGTTATTCGGGCAGTTTTGTTTCGGCCCTGCAAAATGACAATACTTTGGTAATTACCGCATCGGCCGCAGATCGCGCTTCATTCGGCTGTTCTAACGAAGCCGATTATACCTATTTTGGCCGGGCTTTCTTTGATCAGGCCATGCGTGAAAATAACAGCTTTGCCGAGGCTTTTGCACAGGCCAAGCTGACCGTGGCAAAATGGGAGCAGGCACAAGGTTTTGAACCGTCTGAACCGCAATGGTCGATGGGCAAGAACATGCAGCTGATGTTGCCGCAACTGGAGCAGCGTTTATTCCCGCAAGCCATGGTGGCGCAGCCAAATGAAATGCCTTTAACTTTAGACAGCCCTTAAAACAGGATAAGACGATGGAATTAATACAGAACAATCGATGCTTTGATGGCGAACAGCGAATTTACCGTTTTAATTCCAGCAGCTTAAACGGGGAAAGCCGTTTTGGTATTTTTCTGCCGGCACAAGCCTTGGCCGGTCAGGACTGTCCGGCGCTCTTTTACCTGGCGGGTTTAACCTGTACGGAAGAAACTTTTGCAATTAAAGCGCATGCCCAGCGTCTGGCGGCACAGTTGGGCTTTATTCTGATTAGCCCGGACACTTCACCTCGCGGTGAGCAGGTGGCGCAGGGCGATCACTGGGATATCGGGCAGGGTGCAGGTTTTTATATTAATGCAACCCAGGCACCCTGGGCAGCGCATTACCAGATGGAACAGTTTGTTGCAGAAGAGCTGTATGCGCTGGTGTGTGAACAGTTTGCGGTGCAAACCGACAGCATTGGTATTTTCGGCCACAGTATGGGCGGCCATGGTGCGTTAACGCTAGCCTTTAAATATCCGGAAAAATTTAAATCAGTTTCTGCCTTTGCGCCGATTTGTGCACCAAGCCAGTGCCCGTGGGGCGAGAAAGCTTTTAGTACTTATTTAGGCGATGATCGTCAAGGCTGGCAAGCGCATGATGCCACCGCACTGGTCCAGCAAAAAGGCAAGCAATTTGCCGATATTCTAATTGATCAGGGCTTGCAGGATCAGTTCTATAGCCAGCTGAATCCCGCGCTGTTCCAGGCCGCCTGTGCGCAGGCCGGACAGCCGCTGAGCTTACGTGAACATGCTGGCTATGATCATGGTTATTACTTTATTCAAAGTTTTATCGATGATCATCTGCAATTTCATGCAGTTCAATTACAATCCTAATATAATCCATCGCGCAGAACACCGCTTTCGACCTGATACAGGGTGAAAGCGGCCTGTGAATTTTTGCTTTTTTAATTTTTAACCGTGTCTTTATTTTAAAAAATAATTATAAGGCCTGATATGCAAAACCAAGATATACATCCGACTTTTACCGCAGAGGAACAGACCCAGTTGCCGCCGGCACTTGTGCTTGATTCACATGAACCGCAGCTGCTTGGACAGCGCCACCCTTTTCATTTTTATGGCACTGCCATGGAATATTTCGGCATCTGGATTGTCAATATTCTATTGATTATTGTCACGCTGGGACTGTATGCGCCATGGGCCAAAGTACGCCGCTTGCGCTATTTTTATGGCAATACCGAATTTATCCAGCGCCGTTTTGACTTTACCGGTGTGCCGAGCAAGATTTTAATTGGTCGACTGATTGCGATTGGCCTGTATCTGGCCATTTCACTGTTATCCAACTATTCGGTACGCGCTACCTTGATTGGGGTGCTGATTCTGTATCTGGCGGTACCCTGGCTGATTCGGGCTACCATCCGCTTTAATGCACGTAACAGTAAATTTGGTAACAGCCGCTTTTTCTTTTCTGGCACCAGCAAAAAAGCCTATATCGAATTTTTAAAAGGGATTCTGGTGTATATCTTGACCCTGGGCATATTTTTCCCGGTGCTGATCTGGCTGTATAAGCGTTATTGCCTCGATCATCTTTATGCGGGACAGCTACAGTTTAAATTACAGGCCGACTGGCCGGCCTATATGCGCGCCATGTATGTGCCGCTGTTTCTGTTTATCGGCTTGCTGGGAGCGGCAGCGCTGGTACTGGCCTTGCTGGCCGATTTTTCCAGTCTGAGTGCGGTGCAGTATGTCTGGATTTTTATGGGCATCTATCTGCTGGCGGCTTTATTCATCTGGCCATTAATGCTGGCGCGGATTTTTATGACCAGCTGGAACAATACCACCCTCAGTCGCAGCCAGTTTCAGACTAGTTGCAACCAGTGGCGCTATGCCTGGATTGTGCTCAGCAACTGGATTGTGAAAATTTTAACCCTTGGCCTTATGACGCCGTGGGCGGCAATCCGTTTATATCGCTATCAGGTGGAGTCTTTAAGCCTGCATTTAAATAATGATCCGGACCTGCTGATGAACCAGTTACAGGGTGATCCAAGCGCGATTGCGGAAGAAATCAGCGATATCTTTGATATTGATGTGTCTTTATAAGGAAAGCACTGATGCAACAGATGACGGTTGAAGCCGTGTTTTATGATGGTCAGAGTGCCAAGCCTTATACTGCTCAGGTATTGGCAGCCGATGCAGACAGTATCTGGGTCCAGTATGGTGAAAACTTTGCCTTGCAGCGCCGTTATCGTTATCAGGACATGCTGCTGATAGGCGCATTGGGCCGTATCCAGCCGGTAATTGAACTCCAGGATGATGCACGTCTGGAGTTTCAGCAGCCTTTACCGGACTGGTTTCAGCTGCAGCAAAAGAATATTTATCAGTCGATCTGGAAGCTGGAGCGTACCCCCAGCCTGATTCTGTTTAGCACCATTTTTATTGTGGCGCTGGCCTTTGCCACGGTGAAGTGGGGCATTCCGTGGGCCTCGCATGTGGTGGCCAATCAGTTACCGGAAACCACCCTGAACAGTGTCGGCAATGAAGCAGAACACTATGTGCTGGAGATGACGGGTCCAAGCCGTTTAAGTGCGGCGCGCCAGCAGGCAATTTTACAGCAGTATCAGGCATTGGTGGCAGAAGACCGGCCGGCGAAACTGCTGTTTCGAGAAGGGAATCGGTTGGGTGCCAATGCGGTGGCGATTCCCAACAATACTATTATTCTGACCGATGAACTGGTTGAGCTGGCACAGGATGACCGGGAAATTCTGGGGGTGCTGGCACATGAGCAGGGTCATCTGGTCGAGCGGCATAGTCTGCAACAGGCGCTGGCCAGTTTAGGTTTTGGGGTCATCCTGATTGCGATTACCGGTGATGGCTCCGATTTAATGACCAGCCTGCCTCTGGCTTTGGTAGGTGCCAGTTATTCGCGTAATTTTGAAGCCGAGGCCGATCATTATGCCTTAACCACCATGCAGCACAAGCAGGTGCCAACCATCCATTATGCCAACCTGTTACAACGGCTGGCGGATGAAAGCGGCGAAAGCGAGCAGGGCACATCAGTCTGGGATTTCCTGCAAAGCCATCCGGCCACACAGGAACGTATTGAGGCGGTGAAGGCCTTTGAAGCCAAGCAATCTGCCGAAGTAAAATGAGCAGATCTAAGCAGGTTTAATCGACCTGCTGCCAGTCAGCACTTAACTGTTCCTGTCCCATGCGTTGCAGATGATCCAGCACCACCTGTTCCAGCCGGTTCAGGTCGGTGTGTTCATCTAAAGCAATAATTTCGGTATAGAGCGCATCAGGCTGAGGCTGTAACACAATGGTCGCGCTCGGCATCAAAATACGCAGTTCCTGTGCTGTTTCCTGTACTTCAAATTTGTGTTTCCAGTGGTTACCCAGGCGTTTGGCCAGACGGGCCGCTTGTGGGGTGGCAATATGACTATAACGTTTCATGAAAAATCCTGTTCAGTAAGCCTTAAGTCTAAGAGAAAAGAGCGCCCAGACAAAGCCGCGTGTTGCAACACAGCGTTGTAGATTTGCAATCTTGCCGCAGGTGGCCATCTGCCGCCCCAGAGCGGGAGACAATTTGTTATAATGGCGCAGTCACTCAAATACTTAGCCAGGGTCTCCCATGTCCAAGCCATATTTAATTGCGCCTTCTATTCTTTCTGCAGACTTTGCCCGTTTAGGCGAAGAAGTAGAAAAAGTGCTTAAAGCCGGTGCTGATGTTGTCCACTTTGATGTCATGGACAATCACTATGTACCCAATCTCACCTTTGGTGCAGGCGTATGTAAGGCCCTGAAAAACTATGGAATTCAAGCGCCAATTGATGTGCATTTAATGGTCTCTCCGGTGGACCGCATGATTGGCGACTTCTTGGAAGCCGGTGCCGATATTATTACCTTTCATCCGGAAGCTTCAGATCATATTGACCGTTCGCTGCAACTGATCAAGTCGGGCGGTGCCAAAGCGGGTCTGGTTTTTAACCCGGCAACACCACTGCATTATCTGGATTATGTACTGGATAAAGTCGACCAGATTTTATTGATGAGTGTGAACCCGGGCTTTGGTGGCCAGAAATTTATTCCCATGACCCTGGAAAAATTACGTCAGGCGCGTCAGATCATTGATGCTTCAGGCCGTGATATTCGCCTTGAGGTTGATGGTGGTGTTGGCCCGGCCAATATCCGTGAAATTGCCGAAGCCGGTGCCGATATGTTTGTGGCCGGTTCAGCGATTTTTGGCAAACCGGATTATAAAGCTGTGATTGATGAGATGCGTGCCGAACTGGCCAAAGTCGGTGCCGTGAATACCTAATAAAACTGGATAAGTTATCGGCACCCTGTGGATAACTTTGTGATTAACTCTATGGATATCTATGTTGATAACAGTATGGATAACCGGATTAATTTATAAACAGTTGTACATCAATCGTTTATCAATTAGACATAAAATGTATAAAAAGGACTCAAATGAGTCCTTTTTATTTGAGCAAAAGCCCTAAAATTCCTGCTTTTTTATTCAGCTCTGCTTAAGAGTTATACTGCACAATAAATAACTTTATTATTTTATTGATATGCAAAACAATCTTCCCGGCAGCAGCAATTTAAAATTTAAAGTATTGTGTATAACTGTGAATTTCTCTATGCTGGTTTGCACAGGCGTTTAGCTGTTTTAAGCAGCTTCAACGCTGGGGTTTGGTCTTATGGGGTGAGGAAATCCTGTTGTATACACAGCGCAGACAACCGGTGTGGTTCAGCTATCTGATGGCATTTGTCATGGGATGGAGCAGTCTTGTGCTGGCGGTTGTACAACCAGCGCATGCGGCCATGCAACTGTCTAACTCTGCCGCGATCACCAGTGCGAAATCATCCGTTTCATCACCTACACCTTGTCATGCTGAAAAGGCAGATTCTCCTGTAGAACAACATCACCCAAGCCATCATAGCACCAGTCCATCTGCACAGTTACCCGACTGCGAGCAGGTACATCATCCAGAGCAGCATTTAAACTGTCAGGATTGTCCACCCCTACATTGCCAGCCGGGTCTGAGCTATCTCAAGATTGCGCTCCCTGTGCTGGAACAGGCAAGCCCGACCTTTGAGTCTGAGTCGCACTTTCATCTCTATCATGCCCAGCATTTACCCGGCTACTGGCAGGAAATCCTGCGTCCACCGAAAACCTTATCCTGACTTTAAAAACTTTTCTTTTTTTATTGTTTTAAGGATAAATCATGTCAATTCAATTGCGTCAGGCCATCGTGCTTGGCTTATGTCTGTGCGCATCGTCCTGGGCGATGGCCGCAGTCCGGGAATATCATTTGTATATTGATGAGCAGCCGGTCAAGCTGACCGGAAAAACTGTCAAAAAAATAAGTGTGAATGGCCAATTCACAGCGCCCTTGCTTGAATTTGAGGAAGGTGATGAAGCGGTGATTCATGTGCATAACCAGCTTCAAAATCGTGATTCTTCCATTCACTGGCATGGTCTGTTATTGCCGGGTTTAATGGATGGCGTACCGGGCTTTAACGGCTTTCAGGGCATTGCGCCGAAGGGGCATTTTACTTATCGCTTTCAGCTACGGCAGCAGGGCACCTATTGGTATCACGCGCACTCCAAAGGTCAGGAACAGGATGGGCTATATGGTCCGCTAGTCATTTATCCCAAAGGCAAACAGCCTGTGGCTGCGCATGAACAGGCCGAGCGGGATTATGTGGTGATGCTGTCCGATTTTCACGCATCTTCCAGCGACACGATTTTAAATAATCTGAAAAAATCGGCCGAGTATTATCAGAACCAGCGTGAAACCCTGGCCGATGTGGTGCAGCAGGTGAAACAGCAGGGCCTGAAACAGACCTGGCAGCAACGTTCTATGTGGAACCAGATGCGTATGCTCAGAACCGATTTGTCGGATGTCACCGGTTATCAGTTTTTAATCAATGGCAAAACGCCGGAACAGGCCTGGACCGGACTGTTTCGACCAAATGAAAAAGTACGTTTACGTTTTATTAATGCCTCGGCCATGTCGTTTTTTGATGTGCGCATTCCGCAGCTCAAAATGACCGTCATCAGCGCCGATGGCCAGCCGGTACAGCCGGTGCCTGTGGATGAGTTCCGGATTGGGACGGCAGAAACCTATGATGTACTGGTGGAACCAAAAGCCGGCCATTACCAGATTGAAGCAGAATCAATTGACCGTTCAGGTTTTGCCATTGGCAGTTTGCTGCAACAGGGCATGCAACCACCGCCACTGCACATGCCAACTGCACGACCACGTGCTGTATTGACGATGGAAGATATGGGACATGCTGCTCATGGTGCAGAAAGTACTGCGCCACATGCGGCGCATAGTGCGTCATCCACCTCTTCGACCCTACAGCATCAACCGATGGATCATACCGCCATTAAAGAAACTGAATCTTTAACGGTAGCCGAAGATCATCCTGCAGTGCATTCATCGCATGCAACGCAGGCGCAGTCAAAATCTTCGGCCAGTTCGGTCCCTCAAGGTTGGGCCAATGCCTCAACACCCGCCGGACATAAAGCACTTCGCTATGCGGACTTAAAAGCCTTAAAGCCGCAGCCGGATACGCGCGCGCCGGTGCAAGAGCTGGTGATTCGTTTGGGCGGCACGATGGAACGTTATATCTGGACCATCAATGGCAAGAAATTTAGCGAGGCTGAACCGTTGCAGGTGGCCTATGGCGAACGGATTCGGCTGAAATTTATCAATGACAGCATGATGGCGCATCCGATGCATTTGCATGGCATGTTTATGCAGCTGGAAAATGGCCAGGCCGCTGCCGACCTGCCGAATAAACATACCCTGATTGTACCGCCTGGAAAAACCGTGAGTGCGTTACTGACTGCCGATGAGCTGGGGGAATGGGCAATCCATTGTCATCTGCTGTATCACATGAGTTCGGGTATGATGAATAAACTGGTGGTGGCACAGGTAACGCCAGAGCAGACACCTTCATTACCCGCCGCTTCATCTGCGCTGCCTGCTGCTGTTCAGTCGTCGGGAGATGCACATGCACATCACTAATTTTGCCCGTTTCAATTTGCTGGGAGCCATGCTGTTTGCGACACCGATGTTATCGGCGCAGACACCACATGTAGCTTCTCACGCTGCAGAACATGAAGTTGTACCGCAGACGTCAGTAAAATCTGTCGATATGCATGCACAACACGAGCAGATGATGCAGGCTGAACATCAGCAACATCAGCTCATGAGCATGCCTCATCCGGTGGAGAAGGCTGCAACGGCAACAACGCATGATCACCGGCAGGAGCATGGCGGGCAGTGGTATCAGTCCAGTATGCTGGAATCAAAATGGATGCAGCATGCGGGTGGACGCGGAGTATGGCAGTCCGAGCTGGAAAGCCGGATCGGAACTGATGAGAACAAGCTGTTTTTCAAACTGCATACCGAGCAGGCCGAGTCGCAACAAGCTGAATATGAGGCACAGGTTTTATATAGCCGGATGATTTCTGATTTTTGGGATATCCAGGCTGGTGTAGCCTATCAGCAGGAGGATCAGACTTCGGCACAGCAATGGCGTGGTGTGGTTGGCCTGCATGGGCTAGCGCCGTATTTCTTTGAAACCGAGGCCTATCTGTCCCTTGCCGAAGATCAGCAGGTGCAGCTGAGTCTGGATACTGAGCGGGATTTTTTGCTGACCCAGAAACTGATTCTGGCGCCTTATTTGCAGGCCAAGCTGGTACTTTCAGATGAATCGGAACAGGCGCAGAAAACTGGTTTAAACCAGCTGCAGACCGGGCTTCAGATGCGTTATGAAATCAGCAAAAAAGTCATGCCGTTTGTAGATGTGGCCTATGGCTATCATAAAGGGCTGGCCCAGACAGCTCAGCAGGATGCGACGGAGTCGGAACAGGGCTGGCAATATGGTGCCGGATTACGGTTGAAGTTTTAAAGCATTTATCCATACACTGGATGGGCTTTGGTTCATCCTTTTGCTTGCTGGAGAAACGACCTATGCTCCAGTAAGCAATTTATTCACTCAAGTGAATAAGTTTGAATCGCCTTATCTGGGTTGTGATTTTCAGTCCCTCTTGAGCTGAAGGTCATTCCCCTTCAACGGCGTTCTACTGGCAGGCGGCGGATTTTTGCTATACTGATACCGTAATTTTGGAGGAACGACCTCCCTTAAAGGTGCTGTCTTTAAGAAAAATCGTCAGGACGGCCTGACTCTATCTGAATAATGGAGGAGGGCGTGATGGCCTGGATCGTATTAATTTTTGCCGGTATTTTTGAAATTGTCTGGGCTTATTTTATGAAGCTTTCAGACGGTTTTACCAAACTTACCCCGAGCATTCTGACCATTTTCTTTATGGTGCTCAGTTTTGGCCTGCTGGCCTATGCCATGCGCAGTCTGCCGCTGGGCACGGCCTATACCATCTGGACCGGGATTGGCGCGGTCGGTTCTTTTCTGGTGGGTATTTTTGTACTGGGCGAGCCGGCATCGGCCATGCGTATGCTGGCGGCAGTGTTAATTATTTCCGGTCTTGTGCTGATGAAACTTTCATCGGCATAATCAAGCTAGACTAAAACTGAACAGGAGAAGGAGATGAAACTTGTATTTATGTATATGCCTTCTCCGGTCGGGCGTTTAAAACTGGTGGCTACAGACAGCGCGCTGGTCGCCGTGATCTGGGACAATGAAAATCCCAAACGGGTCCGGCAGGCCGAGCTGGTAGAGCAGTTGGATCATCCGATTTTACTCGACGCACAACAACAGCTGAATGAATATTTTCAGGGCCAGCGCCAGACTTTTGAACTGCCTTTAGATTTTGAAGGCACAGAGTTTCAGAAAAAAGTCTGGCAGGCGTTGCTGAATATTCCTTTTGGCGAAACCCGCAGTTACCGGCAAATTGCCGAGCAGGTTGGCAGTCCGAAAGCGGTACGGGCTGTCGGTGCGGCCAATGGGCAAAATCCAATTTCAATTATTGCACCCTGTCATCGGGTGATTGGCAGCAGCGGTAAACTGGTTGGTTTTGCTGGCGGATTAGACAATAAAGAGATTCTATTAAAGTTAGAACAACAGCAAAAATAGCCACGGATGCTTTGTGGTGTTGCATTGCCCACAGTAGGCCAATAAACAGCTTGAATCAGTAAGCATCCGTTGATTAAAAAATAGATCACTATCCAGATTGAGCATCTTCAGGTAGATAGAATCTTTCTGTATCCACCTGATAATGAAGATTAAACCAGCATTATCATTCCTGAATGGAACGCCGTTTTATGTTAGATTTGGGTCAAGATCATCACCATTAAAATAAAACCGCAATGCATGATGTAAATATTTTGAGTATGTTGATTTCACAGTTGTGGTGGCTGTTGCTGATTCTGCTGGGCTTGAGCCTGCTGCGGGTGTTTCTGCCGGACTTAAAAGGTAAAATCGGGGAGTGGGCTGTTCAGCGGCAGGCCAAGCAACATCTGGATGAGCGTTATATTTTACTCAATGATTTGACCTTGCCCGATCAGGATGGCGGCACCACACAAATTGATCATGTGCTCTTAAGTCCTTTTGGCGTCTTTGTGATAGAAAGCAAAAACTATAAGGGCTGGATTTTTGGCAGTGCGCGGCAAAAAATGTGGACCCAGAAAATTTATAAAAAAGTGATCAATTTCAGAATCCCTTGCATCAGAATTACAAACATACTCAGGTATTGAGTCATCTGCTGGCTGATCTGCTGGGGCCGGAGCATTTACATTCAATAGTGGTATTTATGCCGGGCTGCGAATTTAAAACAGAGATGCCAAAGTAGGTATTTCAAGGGGCAGGCTGGGTGAATTATGTGCAGGAGTTCCAGACCGAAGTCATCTCCGCCATGCGCTTAAAACGTCTGCAATTACGACTGGAAAAAGAAGTACTGGACCCGTCCTGGCAAACCCGGCGCGCGCATGTGGCGCAGCTTAAATCCAGACATCATCAAGACTGAACCCAAGTATCGTGTTGAGCTGAGTCGTCTACGCTTACCAAACTCTCCTGAACTGTTGAATAAGCACTATATTTTTCTGGCTCTCAGCTTGCTAGATTGGTGGATATTAGCCAATTTTTGCCAGATGTTCAGGTCGGAACAGGAGCGTTCACGATGTCAGAGCCGTATCTACTGTATACCCCGCAGGTTGAACAGGAACAGCCGAATGAAAGCCGCTTGATTGAAGATATTATCGAGCATATGGCCCAAGCCCGACAACAGGTGTTTGACAAGCATCGCCATGCAGTCCGCGATGCGCATGCCAAATCACATGCATTTCTGAAAGGTATTTTGACCGTGCCGGTGTTGCCGCCGCATTTGGCGCAGGGAATTTTTGCCGAGCCAGGACATTATGATGTGATGGTGCGTTTATCGGCTGCGCCGGGAGATTTACGCAGTGACCAGGTGCCAGTACCGCATGGCTTTGCCTTAAAAATCCTGAATGTGCCGGGCGCACGCTTACTGGCCGATGATCCGAGTGATGGTAAAAACCAGGATATTCTGATGGTGAATATTCCGGTGCTGGCCTTTGGTACGCTGCGTAAATACCAGCAGATGCTGCCCCTGGTGACACGCGCGGAACAGGCGCCCGATCCGATGTTAAAAGGCATGCGCAGTATGGCGCGCAGTTTAAATGCACTGGTAGATAAAGCCGGTTTAGAAGTGCCGGTGACTTTAAAAGGCTGGGCGCGCAGTCAGAACCATATTCTGGGCGAGACCTATCACACCATGGCCGCGCTGCGTTATGGCGACTATATGGCAAAACTCAGTGTGGCGCCGGAATCGACTTCGGTACGCCAGCTGACCAATATCCCGATGCAGATTAGTCATGACTCCAGCATCCGGGATCTGGTCCGCGATTTCTTTAAGCACCATAGCGCCGATTATGTATTGCGTGCGCAATTGTGTACCAGCCTGGAGCGTATGCCCATTGAAGATGCCTCGGTGTTATGGCCGGAAGAAGAATCTGCGCATCAGACCATTGGTACCTTACATTTTCCCAAACAGGACAGCTATAGTCCGGAGCGGCGGGTTTATGCCGATGATGTGTTGTCGTTTAACCCGTGGCATGGCGTGCAGGCGCATCAACCTTTGGGTTCAATTATGCGGGTACGTAAACAGGCTTATGAACGTTCCGCCTCGTTCCGGCACCGTATGAACACCCAGCCGCGAGCCGAACCGCAGCAGCTGGATGATATGCCGGATTAAAGGGCTTCAGATTCAGGTCGAAAAAATACCTGCCATGGGGCAGGTATTTTTTATAGCAGGTATTTTTTATATTAAGGATTAAAAGCGTTTTGGAATCTTCTGACCATTCGTTACCGGACTTTCTGCCTGTTTTAGTACCCCAAACAGCCAGGTTTCAGCATAATTCACAGCGGCTTGCAGTTCATCACCTAGTGCTAAACGGCCGGCAATAAAGCTGGCCAGCGAGCAGCCCGAACCGTGGTATTCGCCTTCTAAACGCGGGCAACGGGTTTCTGAAATCAGTTCACCATCTATATATAAAGCATTGCGGATGTGATCTGGGGTATCTTCATGGCCGCCTTTAACCAAAACCGCCTTGGCACCCATCGCAAACAGTTTCTGGGTGGCCAGTTCCAGATCATCTTCACCGGTCAGGGCACGCAGTTCTACCGTATTCGGGGTCAGTAAGGTTGCCAGTGGAATCAGCTCGACAAAGGCCTTGACCAAAGTCGCCTGATCACCCAGAGAGCCACCGCTGTTGGCGACCAGAACCGGGTCCAGCACATAGTAATAGTCCGGATGTTCTCTCAAGAAATCTGCCAGCGCTGCAATATTGTCGGTGGTGCCGAGCATTCCCGATTTAACACAGCGAATTGGCAGATCGTTCACCACGGCATTGGCCTGGGCCAGTAGCAATGCTTTGGAAGTGGCTTCAAAGCCAAACACCTGCTGCGAGTTTTGCACCGTGAGGGCGGTACAGGCAATGGCCGCATGTGCGCCACTTTGACCAATCGCTTCAATATCAGCCTGTAAGCCCGCGCCCCCAGAGGGATCTAAACCAGAAAAGCAAAGTACCGTTGGACGCACATCCATATCCTTCAATCATGAATTTACGTTAGTATAGGCAACTTTGAATCAAGTCTCGAGTGTATTTCACGGTCGAAGGGGGAGAAAAATTCATGATTAAACATCTGCTGATTGATTTGGATGGCACCCTGACCGATCCAAAAGTGGGTATTACCACCTCGGCGCGTTATGGACTGGCAAAAATTGGTCATCCACTACCAGAATCTGAAAATATTGACTGGATTATTGGTCCGCCACTGAAAGCTTCACTGGCAAAAATTTTACAGGTTGAACCGAATGATGTGCTGGCGGAACAGGCACTGATGGGTTATCGCGAGCGTTTTGCCGTGACCGGTTTATATGAAAATAAGGTTTATCCGACTGTGGCAGAAACCTTGCAAACCTTGAAACTCCAGGGCTATCAGCTGTTTTTAGCCACGGCCAAGCCGACCATTTATGCACGGCAGATTCTGGAGCATTTTGAGCTGGAACAGTATTTTACCGGCATTTATGGCAGCGAGCTGAATGGTGATCGGACCCATAAAGATGAATTAATTGCCTATATTCTGGAGCAGGAACAGCTGCAGGCCAGCCAATGTCTTATGGTCGGCGACCGGGAATATGATGTGCTGGGGGCGCGACATAACGGGATTGAAGCGGTCGCGGTCGAATATGGTTATGGCACGCTGCAAGAGCTGGATCATGCTGCACCGAAAGCCCGTATTCAGCAGTTTTCCCAGTTGCCGAATGTGGTGGCTGACTTAAATAGTGCATTGGCATTCTGTCAGGCTTAACATAAAAAATCCATTCGGCTGATGCTGTATTCATCAGTCGGTGGATGAATTTCCCATGTGTCTGATCACATAGACGGGTTCGGGTAATTCACGAAAACATCAGCCTTCAATATTTAAATACAGGCTTTCTTTGACTTCTTCCATTACCACATAACTGTGCGAAGAGGCTGAGGCTGGCAGTTTTTTCAGTAAATCGCCAAGTAAACGCCGGTAGGCGCTCATTTCTTTGAGCCGTGCTTTAACCAGATAATCAAACTCGCCGGAAATCAGATGACACTCGAGCACTTCCGGAATATCCACCAGATCTCGCGCCACCTGATCAAACACATCGCCCGATTTGGCCGACAGTTTAATCTCCAGAAATACCAGCAGTTTCTTGTCCACCAGTTCAGGATTCAGGCGGGCATAATAGCCCATAATAATGCCATCGCGTTCCAGCCGTTTAACCCGTTCCGAGCAGGGCGTGGTGGATAAATTGACCTTGGCCGCCAGCTCACTAATCGCAATCCGGCCATTGTTTTGCAGGATGTCCAAAATCATGCGATCAATCCGGTCTAATTTACGCATCTAAAAATTCCTTTATTCCAAAAAATATCCTGAAAAAATGGGCGGATTATCTGAAAATACCCACTAAAAATAGCAAAATTCACTATTGATCCGAAAATATACTAGTTAAATAAACTGGAATGTATTTGAGGTCAAGTCTATGCGTGTAATTGTGTTGGGAAGCGGTGTCATTGGGGTGACCAGCGCATATTATCTGGCGCAGCAGGGTGCAAGTGTGACGGTGCTGGATCGTCAAACCGGGCCGGCGGAAGAAACCAGCTTCGGGAATGCCGGACAGGTTTCACCGGGCTATTCAACGCCGTGGGCAGCGCCGGGGATTCCATTTAAAGCCGTGAAGTGGATGTTCCAGCATCATGCACCTTTGGCCGTGAATTTGGATGGCAGTATGTGGCAGTTACAGTGGATGGCGCAAATGCTGAAAAACTGTAATGCGCAGCACTATGCTATTAATAAAGAGCGGATGGTGCGGGTAGCCGAATATAGCCGCGATTGCCTGAGACAGTTACGCCAAGACACCGGAATCAGCTATGAAAACCGCTCTAAAGGCACGCTGCAGCTGTTCCGTAAAGATGCCCAGCTCGATGCCGTACAGCGTGACATTGAAGTATTAAAAGAAAGCGGTGTGGAATATGAGCTGTTAGACCGTGATGGTCTGGCACGGGTTGAACCGGCTTTGGCTGCGGCCAAGGACAAACTGGTTGGTGGTTTGCACTTGCCTAATGATGAAACCGGCGACTGCTATCTGTTTACCAATGCGCTGGCCAAACTGGCACAGGAGATGGGTGTTGATTTCCAGTTTAACCAGAATGTAGAAAAACTGCTGGTTGAAGGCGACGAGATTAAAGGCGTGCTGGTCAATGGCAAAGTGCTGACCGCAGACCGTTATGTATTAGCCTTTGGCAGTTATTCACGTGAATTCCTGAAACCGCTGCATCTGGACCTGCCGGTCTATCCGGTGAAAGGTTACTCGCTGACTGTGCCAATTGTCGATCCAGCCATGGCGCCACAATCAACAGTTCTGGATGAAACTTACAAGATTGCCATTACCCGTTTTGACCAGCGGATTCGTGTCGGTGGTATGGCTGAATTAAGCGGCTTTAACCTCGGTCTGAATCAGGATCGTCGTGCCACTTTAGAAATGGTCACCAAAGATTTATTCCCGGGTGGTGATTTACCGCAGGCCAGCTTCTGGACCGGTTTACGTCCAATGACGCCAGACAGCACCCCGATTATTGGCGGCACCCGCTATAAAAACCTGTTCCTGAATACCGGCCACGGGACTTTAGGCTGGACCATGGCCTGTGGCTCGGGCAAGTTAATCAGTGATCTGGTGATGCAGCAGCAACCGGAAATTAGCACTGAAGGCTTATCGTTACAGCGTTACGCTGCTTAAGGTATTGATTCAAGGAAGAACGATGTCCAGACCAATTCAGGCGGTGGTGCATCTCGATGCACTGCGCCATAACCTGCAGATTGCCCGGCAGTATGCTGGGGATAGTCAAGTTTATGCCGTGGTCAAGGCCAATGCCTATGGTCATGGCATCGAGCGGGTCTATCCGGCTTTTCAGTCCGCCGATGGCTTTGCCTTGCTGGATCTGGCCGAGGCACTGAGATTACGCCAGCTGGGCTGGCAGGGCGATATTCTGTTGCTGGAAGGTATTTTCTGTCTGGAAGATTTATTTGTCTGTCAGCAACATTGCTTGAGCTTTAGCATTCACAGCGCCCATCAAATTGACTGGTTACAGCAGTTCCAGCGCCAGCATCCGGAAGCACGTTTTCATGTCTATCTGAAAATGAACAGTGGCATGAACCGTCTGGGTTTTGCACCCGCCACTTACCGGGACGCCTTCGCCCAGTTACAGGCATTGGAAATTATCGCCTCTATTACCCACATGATGCATTTCTCCGATGCCGACGGCGAACGTTTTGGCGCGCCGGGCATTGACTATCAGCAGCAGTGTTTTGAACAGACCATTGCCGGCCTGCCTGGCAAGCGTTCGCTCTGTAATAGCGCGGCGCTGCTACGTCATGCGCCGGCCCTGCACAGCGATGTGATGCGTAGCGGCATCATGCTGTACGGCAGTTCGCCCGATTTTCCACAGCATACGATTCAGGACTGGAACCTGAAACCGAGCATGAGCCTGCGCAGTGAAATTATTGCTGTCCAGCAGCTGAAGGCTGGAGAAAGTATTGGCTATGGCTCCAGCTTTGTTGCTGAACAAGCCATGCGGATTGGCGTAGTGGCCTGTGGCTATGCCGATGGCTATCAGCGAATTTCTCCAAGCGGTACACCGGTACTGGTCAATTCGCAGCGCAGCCAGACGCTGGGTCGGGTCAGTATGGATATGCTGGCGGTCGATCTCAGCCATCTTCCTGACGCCGATATTGGCGCTGAAGTGGTGCTGTGGGGCTATTCCAGCAGTGGTTCCATCTTGCCGGTCGATGAGGTCAGTCAGGCAGCCGGTACCGTTGGCTATGAGCTGATGTGCGCCATCACCGCCCGGGTGCCGTTTGTGGTGCAGGCATAAAATTTTATTCAACAGGATCACAACATGAGTTCTCAAGATATTCAACGTATTCACAGCACTGAAGTGATGAGTGCGGCAACGGTATTTAATCAGGTGGTCTATCTGTCGGGTCAGATTCCGAAAACCACTGCCGGGCAGGACATCACTGCGCAAACGCAAGAAGTGCTGCAGACCATTGATACGCTGCTGGCCGAAACCAATAGCGATAAAAGCCGGATTTTATCTGCGCAACTCTTTTTAAAGAATCTGTCCGATTTCCAGACCGTGAATGCGCTCTGGATTGAATGGTTGCAGGGCCATGCCACACCGGCACGCGCCACCATTCAGGCGGAACTGGTCAACCCGGACTGGCTGATTGAAATTGCAGTGACCGCTGCACAGAAATAAGCCGTCTGGTTTGGTTTTCTCTCCCAGCCACTGACGCTGCGTACAGCCCAAGATAGGATTTGTTGGGATGTACAGGACCATCATTGCAGGATGACGTATGCACAGCCTGCGCTGATGGCAGGGTCAGGGCACAATAAGGATATTGAACATGACTTCCTCTCGTCACGATGACGTTCATTCGTCGCCACATGAATTACAACGCAAACTCTCCAACCGGCATCTGCAGTTAATTGCCATTGGCGGCGCTATTGGCACCGGACTGTTTATGGGCTCCGGCAAAACCATTGCCTTGGCTGGCCCGTCCATCCTGTTTATTTATATGATTATTGGCCTGATGTTTTTCTTCCTGATGCGCGCATTGGGTGAAATCCTGCTGTCCAATCTGCACTATAAATCCTTTATTGATATGGCGCATGAGCTGATCGGGCCAGGTGCGGGCTACTATATTGGCTGGTCCTACTGGCTGGGCTGGATTCTGGTCGGAATTGCCGATCTGGCAGCCATCATCAATTATCTCGGTTTCTGGCTGCCACCAGATACCACGTTTACTCCCATGGGGCAGGCGCTGATCAGTGTTGGTTGTGTGCTGTTTGTACTGGGACTGAATTTACTGACGGTCAAGCTGTTTGGTGAAATCGAGTTCTGGTTTGCCCTGATCAAGATTCTGGCCATCTTAGGCCTGATTGGTATTGGTGGCTATATGGTCTTTAACCAGTTTGCCGCGCCAGATGGCACCACTGCCAGTTTTCAGCATGTCTGGTCACATGGTGGTATGTTTCCACAAGGCGGTAACGGTTTTCTGGCCGGTTTCCAGATTGCGCTGTTTGCCTTTGTCGGGGTGGAGCTGCTGGGCACCATGGCGGCTGAAACCAAAGATCCGGAAAAGAATTTACCCAAAGCAGTCAATGCAATTCCGACCCGGATTATCCTGTTTTATGTGCTGTCTTTATTTGTGGTGATGTCGGTGACGCCGTGGAACCAGATTCCGGCAGACCGTAGTCCGTTTGTGTCGTTGTTTTTACATGCCGGTATTCCCACCTCTGCGATTATTATGAATCTGGTGGTGTTATCTTCGGTGATGTCTTCCATGAACAGCGGTGTGTTTTCGACCAGCCGCATGCTGTTTGGCCTGGCGCGTGGCCGGCAGGCGCCACAGGCGTTGGCGACCTTGTCAAAACGGGCAGTACCGGCCAAAGGTCTGCTGTTCTCCTGTCTGTTTATTATGGCCGGTGCAGCCTTGCAGTATTTTGTGCCGAATACCGTTGAAGCCTTTACCTTGGCCAGCTCGCTGTGCGTGATTCTGTTTATTAGCATCTGGGGCATTATTATGGTGTGTTACCTGCGCTATCGTAAACTGCAGCCGCAGTTACACGCTGCTTCACGCTTTAAAATGCCGGGCGGGGTGCTGATGAGCTATGTGGTGTTGGCCTTCCTGCTGTTTGCACTGGTGATTCTCAGTCTGGAGCCGGATACGCTGAAAGCACTGCTGGTCAGTCCGTTGTGGCTGGTGATTTTAACCGTGACTTACTATGGTCTATATAAACCGCGGCTGCGTAAATACCAGCAATATGCCCAGACCGAGCAATATGCCAAGTCAGAAACCCTTCGCTAGCCCACAAAAAAGCCTCGTATCAAACGAGGCTTTTTTTATCTGTTCTTCGATGGAGCTAGAACACAGGTTTCACCACCACCAGAATCACAATTGCAAATAACAGCACTGTCGGCATTTCATTGAAAAAGCGCCAGAACTTGTGTGACTTGTAATGGGCATTGCCAATCAGTTTCAGACGGTAATAACCGCAAACCAGATGGTAAATCACCAATAATCCGACCAGTGCCACTTTCAGGTAAAACCACAAGGCATCGTGGTAGTTCCGGGTGGCATCACCCCAATCTACCAGAAAGTGGGCGGTAATTAGGGTGGCAATCATGGAAGGCCACATAATTCCGCGGTACAACTTGCGTTCCATGACTTCAAAACGCTGATGACTGACCGCATCTTCACTCATGGCATGGTAAACATATAACCGTGGCAGATAGAACAGTGCAGCGAACCAGCACACCACGGCAATAATATGTAATGCTTTTACCCATAAAAAAGCATCAGAAGGTGCATCCATCGAAAATCCTATTTAGGGATTATGCATCCCATTTCTTGAAAATCAGACAAGCGTTTACGCCGCCAAAACCAAAACTGTTACTCATCACAGTATTCAATTTTGCGTCACGTTTTTCAAGTACGATATCAAAGCCTTTCGCGCCTTCATCCAGCTCGGTCACGTTGATGTTTGGCGCAATAAAGTCGTTTTGCATCATCAGGACAGAGTAGATCGCTTCCTGTACACCGGCAGCACCCAGGCTGTGACCGGTCATAGATTTGGTCGAGCTCAGGGCTGGTACCTGGCCTTCACCAAAGGCACGTTCCATGGCTTTCAGTTCAGTCACGTCACCTGCAGGGGTAGATGTACCGTGTGTGTTCACATAGTCAATCGATTCAACACCATGCTGTTTGGCTTCATCCAGCGCCATCAGGATACAGCGTGTTGCACCTTCACCGCTTGGCGCAACCATGTCAGCACCATCCGAGTTGGCTGCATACGCGACCACTTCTGCCAGAATGTTGGCACCACGTGCTTGTGCATGTTCCAGCGATTCCAGTACCAGGAAGCCACCGCCGCCGGCAATCACGAAACCATCACGGTCTGCTGAATATGGACGAGAAGCAGTTTCTGGGGTGTCATTGTATTTGGCACACAGCGCACCCATCGCATCAAACAGCAGGCTTTGTGACCAGTGATCTTCTTCACCACCGCCAGCCAGCATAAGATCCTGTTTACCCAGTTGAATCAGGTTGTAGGCATAACCAATCGCATCGGCAGAAGTTGCACATGCGCTGGTAATCGAGTGCGCAACGCCTTGCAGTTTAAAGGCAACGCCCAGGTTGGCCGTAATGGTGTTTGACATGTTACGTGGTACAAAGAATGGGCCAATTTTACGCGCGCCTTTTTCTTCCAGTAATTCCACCATTTCAACCACAGATGCAGTCGAGTTGCCGCCTGAACCACCGGCAATACCGTAACGCGGGTTACCAGCTAAATCTTCAACTTTCAGGCCGGCATGTTCAATGGCTGCTGCCGCTGCGTTATAGGCATACATTGCACACACGCCCATGAAGCGTTTTAAACGACGGTCGATATTGTCAAAATTCTGTTCTGCAGCTGCACTGACATGGCTCTTAAAATTCAGTTCAGCATAAGTCTGGTTAAAACGTGTGCCTGAAATACCATTTTGCAAAGAGTGGGTTACATCTTCTAATGTATTACCAATGCACGAATTAATGCCCATGCCAGTGATTACAACACGTTTCATCTACAGTTCCCTTATGGTGATATTATCGGGTCCAACCCTGGAGACTGTCGGCGCAAATGCCGGTGTCCAGTGCATTTCCCAAGTTTTTCAATTGGATTCATAATAACAGAAAGAATTTTGAATTCTTATGGCAAATCCTATGCCTCTTTGGGAATGACCAGATTTGGGGAGCAGACTACGTGAACATAACCAAAAGAAACACAATAAGGTTGAGATAAACGCAGACTATACCTAGTATTTAGCAATAAATCTTAAGAAAGAAAATGAGGAGCAAGAATGACAGATTCTAATAATAAGCAATCAGGCGGATTCCTCTCGAGTGCGTTTGGAGTGGCTAAAAAGCTCAGTCATACCGGCATTGACCTGGTTCAGCATGTGGCGCCCGGTTCGACCAGTAAAGAAGAGGCGGGTAGCAGTCAGGGGCGGGTGGTGGAAGGCAGTGCCAGCCCGGTATTCGGCCGCCATTCATCGCGTTATGACAATCCGCAGCAGGTACTGAAGGCACATTTGCCGCAGGTCTCACGTCAATTGCTAGGTCGTCATTATAATAAGGTCAATAATCTTGCCCATTTTGTGGCGCCTCAGTTTTCCGATAAGGTGTCGGATTACTTCTTTCACCAGCTAAATACCTTTACCTCCAATATCAGTTCGGTCGATGCAGTTTTAGATGAAGCCGGAGTACGTGACTTAGAGGAACTGACCCAGGATGTGAACCGTTCCAAGCGCATCAGCCAGGCGCTGGCAGAGCAGAATAAATGGCTGGCCTCGATTCAGGGCGCGATCACCGGGGCTACCGGCGTGATTGGAACCGCGGTAGATGTGCCGGTTTCGATGATCATGTCGTTACGTACCATCTATCAGGTTGGGCGTTCGTATGGCTTTGAGCTGAATAAAGAAGAAGGCCAGGCCATTGTGCAATATATTTTCAAACAGGTTGATCTGGGCCTGATTGCCGAAAAGCAGGCGGTCTTGCTGGGTATTAAAAGCGTGCTGAACATGCTGCAAACCCATGATGTGCATCAGTTACAGCAGCTGGTCGGTTCCAGTAATGATATGGAAGCGCTACGTAAATATCTGGTCAATGAGCAGGGCGAAATGAAGTGGCAGTGGATGAACTCGATGCCGAAGTTCTCGTTGTTAAGCAAATTAACCCCGGTGGCGACAGCCTCGGTCAGTGCCGCCTATAGCTGGAAGCTGGTCGAACATGTGCACCAGAAAGCGCAGGAAGTGTTCTCGCATGCCCGTGAATATCTCATCCAGCATAAGGGCAGTCAGCTATCCCCGGTCGATGCCTATGAAAAAGCCGCAGCCTTACTGGCACAAGCTGCACCGAAATTACTGGAACAGCCAGCTACAGCTACACCGGCCGTCGAGGAGCTAAAGCTGGATCAGGATATTGAGCTGCAGCAAAACAGCACCATCTCTAAGGTGAAAATCCAGAAAAAATCGGCAGAGGAAAAACCGGAGCCGGAACAGATCGATCAGGATATCCAGCAGGGCCTAGAGCAGCTGGCCGATAAAATGGTTGAACCGAATGCTGCAGTCGAGCCACAAAAACCGGCAATTCCACCGGAATCGATTGAGCCGGAACCTGCAGATGATGACGAGTTTGACGACACGCCACCGGCAGTGGAGGAGCCACCAGAAACGGAGGCTGAACCGCAAAAAGCAGACGCTGAGAAACCGGTAGCGAAGAAGGTTACAAAAAAGCAAAAAGCGCAATAAGGTGCTAATACCTTAAAAAGCAGTAAAATCAGCCTTTAATGCGGGAATGGTCAATATTTGCCGGTCTGTCGAATATTGACCATTTTAGTATCTTGACTTACAATTGCATGCCCTCAAAAAGTAGTATGTTTTTGGGGCTTTTTATTAACGGGAGAATTGCCACATGGCAACAACAAATCAGTTGATCCGTAAGGGTCGTACGACTTTAGTTGAAAAATCTAAAGTTCCTGCGTTGAAGGCTTGTCCACAACGTCGTGGTGTTTGTACACGTGTTTACACAACTACACCTAAAAAACCTAACTCAGCAATGCGTAAAGTTTGCCGTGTTCGCTTAACTTCAGGTTTCGAAGTTTCTAGCTATATCGGTGGTGAAGGCCATAACCTGCAAGAGCACAGTGTTGTTCTGATCCGTGGTGGTCGTGTTAAAGACTTACCAGGTGTACGTTACCATACCGTTCGTGGTTCTTTAGACTGTGCTGGCGTGAAAGATCGTAACCAGTCACGTTCTAAATACGGTACTAAACGTCCTAAGAAATAATCTTTCGAGATTAAGCTCTTAGTTCGTTAGAACTGCAATCCTTTATCGTCTCGCTTGTCTGATTTCTGCATTTATTTTGTGAATATTCAAGCGACGTATAGTAAGGCCAGCGAATGCATACGACACTTTATGCTACTGCTGGATTAACCTGAAGTGTCATATTTATAGGTAGTTTTAAAATGCCAAGACGTCGCGTAGTCGCTGCTCGTGAAATCCTTCCGGATCCTAAGTTCAGCAGCCAAACAATCGCTAAATTCATGAACCACGTAATGCAAGATGGTAAAAAATCTATTGCTGAAAGTATCGTTTACGGTGCTTTAGACCGCGTTCAAGAAAAAAACAAAGTAGACCCAGTTGAATTTTTTGAAGCTACGCTTGAAAAAGTTCGTCCTATGGTTGAAGTAAAAGCACGCCGTGTTGGTGGTGCTACTTATCAAGTTCCTATGGAAGTACGCCCATCCCGTCGTACTGCTCTAGCGATGCGTTGGTTAGTAGATGCTGCTGCTAAGCGTTCTGAAAAAACTATGGCTTTACGTCTTGCTGGTGAGTTGCTTGATGCAGCTGAAGGTAAAGGCGCAGCGGTTAAAAAACGTGAAGATGTGCACCGTATGGCTGAAGCCAACAAAGCCTTCTCTCACTACCGTTTCTAAGCGGATAAAACAGGACCTAATCAGGAGGGTGATGAATTTAGTTGTCACTAGTTTGTCATCAAAGCGCTTTAAGTTGCTATGCAGCTTAAAGCGTCCTGTTTTAAACAACAAAATTTAGGAATGCTAGAAATCATGGCACGTCAAACCCCAATTTCTCGTTACCGTAACATTGGTATCTCTGCGCACATTGACGCAGGTAAAACAACCACTTCTGAACGTATTTTGTTCTACACAGGTGAGAGCCACAAACTAGGTGAAACTCACGAAGGTTCAGCAACAACTGACTGGATGGAACAAGAGCAGGAACGTGGTATTACCATTACTTCAGCAGCTGTAACATGCTTCTGGAAAGGTATGGCTAACCAGTTCGACCAACACCGTATTAACGTAATTGACACCCCGGGACACGTTGACTTCACAATCGAAGTTGAGCGTTCTATGCGTGTTCTTGACGGTGCGTGTATGGTTTACTGTGCTGTAGGTGGTGTACAGCCTCAGTCTGAAACTGTATGGCGTCAGGCGAACAAATATAAAGTGCCTCGTATTGCGTTCGTAAACAAAATGGACCGTACTGGTGCGAACTTCTTCCGCGTTGTTGAGCAAATGAAAACACGTCTTGGTGCGAACCCAGTGCCAATCGTTGTTCCAGTGGGCGCAGAAGACACATTCACAGGTGTTGTTGACTTAATCGAAATGAAGTCAATCATCTGGGACGAAGCTTCTCAAGGTATGAAGTTTGAATACGGCGACATTCCTGCTGATCTGCAAGATACAGCTGAAGAATGGCGTACAAACATGGTTGAAGCTGCTGCTGAAGCATCAGAAGAACTCATGGACAAATACCTGGAAGAAGGCGACCTTTCTAAAGAAGAAATCGTAGCTGGTCTTCGTCAACGTACTTTGGCTGGTGAAATCCAACCAATGATGTGTGGTTCGGCGTTCAAAAACAAAGGTGTTCAACGTATGTTGGACGCAGTGATTGAATTCCTTCCAGCGCCTACAGACGTAGAAGCGATCAAAGGTATCCTAGACGACAAAGATGAAACCGAAGGTTCTCGTGAAGCGTCTGACGATGCTCCGTTCTCTGCGCTTGCGTTCAAAATCATGAACGACAAATTCGTAGGTAACTTAACGTTCGTACGTGTTTACTCAGGTGTTCTGAAAGCAGGTAGCCCTGTTTACAACCCAGTGAAAATGAAACGTGAACGTATTGGCCGTATTGTACAGATGCACGCAAACGACCGTCACGACATCGAAGAAATTCGTGCGGGCGACATCGCGGCGTGTGTAGGTCTTAAAGACACGACTACGGGTGATACACTGTGTGACGAAAACAACGTAATCACACTTGAGCGTATGGAATTCCCAGAGCCAGTAATTCAATTGGCTGTTGAACCTAAGACCAAAGCTGACCAAGAAAAAATGTCAGTTGCGCTTGGCCGTTTAGCGAAAGAAGATCCATCGTTCCGCGTATTCACAGACGAAGAATCTGGTCAGACTATCATCGCTGGTATGGGTGAGCTTCACCTTGACATCATCGTTGACCGTATGAAGCGTGAATTCAACGTTGAAGCGAACATTGGTAAACCAATGGTTGCTTACCGTGAAACGATCAAGAAATCAATCGAACAAGAAGGTAAATTCGTTCGTCAAACTGGTGGTAAAGGTAAATTCGGTCACGTATACGTACGTTTAGAACCGCTTGATCCTGAAACTGGTAAAGACTACGAGTTCGCTGAAGAAGTTGTTGGTGGTGTAGTACCTAAAGAATTCTTCGGTGCGGTTGACAAAGGTATCCAAGAACGTATGAAGAATGGTGTCCTTGCTGGTTACCCAGTCGTTGGCATCAAAGCGACATTGTTCGACGGTTCTTACCACGATGTCGACTCTGACGAATTATCGTTCAAAATGGCGGGTTCTTACGCATTCCGTGACGGTTTCATGAAAGCAGATCCTGTTCTTCTTGAACCAATCATGAAAGTTGAAGTAGAAACTCCAGAAGACTACATGGGCGATATCATGGGTGACTTAAACCGTCGTCGTGGTATGGTTCAAGGTATGGACGATTTACCTGGCGGTACTAAAGCAATCCGTGCTGAAGTTCCACTGGCTGAGATGTTCGGTTACGCGACTCAAATGCGTTCTATGTCTCAAGGTCGTGCGACTTACTCTATGGAATTTGCTAAATACGCTGAAACTCCACGTAACGTGGCGGAAGGCATCATCGCTAAGTTCCAAGCTGGCGGTAAAAAAGGTGACGACGAGTAATCTTTCGATTACTATATTGCCTAACTAATTTTATAGTTAAAATCTAATGCTCATGCAGTGATCCTGCATGAGTAATCTACAAAGGAAGATGAACATGGCTAAGGCTAAGTTTGAACGTAATAAGCCACACGTTAACGTGGGCACAATCGGTCACGTTGACCATGGTAAAACAACTTTAACAGCTGCAATTGCAACTGTATGTGCGAAGAAATTCGGTG